>NZ_LSMW01000009.1:0-119590 GCF_001566765.1 Pseudomonas sp. HUK17
TGCGGAAAGAGGTTTCGTCCCCTTCGTCTAGTGGCCTAGGACACCGCCCTTTCACGGCGGTAACAGGGGTTCGAGTCCCCTAGGGGACGCCACATTGCGGGAATAGCTCAGTTGGTAGAGCACGACCTTGCCAAGGTCGGGGTCGCGAGTTCGAGTCTCGTTTCCCGCTCCAAATAAACAAAGACACCGCCTAAGGGCGGTGTTTTTGTGTGCGCGGCTTTTATGTCGGTCAGAGGCCCGGCACCAAGCCGGGCGCGAGCGTCCTATTGAGGCGTATAGATCTGGTCGAAGACGCCGCCATCGGCGAAGTGGGTCTTCTGGATGCCACTCCAGGGACCGAATTCCTTTTGCGCATCGATCAGTTCGAGCTTGGGAAAGCGGTCGGCGTACTGCGCCAGGACCTGGGCGTTGCGCGGGCGCAGGAAGTTGTCCGCGGCGATCTTCTGGCCTTCTTCGGACCAGAGATACCTGAGGTAGTCCTCGGCCTCGGCGCGAGTACCTTTCTTGTCGACGACACTGTCGACCACGCTCACCGGCGGCTCGGCCTGCACCGAGATGCTCGGGTAGACCACCTCGAAGCCGCCCCGGCCGAATTCCCGGGCGATCATCTCGGCTTCGTTCTCGAAGGTCACCAGGACATCGCCCTGCTGATTCTTCATGAAGGTGGTGGTGGCGGCGCGACCGCCGGTATCCAGGATGGGCACGTGCTTGAACAGCTCGGCGACGAAGTCGCGGGCCTTCTGCTCGTCACCACCCGGTTGGCGCAGGGCGTAGGACCAGGCGGAGAGGTAGGTGTAGCGACCGTTCCCGGAGGTCTTGGGATTGGGCACGATCACCTGGACGCCGTCCTTGAGCAGATCGGACCAGCCATGGATGCCCTTGGGATTGCCCTGGCGCACGATGAGCACCGTGGCCGAGGTGAAGGGCGCGCTGCGATCGGGCAGGCGGGTTTCCCAGTCCTTGGGCACCAGGCCGCGATCAGCCAAGGCCTGGATGTCGGTGGCCTGATTCATGGTGATGACATCGGCCTGCAGGCCGTCGATGACCGAGCGGGCCTGCTTGCTGGAGCCGCCATGGGACATCTGGATCACCGGCGTGTCGCCGTGCTCGGCTTTCCAGTGTGCCTGGAAGGCCGGGTTGTAGTCCTTGTAGAAGTCACGCATGACGTCGTAGGAGACGTTGAGCAGCGGCGGCGCGGCGAGGGCCTTGGCGCTGGCCGCCAGGGCGGCGGCGAGCAGGGTGAAGCGAAGGATCTTCATGGGGGCATCCTGCGATTGGGGGTGCAGGACTATAGCCTGTCGCCCCGGCGGCGTGCAGAACGGCTGGAAATAAGCTCATGCTCAGCGACGGCAGTCGTGGCCGCCAATGGTAGACTTTCGCCCTTTCGCCTGCGGTTGGGCACGGCGCGGTGAACAAGGGCTCCTGATATGCGGTTGAGGTCGATCAAGCTGGCGGGATTCAAATCCTTCGTCGATCCGACGACGGTGAATTTCCCGAGCAACATGGCAGCGGTGGTCGGTCCCAACGGTTGCGGCAAGTCGAACATCATCGACGCCGTACGCTGGGTGATGGGCGAGAGCTCGGCCAAGAATCTGCGTGGCGAGTCGATGACGGACGTCATCTTCAATGGCTCCAACAGTCGCAAGCCGGTATCCCAGGCCTCCATCGAGCTGATCTTCGACAACTCCGACCACACCCTGGTGGGCGAATACGCGAGCTACGCGGAGATCTCCATCCGCCGCCGGGTGACCCGCGAGGGCCAGAACACCTATTTCCTCAACGGCACCAAGTGCCGCCGGCGGGATATCACCGATATCTTCCTCGGCACCGGCCTGGGGCCGCGCAGCTATTCGATCATCGAGCAGGGGATGATCTCCAAGTTGATCGAGGCGCGCCCGGAGGATCTGCGGCACTACATCGAGGAGGCCGCGGGCATCTCCAAGTACAAGGAGCGGCGGCGCGAGACCGAGAATCGCATTCGCCGCACCCAGGAGAACCTCGCCCGCCTCACCGACCTGCGCGAGGAGCTGGAGCGGCAGCTGGAACGGCTGCATCGCCAGGCGCAGTCGGCCGAGCGCTTCCAGGCCTTCAAGCAGGAGGAACGGCAACTCAAGGCGCAGTTGCAGGCGGTGCGCTGGCGCGAGCTGGATGGCCGCGTCGAGCAGCGCGAAAAGGTCATCCGCGACCAGGAGACGGCCCTCGAAGCCCTGACCGCCGAACAGCGCCAGGCGGACGCCGGCATCGAAAGACTGCGCGATGGCCATCATGAATTGAGCGAAGCCTTCAACCTGGTGCAGGGTCGCTTCTACTCCCTGGGTGGTGACATCGCCCGCCTGGAGCAGACCATCCAACACGGTCAGCAGCGCCAGCGTCAGTTGCAGGACGATCTGCGCGAAGCCGAACAGGCCCGTAGCGAGGCCGAATCCCATTTGGAGCACGACCGGGTGCTGCTCGCCACCTTCGAGGAAGAGCTGGCGATGCTCGAACCCGAGGAGGAGGCGGCACGTGAGTTGGGCGAGGAGGGCGGTGCCGCGCTGGAAGAGGCGGAGCTGGCCCTGGCGGACTGGCAGCAACGCTGGGAAGCGCTCAGCGCGGCGAGTATCGAGCCGCAACGGGAGGCCGATGTGCAGCAGGCGCGCATCCGCTCGCTGGAGCAGAGCCTGGAGCGCGGCATGGACCGGCAGCGCCGGCTGCGTGATGAACGCACTCTGCTGGGCGAGGACGGGCCTTCCGAGCGTCTGGTCATGCTGGAAGAGCAGATCGCCGAGGACGAGTTGCTGCTGGAGGGTTTGGCCGAACAGGAATTGCAGGTCGTCGAAGGCCTGCAGCGACTACGCGAAGAACTGCTGGGGTTGGCAGGCGAGCAGAGTCAGCGCCAGGGCGAATTGCAGCGCCTCGAAGGCCGCATTGCCTCGCTGGAAGCCCTACAGCAGGCGGCCCTGGCACCCGATACCGGCGCGGCCCAGTGGCTCGAGGCCGAGGGTCTCACTCAGGCGCCACAGCTGGCGGACGATGTCCAGGTCACCCCCGGTTGGGAGCTGGCGGTGGAGACCGTCCTCGGCAGCGATCTGCAGGCGGTCTGCCTGGATGACCTGGCGCCTCTGCGTCTCGCTACCTTCGCCAGCGGTGCCTTGAATCTGGCGCTGCCCGGCTCGCTGCCGGTCGCCGCCGGCAGCCTGCTGGAGCAGGTGCAGGCGCCGCGCGACCTGTCGCCCTGGCTGGGGCAGGTGCTGATCGCGAACAGTTACGACGAGGCGCTGGCGCGGCGGCCGGCCTTGGCACCAGGGCAGAGTCTGATCACGCCGGAGGGCTACTGGGTCTCCCGGCATTTCCTACGTGTGCGTCGTGCTCAGGCGGCCGAAGGCAGTGTCCTGGCCCGCGGCCGCGAACTGGAGGAGTTGCAGGCGCGACGCCTGGAGCTGAGCGAGGCGCTCGCCCTTCAGGAGGAGCGACTGGAGGATCGTCGCGCGGCCCAGCAACGTCTGGAAAGCGAACGTGAAGATGCCCGCCGTCGCCAACAGCAGGAGCAGCAGCGGCTGGCCGAATCCCGTGCCCAGCTCTCTGCCCAGCAGGCACGGGCCGAGCAGCTGAGCATCCGTCGGCAGCAACTGGAGGCCGATCTCCAGGACGTCGAGCAACAATTGGCGCGTGAGCAGGAGGAGTTGGGTGAATGCCGGTTGCGCCTGCAGGACGCCCTCGACGCCATGGCCGTGGATACCGAGCAGCGCGCGCTATTGCAGGAACAGCGCGATCGTCATCGGCAGGCGGTGGAAGCGGCGCGCCAGCGCCAGCGCCAGGCTCAGGAACAACTGCATCAGCTGACGGTGCGGCTGACCACCCTGAGAGCCCAGCGTCAGTCGACCTTCCAGGCGCTGGAGCGGCTGGAGTTGCAGACCGCACGCCTCGGCGAGCGCTGCGAGCAGCTCAATCTCAACCTGGAGGAAGGCGGCGAGCCCCTCGATGAATTACGCCTGCGCCTGGAAGAGTTGCTGGGGCGACGTCTGCAGGTGGACGAGGAAATGCGCACGGCGCGCCTGGCGCTGGAAGATGCCGATCGGGAGTTGCGCGATTTCGAGCGGCGGCGGCTGCAGGCGGAACAGCAGGCGACGCTGCTGCGCGGCCAGTTGGAGCAGCATCGCCTGGAATGGCAGGGCTTGGCGACCCGGCGCAGCGGCTTCGCCGAGCAGTTGGCGGCTGATGGCTATGACCTGCCGACGGTGATCGCGACCCTGCCGGCGGAGGCCAGCGAGGCAGCCTGGGAGGAGCAGCTGGAAGCCGTCGCGGCGCGGATCGGCCGGCTTGGACCGATCAACCTGGCGGCCATCGACGAATATCAGCAGCAGGCCGAGCGCAAGACCTATCTGGACGCCCAGAACGCCGATCTGGTGGAAGCGTTGGAGACCCTGGAAAGCGTCATCCGCAAGATCGACCGGGAAACCCGCAATCGCTTCAAGGATACCTTCGACCAGATCAATCACGGCCTGCAGGCCTTGTTCCCAAAAGTTTTCGGTGGCGGCAGTGCCTACCTGGAACTTACCGGGGAAGATTTACTCGATACCGGGGTTGCGATCATGGCGCGTCCGCCGGGCAAGAAGAACAGCACTATCCATTTGTTGTCGGGCGGTGAAAAGGCGCTGACGGCGCTGGCTCTGGTATTTGCCATCTTCCAGTTGAATCCGGCGCCGTTCTGCATGCTCGATGAAGTGGATGCACCCCTGGATGACGCCAACGTCGGCCGTTATGCCCGCTTGGTCAAGAGCATGTCGGAGAAGGTGCAGTTCATTTACATCACGCACAACAAGATCGCCATGGAGATGGCCGATCAGTTGCTGGGTGTGACCATGCATGAACCGGGCTGTTCGCGGCTGGTGGCGGTGGATGTGGAAGAGGCCGTGGCCATGGTCGATGCCTAATGCCCCACAGCCTCGCGGCTTGGCGGTGTAAAGTTGGCAATAGTCGTGCTAGCTTATGGCCGCGCTAGCGGTAAGTGGAAAAAGCTAAGAAGAACACTGACTTGGCGTAGGTTTCGGAGGTTTTGGAAAGACCTCGCAAGCGTCGACTTTCCAAAGTTTCCCGACGGGTGTCGGTCCATTATTTTCACAGGGGTATGTCTTTTTCATGGATATGGGTCTGCGCGAGTGGCTGATCATCATCGGCGTCATCGTCATCGCCGGTATTCTGTTCGATGGTTGGCGTCGCATGAGCGGCAAGGGCAAGCTCAAGTTCAAACTTGACCAGTCGTTGAACAATCAGCCGGAAAACGAGGACGAGGATCCGGAAATCGTCGGTCCGACGCGGGTGGTAGAACCCAAGGAGCCATCCCTGGACGATCCGGGCGAGCCGACGCCACCGCGCTCCACGCAGCGCAAGCGCCGTGAAGAACGCCGTGAAGAACCCAGTGCCGACAGCTTCGATCTGTCCAGCGATGAAAGCCTGGCAGGCCTGGCCGCCGATTCCGATGAAGTCGTGACCCGTGGTCGCGACAAGCCGCGCAAGGAAAAGCCGCTGAGCAGCAAGGCGCCCGAGCGTGAGTCGGTCAGCGAGCCCGTCAGCAGCAACAATAGTCAGGCGGCCATGGCGCCGGTGGACGAGGTGCTGGTGATCAATGTCATCTCTCGTGACGAGAAGGGCTTCTCCGGTCCGGCACTGCTGCAGAACATCCTCGAAAGCGGGCTGAGATTTGGCGACATGGACATCTTCCATCGCCACGAGAGCATGTCGGGCAATGGCGAGGTGCTGTTCTCCATGGCCAACGCCGTGCGTCCGGGCACCTTCGATCTGGATGCCATCGACGACTTCCACACCCCGGCGGTGAGCTTCTTCCTGGGTCTGCCCGGTCCGCGCCATCCCAAGCAGGCCTTCGACCTGATGGTCGCTGCGGCGCGCAAGCTGTCGTCCGAACTCAATGGCGAGTTGAAGGACGAGCAGCGCAGCGTCATGACCGCCCAGACCATCGAACACTACCGCCAGCGTATCGTCGACTTCGAACGCAAGAGCCTGATGCTCAAGCGTTGATCGCGCCGGAGCGAACCAAGAGCAGCCTCGGCTGCTCTTTTTGTTTGTAATCTTTGTAGCGGCGCCGCTGGTGGCGCCAGGGCCACCCCTAGGGTGGCGACAGTGAGAGACCACCATGACCGACGCCCAAGATGCCGTCACCCGCATCGCCGCCCTGCGTAGCGAGATCGACGCCCACAACTACCGCTACTACGTACTGGACGAACCGAGCGTGCCCGATGCCGAGTACGATCGGCTGTTCGGCGAACTCAAGACGCTGGAGGCCGAGCATCCCGAGCTGGTGACGCCCGACTCGCCCACCCAGAGGGTCAGCGGCGCGGCCCTGGCCGCCTTTGGCACCATCCGCCACGAGGTGCCCATGCTCAGCCTGGGCAACGCCTTCGCCGATGAGAATCTGCAGGACTTCGACCGCAGCGTTGGCAAGCGCCTGCGCGAGGAATTCGGCGAGACCGACTTCGCCGGGCCGGATTCCGGCGTCGAATACACCTGCGAGCCCAAGCTCGATGGCCTGGCGGTCAGCCTGCTGTACGAGGCGGGAATCTTGACCCGCGGCGCCACCCGCGGCGACGGCACCACCGGGGAAGACATCACCGCCAATGTGCGCACCATCCGCAACGTTCCGCTACGCCTGCAAGGCGAGGGCTGGCCGGCGGTGCTGGAGGTGCGCGGCGAGGTGTTCATGTCCCGCGGCGGCTTCGAGGCGCTCAATGCCCGGGCCATGGAAAGCGGCGGCAAGACCTTCGCCAATCCGCGCAACGCTGCCGCTGGCAGCCTGCGCCAGCTGGATTCGCGCATCACCGCCCAACGTCCGCTGGAGTTCTGCTGCTACGGTTTCGGGCGGGTCGAGGGCGGGGCACTGCCGGACACCCAGTACGACATCCTGCAGCGGCTGCGTGAATGGGGAATCCCCATCAGCCGCGAGTTGCGCAAGGTGCAGGGCGCGTCAGGCTGCCGCGCCTACTACGAGGACATCGGCCAGCGGCGCGATGCGCTGGCCTACGAGATCGACGGCGTGGTCTACAAGGTCAACCGGCTCGACTGGCAGGGCGAGCTGGGTTTTCGCGCGCGCGAGCCGCGCTGGGCGCTGGCGCATAAGTTTCCCGCTCGCGAAGAGCTGACCGAACTGCTCAATGTCGAATTCCAGGTGGGGCGCACCGGGGCCATTACCCCGGTTGCCCGGCTCAAGCCGGTACAGGTGGCCGGCGTCACCGTGACCAACGCTACCTTGCACAACATGGACGAGATCGCGCGGCTGGGCGTGATGATCGGCGACAGCGTGATCGTGCGCCGCGCCGGGGACGTCATCCCGCAGATCATGCAGGTGGTACCGGAGCGGCGGCCAGCGGATGCCCGGCCGGTGGAGATCCCCACCCATTGCCCCGTGTGTGGTTCGGCGGTGGAGCGCACCCAACTGATCAAGCGCGGCAAGGGCAAGGAGTCGGTCAGCGAAGGTGCGGTCTATCGCTGCGTTGGCCGGCTGGCCTGCCAGGCCCAGCTCAAACAGGCGATCATTCATTTCGCCTCGCGGCGGGCCATGGACATCGACGGCCTGGGCGATCGCATCGTCGAGCAACTGGTGGACCGCGAGCTGGTGAAGTCGCCGGCCGATCTCTACACCCTGACCTATGAGCAGGTGGTCGAACTGGAAGGCTTCGCCGAGGTGTCCAGTCGCAACCTGCTGGCCGCCATCGAGGCCAGCCGCCAGCCGGCGTTGGCACGCTTCATCTTCGCGCTGGGCATCCCCGAGGTGGGCGAGGAGACCGCCAAGCGCCTGGCGCGCGCCCTGGGCAGTCTGCAGCGCATCCGCGAGGCCCTGCCCGAGGTGCTGGTCTACCTGCCGGACATCGGGCCAGAGGTGGCCTTCGAGATCCATAACTTCTTTCAGTCTGCGCACAACCAAGACGTCCTGGAAGCGCTGCTGGCCAATGGTATCGAGCTGGCCGACGAGGGTGAGGTGCACGCCGAATTCTCCGGCTATGCCACCTTCGCCGACTTCCTCGACCAGTTGCACATTCCCTATCTGGGCAAGACCGGCGCCAAGACCCTGGCCACGGCCTTTCCCACGCTCGCGGCGCTGATCGAAGGCTCCCAGGACTGGTTGACCTTCAAGACCCTGTCCGGCCTCAACGAGCGGGCCAAGCAGGGGCTGCGCGAGTACTTCGCCGAGGCGGACAACGTCGCCCAGGCGCTGGCCATCGAGGCCCAGCTCAAGGCCTTCGGCATGCATTGGGAAAGCACGCGCCAGGTTGTACAGGGATTACCCTTCGCCGGTCAGACCTGGGTGCTCACCGGAACCCTGGAGGCCATGAGTCGCGATGCGGCCAAGGAGCGCCTGGAAGCCCTGGGCGCCAAGGTGTCGGGGTCGGTATCGGCCAAGACCGCCGTGGTGGTGGCCGGGCCGGGGGCGGGGTCCAAACTGACCAAGGCGAACGAGCTAGGGGTCACGGTGCTGGACGAGGATGCCTTCCTGCAGATCCTCGAGGCGCAAGGCGTTCGCTAGCGACAGGGATCAGGCCCGCAAGGGTCTGATCTTCACTGTTTCTGCCAATAACTGCAGGCGTTGTTGGTTATAACGAAGCGGTAATAAAGACGTGCCCATATTTTTCGCTTCGTTTAAAAACTGCTTTAAGGCAGTGCCAAGGCAATAACTGAAAAAATAAGGCTTCGCTTGGTTTAAGCGAAGCCTTATTTGTCGGCCAGAATAATTTCTAGGTTCAAGCGGAGCGCGTGGCGGGTTCGCTCGCACGTTGTTCTTTTTCGAGAACTTCTTCCACGGCGATAGCCGCCTTGGTCGTCTGGCGATAGCCATGGGGATTGAGCGACTGCCAGCCCCAGGCATCTTCCAGCATGGTGGCAAGGCTGCGTTCGGCGCGCCAGCCGAGCTCCTGCCAGGCCTTTTCCGGATCGGCCCAGCACTGGGCCACGTCGCCTGCGCGTCGCGGGGCGAAGTGACAGGGGATGTCGCGGCCCAATTGCTGTTCCAGGGTCGCCACCACCTCCTTGACCGAATGTCCGCGTCCGGTGCCCAGGTTCCAGGTCGAAACCCCGGGGCGCTCGGCCAGAGCGTTCAACGCCGCCAGATGACCGCGGGCCAGGTCCTGGACATGGATGTAGTCGCGGACGCCGGTGCCATCGGGCGTCGGGTAGTTGTCGCCGTAGACGTCCAGCCAGGGCCGGCGACCATTGGCCACCTGCAGCAGATAGGGCACCAGGTTGTTGGGCGTGCCCTGGGGGTCTTCGCCGATCAGGCCGGAGGGATGGGCGCCGATGGGATTGAAGTAGCGCAGCACGGCGATGGACCAGCGCGGATCGGCCCCGGCCAGCCCGCGCAGCACCTGCTCGGCCATGAGTTTCGACTGGCCATAGGGGTTGGTCGGCTCGGCGGTCGGGCAGCTTTCGCTGATGGGGGGAATGCAGTGACCGTAGACGGTGGCGGAAGAGCTGAAGACCAGCTGGTGCACCCCGGCGGCGGCCATGGCCTGGCAGAGCACCAGGGTGCCGCCGACGTTGTTGTCGAAATAGCGCAGGGGGTGCTGCACGCTCTCGCCGACCGCCTTGAGTCCGGCGAAATGCAGGACCCCGGTGATCGGCAGCTCCTGAAACAGCCGATCCAGGAGGGCGCGATCCCGGACGTCC
Source organism: Pseudomonas sp. HUK17 (assembly GCF_001566765.1). Lineage (NCBI taxonomy): Bacteria > Pseudomonadati > Pseudomonadota > Gammaproteobacteria > Pseudomonadales > Pseudomonadaceae > Pseudomonas > Pseudomonas sp. HUK17. Next base: position 9,652 of record NZ_LSMW01000009.1, read on the forward strand.
CCGCGCACGAAGACAGGCGCCCGCCCGGCGAGCGTGGTAAGGCGCTGCACGGCTTCCACCCGGCTGTTGACCAGGTTGTCCAGAATCACCACCTCGTGGCCCGCACGGAGCAGCTCCAGCGTCGTATGAGAACCTATGTAGCCTGCGCCGCCCGTGATCATCAACATGCAACCGTCCTCACCAAACCTGTAGCCATTAATTCGAAATAACTGTTTCGTACAGACTCGAGTGCAACTAACGCTTCGCTTTAATTATTCTCGAGCGAAGCGTTAGTTGTGCCAATTCGTCGAGCAGACGTTGTTCTGAAGTTGAATGAAGATATTGGTTCTAGCGAAGCGGAAGTTCATCGACAAAGTTATGAACCCTTGCCGATTAGATAAGTCGATAACGTTGCTCGATATCGCGCAGTCAGACTGCCGATACCTTCGGGACGGTCTCTGGACGTTTTGCAAGTTGCCAAGGCGCCGGCCGAGGCGCGGCTGTTTTGCCGCCTTCGGCCAGGCGTCCGATCTCACAGGAGCACACCATGAGTTGGGCCGGCCCCCATACCGAAACGATCGGCAAGACCAAACAGCCCGCACGCGTTGCGGAGCGCCCCCTGGATCCCGCCAGGCCCCTGCTGCTATGCCTGGCCCATCTGCGCTGGAGCTTCGTCTACCAGCGTCCGCAGCACGAGATGGTGCGCTTCGCCGAGCACTACAACGTGCTCTATTGCGAAGAGCCCCTGGATACCACGGATGGCCGGTCGCACCTCGAGGTGCGGGTGGAGGAGAACGGCGTGCGGGTACTGGTGCCTCATCTGCCTCGCGGCCTCTCCGCGGAAGCCCGAGCCTGCGCCCAGCAGGAACTGCTGCAAACCTATCTGCAGGAGTTGCGGCAACCGGTGGCGGTGGCCTGGTATTTCACGCCCATGGCGCTGGACTATGCCGGCGAGATCCCGGCGCAGACCCTGGTCTACGACTGCATGGACGAACTCTCGGCCTTTCGCGGCGCGCCCCCGGCCCTGCTGCAGCGGGAGCGGGAATTGCTGCAGCGCGCCGACCTGGTGTTTACCGGGGGCTACAGCCTCTACGAAGCCAAGCGTGACCGCCATCCGCAGGTCTTTCCCTTTCCCAGCAGCGTGGACGTGGCGCACTTCGGTCAGGCTCGCGCGGCCCTGCCGGAGCCTGCAGACCAGGCCGGTCTGGCGCGGCCGCGGCTGGGCTTCTATGGCGTGATCGACGAGCGCCTGGATCTCGACCTGCTGGCCGCGGTGGCGCGGCTGCGTCCCCAGTGGCAGTGGGTGATCCTGGGCCCGGTGGTCAAGATCGATCCAGCCAGCCTGCCGCAGCTGCCCAATCTGCATTATCTGGGCGGCAAGACCTATGACGAGTTGCCGGCCTATCTGGCGGGCTGGGACGTGGCCCTGATGCCCTTTGCCCTCAACGAGGCGACGCGCTTCATAAGCCCCACCAAGACGCCCGAATACCTGGCCGGCGGCTGTCCGGTGGTGTCGACGCCCATCACCGATGTGGTGCGCACCTACGGCGACAGCGGCGTGGTCTGGATCGCCGAAGGCGCCGAGGCCTTTGTCACTGCCTGCGAGGCGGCCCTGGCCAGTCAAGATCAGCGCGAAGCCTTTCTGGCGCGCGCCGATGCCCTGCTGACCGGGATGTCCTGGGACAGCACCTGTGACCTGATGCGGGAGAAGATCCAATGGCGGTAACGGCGCTCGAGCGTTTCGACTATCTGATCGTGGGGGCCGGTTTCGCCGGCAGCGTGCTGGCGGAACGGCTGGCCGCGGGGCTGGGCAAGCGCGTGCTGGTGGTGGATCGGCGCCCGCACATCGGCGGCAATGCCTTTGATCACTATGACGATGCCGGGGTGCTGGTGCACCGCTATGGTCCGCACATCTTCCACACCAATTCCCAGCGCATCGTCGACTACCTGTCGCGCTTCACCGAGTGGCGGCCCTATGAGCACCGGGTCCTGGCCGACGTCGCGGGTCAACAGGTGCCCATCCCGATCAACCTGACCACCCTCAATCGCCTCTACGGTCTGGAATTGGACGAGCAGGGCGCCGAAGCCTTTCTCGCCGCCCGCGCCGAGCCGGTCGAGGACATCCGCACCTCCGAGGACGTGGTGATCAACCAGGTCGGGCGCGAACTCTACGAGACCTTCTTTCGCGGCTATACCCGCAAGCAGTGGGGCCTGGATCCGTCGCAACTGGACCGCTCGGTGACGGCGCGGGTACCGACCCGAACCACCACCGACGATCGCTACTTCGGCGACACCTTCCAGCAGATGCCCCTGCACGGCTTCACCCGCATGTTCGAACGGATGCTGGATCATCCCAACATCAAGGTGATGGTGAACACCGACTACCATGAGATCCGTGAACTGATCCCTCATGAGCATCTGGTCTACAGCGGACCGATCGACGAATTCTTCGATTATCGCTTCGGTCGCCTGCCGTATCGTTCCCTGACCTTCAAGCACGAGACGCGCGATACGCCGCGCTTCCAGCCGGTGGCGGTGGTCAACTATCCCAGCGAAGCGGTGCCCTACACCCGCATCACCGAGTACAAGCACCTCACCGGCCAGACGCACGAGCGCACCAGCCTGACCTACGAATATCCCAGTGCGGAAGGCGAGCCCTATTATCCGATTCCACGCCCGGAAAACGCCGAGCTCTTCCGGCGCTACCAACACCTGGCCGAGGCGACACCCAATGTCGTCTTCATCGGCCGCCTGGGGACCTATCGCTACTACAACATGGACCAGGTCGTGGGTCAGGCGCTGGCCGCCTACAAGCGCATCGAGGAAGCGGAACTGGGGCCGGCGGCGGGGGAGAGCGCCGAACATCACGAAAGCCTGGCACGGCAGGCACCATGAAAGACGTGATGGCCGAGCGCTCGCCCTTCCAGAGTTTCTTCATGGCCGGCTTCGAATGCTCCAGCCATAGACGCGCCGATGGCCGACGCCTGGATCTGCTCGCCAGCACTGGCCATGATCGCTGGGCCGCGGAAGACTATCGCGCGGTGGCCGCCCAGGGCCTGCGCACCGTGCGCGACGGCGTTCGCTGGCACCGCGTAGAGGCCCAAGCCGAGCGCTATGACTGGTCGAGTGTCCTGCCGCAGGTGCGTGCCGCGCGGGCGGCTAACGTCCAGGTCATCTGGGACCTCTGTCACTATGGCTGGCCCGATCACCTGGATATCTGGCGACCGGCCTTCGTCGATGCCTTCGCCCGCTATGCCGCCGCCTTCGCCCGGCTGCTGCGCGAGGAGGGCGAGACCCATCCCTGCCTGGCGCCGATCAACGAGATCTCCTACTGGGCCTGGGCCGGCGGCGACCAGGGTCTGTTCAATCCCACCGCCCAAGGCCGCGGTCAGGAGCTCAAGCATCAACTGGTGCGCGCCAGCATCGCCGCCATCGAGGCGATTCGTGACGAGTTGCCCGAGGCGCGGTTCCTTGCCATCGATCCGCTCATCCATGTCGCCGCGCGCCGCCCCGAGCAGCGCCAGGCCGCGGAGGCCTATCGCCAGGCCCAGTTCGAGGCCTGGGACCTGCTCTGCGGGCGTCAGTGGCCCGGCCTGGGCGGTCGCCCCGATTACCTGGACATCCTGGGTCTGAACTACTACTCCGACAACCAGTGGTATCTGGACGGCGGTACCCTGGCGGCGGACGATCCGGCCTATCGACCCCTGCAGGGGATGCTGGCCGAAGTCCACCAGCGCTATGGCCGGCCATTGCTGATCGCCGAGACGGGGGCCGAAGGTCCGGCGCGGGCCGCCTGGCTGGAACACGTCGCCGATCAGGTCGGGCGGGCGCTGCGCCAGGGCGTGCCGGTGCAGGGCATCTGCCTGTATCCGGTGCTCGACTATCCCGGCTGGGACGATGATCGCCTCTGTCCCACCGGGCTGTTCGGCATGGCCGACGGGGCAGGGCGCCGGGCGCTGCACGAGCCCCTGGCCGAGGTCCTGCAGCGCCAACGCCAGATACTGGCAGGCGGAGAGGGGCGATGAGCGCAGCCAGGCGCCGCGAGCAGCGGCGCGCCGAATGGCCCCTGCCGGAGCGGGTCGGCGGCTTTCTCTGGCGCTATGTCCGCCTGCGACCCTGGCACTTCGGCGGCCTGCTGTTGCTGGTGGTCGGCGCGGCGACCTGCGCGGTGGCGGTGCAATACGGCATGAAGCTGCTGGTCGATGCCATGGCCGATCCGGCTCGCCGGGCGGCGGTGTGGGGACCCTTCTGGCTGTTCATCTCGCTGATCGTGCTGGAGAACCTGTTCTGGCGCAGCGGTGGCTGGCTGGGTTGCCGTACGGTGGTGGCCAGCTGCGCCGATCTGCGCGTCGATCTGTTCCGCTATCTCACGGGCCATCCGATGCACTACTTCTCCCAGCATTTCGCCGGGGCCCTGGGCAATCGCATCTCCGCCACCGGAGCGGCCGCGGGGGCCATCTACGGCGGCCTGGCCTGGAAGATCATGCCGCCCTGCGTCGACTTCATCGGCGCGGTGGTGGTGCTCTGCACCGTGGACCTGCGCATGGCCGGAGCGCTGGTGGCCTTCGTGCTGATCGTGGCCTTAGTGATCACCGCCTTCGGCATTCGCGGGCGGGCGCGGCACCAGCGCTTCGCCGCCCAGTCGGCCCATGTCGGCGGCGAGCTGGTGGACCTGGTGCAGAACGTCTGGACCATCAAGGCCTTTTCCGCCCGGGAGCGCGAGGTGCAGCGACTGGCCCAGGCCATCGGCGTCGAGGCGCGTGCCCAGCGCAGCAGCTGGATGCATCTGGAACAGGCCCGGGTACTCCATGACACCTGCCTGTCGCTGATGGCCGGCGGTATGCTGGCCTGGGCCATCGCACTGTGGAGCCGCGGCAGCATCACCGCCGGCGACGTGGTCATGGTCAGTGCCCTGACCTTTCGCATCCTGCACGGCTCCCGTGACCTGGCCCTGGCGCTGGTGGACACCACTCAGCAACTGGGCGCCATCGGCGAAACGCTGCGCATCCTTATCCAGCCCCACGGCCAGAGTGATGTCGAGCGGCCCCTGACCCAGGCGCGCGGCGCCCTGAGCTTTACGGGCGTGAACTATCGCTATCCCGATGGGCGGCAGGTGTTCCAGGGTTTCGATCTGGAAGTGCCGGCCGGCCAGAAGATCGGGCTGGTGGGGCCGTCGGGTGCCGGCAAGTCGACCCTGATCGGGCTGTTGCAGCGCCTCGACGATGTCCAGCAGGGACGGATCTGCATCGATGGCGAGGACATCCGCACGGTCAGTCAGGACAGCCTGCGCCAGCGCATCGCCGTGGTGCCCCAGGAGACCGCGCTGTTCAATCGCAGCATTCGCGAGAACATCCGCTATGGCCGTCCGGAAGCCAGCGACGTCGAGGTAGAGGCGGCGGCCCGCCACGCCTATTGCGACGACTTCATCCGCGAGTTGCCTCTGGGCTACGACACCCCGGTTGGCGAGCGCGGCGTGCTGCTTTCCGGTGGTCAGCGCCAGCGTCTGGGTATCGCCCGGGCCTTTCTCAAGGATGCGCCCATCCTCATCCTCGACGAAGCCACCTCGGCGCTAGACAGCCATTCCGAGACGGTCATCCAGCGGGCACTGTTGGAATTGATGGAGGGCCGCACCGTGGTGGCGGTGGCCCATCGCCTATCCACCCTGACCGGCTTCGACCGCATCCTGGTGCTGGAGCAGGGCGTCATCGTCGAGGACGGCCCGCCGCAGCGGCTGCGCGAGGGGGAGGGCAGTTTCGCCGCGCTCTGGGACCTGCAGGCAGCACCCTAGCGAACCTAAGTCCTTGTATGGCTTGCAACTTCGCCCCAACCGCGTAGAATGACGCACCTCACCTCAGGGTGAGGCGTTATGGTGGCTCTGTCGGTCCCCCCGCAACGATCAACCGTGAACCCGGTCAGGCCCGGAAGGGAGCAGCCGCAGCGGTGATGTCGTGTGCCGGGGTGTGGCTGGCGGGGCCACCTCCATTTCTGCTAAGTAATTGTTTTACTTAGACATTCTCTGCTCTAGATTCCTTTGTGTGACAGCCGTTTAGCTCCTTCATGTGTGACATAGAAGGGCGCTTGGCGCTGATCCTATCTGCTTTACCTCCCTCAAGCAAAAGTCATCTTATACAGCCGTTCGTCGCCGCTAGGCGGATGAGTCATAGTCATACGAATCGGCTACCCTTCTTGTATTGAGAAACCTCATACAGGGTAGGGACACCATGAGCGACAAGCTTTTTCTTCTCCAAAGCCAAAAGAAATCCACAAGCCACGTTCTCCATTTGATCCTCTCTGTGATCACAGGTGGACTGTGGCTGATCGTTTGGTTTTGTGTAGCTATGAGTAATAAGTCGCACAATAATCGTATCCAAGGCGATATGAATCGCTTCTTTAGCTATAAAGCTCAAGGTATGACTGATGTTGAAGCATATCAGCATGAGGCGAAGGAGGTCGCTGAGCAAAAGAAGCTAAAGCTACGAGCGTTCATGGTAATTGCTGGGCTAATCTTCGTATTGTATCTGATTAACCATTGATAATGTTTGAAAGTGGACTCGAGTTTGTTAAGGGTGCTTTCAGAAAAGTACTTTGGCTGGCACCTCAAATACTTTTCCTTCCAATAACAATATTCGTTATGAAGGGCTTGTTTGGTTCGCCATCTGATATCAGTTTGGCTGTTCTATCTGGTGCTTTAACGGCAGCCGGCGCCTTCAGTGCTCTTGCTTACACTGCGGCCAAAGCGGATATCAACGAGGACTACAAAAAAAGTTATGAGCAGGCAGGGAACTATCTGTTTAGAGCGGCGCTGCTCTTCGGGGTCGTTCTGACGTTCCATTTTACTTTTCTGCACAAGGAAATGCTTGCTTACGGTTTGGATGCGCTGGCCCCTATCTATCTATTTGTCGGGGCTTCCTTGGCAGGGATGGGTTTTGTTTGGCTTCATATATGCCTTGGTTACCTTTGCAAGGCGTTGATATGGTCGCCTTGATTGGGAGGCTCGTCACCTCCCTTACCTCAAGCAGTGAACGCTGTATCGTCACCACCCACAAGCTCATTCATCAAGAATAGAAGCATCTCTTCATCTCCCTCCTTAACAGCCTCTTCCATCTTAAAAATCAAGCATCCTTGATACCATAGGTCATCTGGAATCTGCTTGCCTTCTGCTTGATAAGCCCGCATTACGTTACCTAGATTGGATTTCAATTCATTTAACATCCTCGCATCCCCTTATTGATTGGTGTTCTGTTGTGATTGTTGCTGAGTGCGGAAGCCCTGTTGACCGTTAAAGATGACAGTTGGCTTGCGTTCAAGACTTTCAACACGTTGCTCAAGATTCCGCAAGGTCCTACCAGTGTTGATCTGGTACTGGTCTAAGCTTTCATTCAGGTTGTTAATCTTGTTTTCCAACCTGCTCTGCATAGCGGTTAGGTTACGCTGCGTCTCAAGGGTTAGCTGATTGATGCTCTCTTTAAACTCTCGTTGCCACGTAGTGCTCTGACTAATTGACCAGCAGATAGCACCGATCAGGGCGATGTTAGTAAAGGCACAGATGTGCTGGAAGCTAAGCTTCATAGCAACACCTCTACCAGGCGGGACATCACAAAGCTTGAGCCTATACGGGCAGCTTTTTCATTCTTGAGTAGGGTGGTGATGAAGCTACCAATGCTCTTGTTGGGATATTGCTGGTTAAAGATCGCTACCAGCTTTTCAGGAAGTTGGATCGAACTTCGTTTGCCATGAACGACATAATTTACGAATACACGCATGTGATGCCTCGGGATTGCCAAAATAGAATGATTTAAACCAGTGTTTATGCGGTTTGTAGAGGTGCAAAAAGGGATGCCCTGTAGGGGCCATAGGGGTAGGCTAAAATAGCCCTTACAAACCGCTCTACGACGTTATACGGATAGTCTTGCTTTAGCCTTAGCAATAGCGGTGCGAGAGCGAGGGATATAGTTCACTTCCTGATACTCTCCGACACCACCAAGAGCCTCATGGAAACTCGGCGATACCTTCGCCAGCTCACCAGCATCAACAGCTTGTGAGGAAAGAAGCTTATCTTTCAGTGCATAGTATTTTTCGAGGACAGCATCAGAGACTTTGATGAGCTTGTGAGTGGTGCTGTTCTTGGGTTTGAAGCTGGTGGTTATAGCGCCAGTGATAAGATTTGATGATTTATGGATGATTAGATAATTCATTATTTTTATATCTCAGAAATTAGAACGCCCCAATCAAGGGGCGCTGTATAGTTGTTTTTAGTTAACGTCCTACAGATGGATATTGATAGCGCGTGTCTTCAAGAACGTTAGATTGAGTGCGGCGAGCAATGTCCTGAATACCACTCTGCATCTGTTCAAGAAGCTGATCAGGGTTTAGGTTTGTCCCATTGATTACTACAGCACCGGAAGCGATGTTAACGCTGTTGTTAATCTGCCGATTGTCGTTGTTACTATAGCTCTGGGTCATCTGCTGCATGATCCGATCACTGTCCGGCGTACTAACCCTTGGGTCCTGACCGAACTGAGGGGCCATTGCAGGAGGGAGAGCATCAGGCATCTTGAACGGGTTGATAGGTTCCTGATACTTCAGAGCAGAGGGTTGGTAGAGCTTGAAGTCTGGCACCCATCTGTTACCGGCCTCGCCTTGCTGTGGACCTAAGACGAAACGCTTTAGGGAGTCCCAAGCATCACCAGCACCAAGGATGTTGTTATCAATTGCCCAGCCTGGACCGCTGTTAGTGGCGAGGCGCTTGCCGATCCACGTTGCAGTGTCCTTACCGGCCTCAATAGCTGCATCCGTCTGCTTGGCATCTGGAAGCTTGCGGTAGTTGTCGTACCATTTGGCAAAGCCCGTCAGGCTCTCGGTGAAGCTAGTCATCTTCTCCACCACAGGAATCTCAACCAGTCGGGTGAACAGCTCCTGTAGGGGCACAGCGGCTGCGTACAGCTCCTGCTCAGCCTTGTTCCGATCCTCAAGAGTCTTGGTCAGCTCCTCGCTGTTCCTTTCCATATCAGCCCAAAACTTGCTGTTGGCGGTGCGTTGAGCGTCAGCACGGAGGGAATCGGATGACTCCTCGATAGCCTTAGCATTGCGCTGGGCCGAGAGGGTGAGGGCGTTTACAACGTCTGCCCACTTCACAAAACCTTTCTGCTGATCCTTGGCGTACTTAATGCTCCAGTCCTGCATGGTGCCGCCCCATCCCTTGCCCTTGGCGTAGGACTCGATCAGGGTGGACTTAAAGCCGCTATCACTGTCAGCAATGGTGGACAGGTCCTCCTGGGTCACCTGGTTCTTGCCCTGGATTTGCAATAGCTGGCGGATGAATCGTTGCTGTTGATCTGCCCCGAGGTGAGCGAAGGTAGCCCGCTGCTGGATCAACTCCCAATTCCGTAGAGCGTCGCGAGTAGAGGTGCCTGCCATACGTTGGTTAACGAGGAGGCTGTTGAAGTCCCTGATACCGCCTTCAGCGTCCGTACCGTACTTGTTCGTGGTACGGCGGTAGTAGTCCATAGCGTTTGATTTACGCTCGTCTGAGCCCCCCACAGACTGTCCCAGAAGCATACGGGCCGTATCGGTGCGGATGACGCGATCCTGTACGCTGTTGATCTGACCGTTTAGGGCCTGGATCGAGGAGTAACCCGCATACCCGGCTAGTCCCGCCAAACCTGCTCGACTGGCTGCAACCATCCCAGCAACACCACCAGCACCACTGTTACCCTCAGCGATGGCCTCACCCTGGCGAGCAGTGGCACGCATTGATTGGGATAGAGGGCTACGTTCTACTATGGCTTTAATCTTGATGCTGTTAGCGCTGAATTGGGCACGTTGAACGGCAGATTGAAGGCTACGGTTGAGCTGAGCATTATCGATCCTAAACCGATCAAGCTTGAACTCGGTGAGCCGGCTAACCTGGTTTAAGCTTTTCTGGATCTGCTTTTGAAATTGAAGGCTGTTAAATTGAACCTTTGGCATCACAACGAGGCTTTTGCCAAACTGCTCCTTTAGCTTCAGCATCATGGCTTCGAGCCGTTGTATTGCCTGTTCTGCTTGGCGTAGCTGAGCTTTGTTGACTTTGATGTTTAGCTCGCTATAAAAGCTTGCTATTTTTGTTTCTGACATAAAATTTACTCTGAATTGAGGTTTAAGTGAGCATTTTTGAAGATCTGAAAAATACGAAAATTACTGACACTGCTTTCTATCTGATGTTTGTTTTAACATTGCTAGCACCTGGGACAGCCTATTCAATGGTTTTCCATATGGAAGTATTCACAGAGCTAGATAGCTGGAAAGTGCTCTTGATGGTTATAGCTATGGGGGCGCCGTTGTTTGTTGTAACCACGGCCGTGACTTATATGACTAATCATAGCTATTTCGAAGGTGAAGATGGCCTGAGAATTTTAGGCTTTTATTCTTGTTTGAATGTTTTGGTCACGCCATATGTAGTGCTAATGATAGCAGTTGATCAAGGATTTAGTTTCTTCGCTACATCTATAGCTGCATTTGCTTCTTGCGTAATTGGTGGTGCAGTTCTAGGCGGAGCTAGTCGAATATAGTGAGTGTGCCGTCCATGGCTTTTTGTCATTACTCGACGGCTTGGTAAGCTGCTTTGAAGTTTTTGTCTTTCAGCATCTGATCCAGGGTGACATCTTTGCTACCGTACTGTTGGGCAAGCTTATACGTCAGCATAGTTGTGCCTTCTGCCCGTACGAGAGTCACACCAACAGTTTTGAGAATGGGAGCAACGTCTAAACTGATGGTAGTAGTGGCGACACGACCGTCAGCCGATACAAGGAACGCATCAACCATCGGTGACATTGCTTTAACTTTTGTGATGCCAGCTTGCTCCATCAGCTTCTTAGTCTTGGCAAGAGTCTCTGGATTAGACTTAAGCTCCAGCCCTTGGGTAGGTTTGGTCTTTAGCACCACGTGCTCTTTAGTTTTCATTTTCAGAATCTTCTCTTTGATACTCATTGTTCTTGTTCCTCTAGGTTTTTAAGCATCTGCTCATATTGCTCAACAGCTTTCTTCTGAGCTTCTGCGTCTTTCTTAGCCCGTTGCGCGTGAACTTTTTCTGCTTCTTTAGCCGCTTCGTCTGCCAATAGATCAGCCTTTAGCTTTTGTTGTAGTGCCTTGGCATTTACTTCTACCGCTGCGACATAAGCATCTTGAATCATCTGTTCAATAAACCTCTTGTCGTCTCCTTGAAGACTTGCAGGCTTCAAGAAGTTGATACCGTAGCTACCATTCCCAGAGCTAGTGGAGCGTTCAGTATCAAGCAGGGTATAGCCTTCAGAGGCAAGGTGTAGAACGCCCTGTGAGAAGGTGTTGAGAGTAGTGGCGTGTAGCTTTACTTTGCTATGAGCAAAGGCTGGGTTGCTATAGACTGCAATAGCAGTATCCATTAGCTGGCGACACTCTTTGCTGTCATATTTAAAGGATTCAGTTTTTATAGGGAAGGTAAACTGGCTACGAAATGAGTTAAGGGTTTGGTAAGACATGGTGATACTCCAGATATTTAAGTTTAGTTTATTGAGGCCGTAAGGTGCCCTCAGACCATTTAGTCTTTTAGACCGAATTAGGGTTTTAGTTAGGGTGAAACGCAGAGGGAAAGTTAGAGATTAAAAAGGACATTCATCAGAAGTGAAATAACCTTGTTTGCTGTCATAGATGAACCATTCACCCAAAATCTTACAGCCTCCGTTACCTTTCAAAACATTATCAGCATCCTTAACCCCGTTGGCTTCCAATACGTACATTGCTTCCGTCGTTTCCAGTTGCTTGAAATTAGTAGAAATAAACTGAGCGATAGTTTCAAAGATAATTTTAGTTTGTTTTGCTGGCTCTTCTATATCATCTTCAAAATCCCAAGGATCACGATCAGGCTCAGTTCGGTATTGAATCTGTTCTACTGGCTCTTGATAGCTACTATAGTTATCAGCGGCACACTCCATCAAAGTATCAAAGTCATCCTCTTCTTCTACGACGTTCTCTACGGCCTTTATAGGCTTTTTAGGTGTAGGAGCTACCTGGCTATCAACTTGTTTTGGTCGTTCAACCTGCACGCTTACAGAGGGCTTCTGAGCGATGTTATCAGGCTGCACTAACATCAGATTATTAAAGCGCTTGAAGAACCATTTCTGCCGTGTTGCTGTAGCTTTCCTTTTCTCGGCAAATAGGACGCCGTGCTTAGTGAAAAAGGTTATAGCTCGCATCACGGTCTTACGATCGATTGATAGTTCATTAGCCACGGAGTCAAGGGTGTCGTAATATTCTTTCTTTTCGCGAGTGAAGAATTCACACCGTTGCTTCATCCAGCAATAGATGACTTTCTGTTGCATCGTGATTTCTACAATCTCACCGGTAGCGCTTGAGACAAAACTATTCGCAGCAAGTAGATCATAAGGTAGTTTTAGGAATTGTTCAGCGTTTGATTGGTTCTGCATTTTGGTTATCCTCAACATTTGGGAATTGGGTTGATTTCATTTCTTTATAAGCTTTCGTAATTAGAAGCTGTACCACGTGTTTAGGTGAACAGTTTCCGTTATGCTCAATCAGTGCGATCAGCTCTTGAGCGCTACGGTCGTTAAGCCCGATCTTCATACAACACCTCTTAAGTTAATGTAGGTCCTTTTTGGGACTAACATCATTCAATCTTATTGATCTTACGATCATCAACACACAAACAATGATAAAGGACGAAAAGCCCTAACACTCAAAGCCAGCACCAAAGTAAGAATTAGCACGGATAAGAATATAGGATTACAAAGAACGTTCTTTGCTTTTATGCTCTTGTATTTAAAGTTCTGCGTGTCGAGACGGAGTCGAGTCAAAGCAGGACTTAGTAGTTATTAATTTTGATCATTTATTTCTCCTTCTTTTAAAATCTATCTATATTTCTATTTATCTCTCTATCTATATACGGTACCTCAAAGGGACCTACATTAGTCCTAAAAGGGACCAAGGTAGATACCTCAAAGGGACTAACCAATTCTGCTCAGTAGCTCATATAGCTCCGCATCCCGTAGCCTGTTTAAGATCAGGTTGAGCATGTCGCTGGCGCTTAGCCTGTTCTCCTGTGCTAAGTGATTGAGATATTGAAGATTGCTAGATTTTAAGCTTATGTGCTGTCTTTACTCATTGGTGTTTACCTCTTTCTTTTGTTTTAACATCTTGAATCCGTGTTCAGGGCCTTGTCCTGGGAAGTGTTTGCACCTCCACCTGTGAAAGGCTGAATGACATTTGGTGGAACACAATCTTTTACTGCTTCGAGTGGTGGTCATAGGGGAAGAACACCACTCACAAGGTTTTATGATTTGCATTTTTGTTTTACCTTTTCGAATGAATAACAAAATTAGAGCAATAAAAACCCTCGCTGTTGATGTAAACCAGCAAGGGTGTGAAGAATAAAAAAAAGGCAGTAGGGAAAGTTCACTAACTGCCGAGGTGCACAGGAGGAGAGTGCTTGGAGTATAAAAGGTGCTAACTCCCGTTGATGTTTGGCAACGTAGTTAGCTGCTCACACGATTCTTTACTTCATTCCGCTGGATGAGCTTGCTGAAGAACCCGGTTAGAGGTGAGGACAAGTCAGAGAACATCGTAGAGGTAAGCGAGCGGGGGAGAGCAGAAGCCTCACCACGAGATGTTTACAACGGCAACATCCAAGCCTGAGTTGCGGAGACACGAAAACCCAACGCGTGGGCTGGGGTACTCATCAATGTAATAAGTTAATTATATCAAGAGGCGCTTAAATCCAGCTATGGGATTTATCTCAAAGGCGTGTAAGAGATTAGCTATTAAGCTGGCTGCGCTCTAAATTTGCATCTCTTATAATTAAATAATAGCATAACACCCCCCATTTTTGTCAATATACTGAACAACTTATTTTACATACATTAAATATAGAAAATATACAGGAATGCAGTAATAACAAGGGTTGTAGCGATATTAACCATTTACAGGCTACATACCATCCGACGAACGGTATCATTTGTAATAGTGTTTCCCTACGTGGAGACCTCTGGACCATAATACTTCGTCAATCGCTTGAATCAATATTTCAATTTCAGTGTTCTTTGCACTAAAGGTAACCTGTTCATTTGGCTTGCGTAGGGTTGACTCTCTTAGATTATGCCGTTCTATCAATAGCTCCGCTGTTGTCTTCGTTTCATACTTTTCTATTAATTTAAGGTCGGATACATATGCTGTCAGCCGGGCTTCTTTAATTTTAATTTCTTTCTTTCTGACCCACCATACAAAAGGAGCAGGAATGAGAAAAAATATTAGCAGGATGATTAACGTTATCGCTGTGTTCATCGATTTTTCCTTTAAGCTATCGTAGCCTCTGAACAGTCTAGTGCACCATGCCACGTTCTGCGCTAAAGAATTTCAATGCGCTGCCGATACAAGTGTACTGCATAAAGGAGGTGCGTTATGTTGGAAAAAATTGTATCTATCTTTTCTATGCTTTGGTCCTTCTGGGAAAAGCTTGATGAAAAGACTAAAAGCTCTATCATAGAAGCGATAATCAAAGCGTTTGAGCCTGTTTTTCGCAAGCAGTACAAAGACTCTCGCGATCCGGATTTCAAAGTATGACCAGCCTTGTAAAAGTTATTGCCCGCTATCCGGAAGTAGCAGAAACCGCTGCGGTGGTTGTTGCTAAGCAAGTAGAGGCGGTTGTTGTTAGCAGCCTTGCTAATGGCGAGAAGGCAGCAGAGTTTGCTATGGAGGTAAGCGGCTTCGTTAAAGGCGAGAAATTTAGGTCTGAGCTCAGCTCCGCCGTAGGTGAGCCGTTTAACACTGAGTCGGAAGATGAGTTTGTCGGACGTGCTAAAGAGGCTATGAGGGCTCTACTTAAGAAGAAGTTTATTTAGGTTCAGATATATAGCTCCTCTGTTAAGTAGAATCTGACGGAGGAGTATCGATTTCACCTAAACGGTTAAAATATTGACCTATAGGCTACCTGCAAACCTCTTGGTGCAACGCTGGGAGGTAGGATGTAGCGTAGTAGCCAGAAATGACAAAGCCCCAAAAAGGGGCCTTATAGCTCGTTGCGTGGGATGTAAGTAGTCAGCCTTTGTTCCAATGACGCTTAACCGTTGCGATACCTACGCCGAGATCTTTGGCAGCTTGGCTCTGAGTCAATCCGCGTGTCTTAGCTGCCTGTACCTTCTCAGTAGTGCCTACAGCTTCAGGTCTGCCTAGCTTCTTGCCTTCTGCCTTCGCTCGCTCCAGGCCGGCATGCGTGCGCTCGATCAACAGATCGCGTTCGAACTCAGCCACCGCACATAGCACCTGCATCGTCATCTTGCCTGCTGCACTGGTCAGGTCTACTCCGCCCAAGGCCAGACAATGAACCCGGATACCCTCATCTGACAGCTTTTCAATAGTGCTACGTACGTCCATAGCGTTACGGCCTAGACGGTCGAGCTTGGTGACGATCAGCGTATCTCCGTGCTCCATGCGCTCTAGAAGCTTCTGGAAGCCTTTACGCTCACTGGCTTGGGTAGAGCCGGACACCGTCTCAGTGACTACCCTGCGAGCATCGACCGCGAAACCTGCCTGCTGTACTTCGAGCAATTGGTTGTCTGTGGTTTGGTCGGCAGTGGAGACGCGGGCATATAGGAACGTACGGCTCATCTCGATCCCTCGGTATCAATAAAGGTGGGATCATTTTACCAGCGTATCAAATAGTCGTTCAGCCTATTTGTTGATACCAGTTAACGTATCGGATGAGCGGTATCCTTTAACGGTCGATTGATGATCCCTAGAGGAACCTGTGAGCCTTTGCCAGAGCATGTTCAAGAGCGGTGACACACTCCTTTTCTTTGGCATAGGCGGAGAAGCGCTGATGCAAGTCCACCTTGGCACGTTCCAGGCTGGCTTTCCGCGTAGCTAGCTGCTGCTCTAGCAGGTCTTTGTTCGTGCTGACCTCGCAGAGAGGGGTAGTACGTTTCATAGCAATCTCCTCACGATTTTGCTGGGACCAAGCCTTCAGACAGTCGTTTGAATACAGAGTCGTCAGGGAACTGTAATGACTTTGTAAAGCTTGATAACAGGCAGCTTCAGGAGGTCGTTAGGATGTGAAGCGCGTGCAGAAATCGAGCTGCCAGTGCTTAGCAAATAGGGGAAGGGGAACGATAATCGGGCCACAGACGTGCTACAAGGTGCGTGTTTACTGGGTAGCGTCAGAATGGCCCTTGGGCCTAATTGTTATAATGTAACGTTTATAATGGGTTTATGATCAGTTTTATCTGGCTCACTGCTGCAAGCATCTGCTCGATGAAGCGTCGCTTCCCATACACCGCAAAGGTCACAGCTGTATCCCCATGACCTACCATGTCCTTGAGTAGGCTATCGGCGATTCCAGCTTCTCTCATGTCGTCTATGAACGAGTGCCTGAAGCTATGGAAGGTCTTTCGAGGATCGGTAATCCCTTGCTTGTGCCTGTAGACGCCAAACCACTTCGATACCGCATAACCATACCTGCCACGGACAGCCTTCAGCTCAGGCCACAGCCTTTCCTGTCCTGCCTGCTTCAAGTCTTCTAGGTGGTCACGTAACCCCATTTCCAGCAGGTCGGGATGCAAAGGGATGACTCGTCGGCTGGCTGGGTTCTTGAGCTTCTGGTCTGGCCTAGCGTCATCGATCTTGATACAGGTGATGCCTTGCTCTTCTACGATGTCCTCAAGGTAGAGCTGAGCTAGCTCCTCCAAGCGTGCCCCTGTGGTCCGGGCTAAGAGGGGTAGCCAATACCTCCAGGGATTCTTCCTAGCTTCCTTAGTAAGAGAGCTATGGGTAAGGAGGTTGGTGATGTCTCGTCGATCAAAGGGTAGGCGTGCATCCTTAGCTGATGCCTCCATTACCTTCATTCCACTCAGGGGGTTAGCTTGCAGGTATCCATTGGAGACGCACCAGTTCATCCAGGAGGTCAGCTTTCGTAGCCGGTTGTTGATGGTGACTGGTGTGATGGTCTCGTACTGATGACCAGACTCCAGAATCTCCAGCAGCGTCTTGCCTTTGAATTCAGGACGCAGGCCGTAGTACCGAGGGCAGCGGGATAACCTTTCTTTTAGGGTCCTAGCCCGTTTCTGATCTAAGGCTTCCGCTTCCATATCACCCATCAAGGCAAAGAAGTCATGGATGGTGCGTTCAACGTCAGCTATCTGTCCTTGCCTCCAAGCTCCTTGCTTCCCTTCAGCTACGTATTCCTTTGCAAGCCTGCTCAGCAGCGGTCCGTTTGCCCTGTCTGGTGGTGGAGGCCTGACATGATTAGGAAGAGAGGAGGGCAGGAGTTCGAGTCTCTCCGTCAGCACCAAAGTCCTACACAGTGTCTGTAGCTCACTGTAGGTGGCTTGCGGGTGCTTAGACCGATGCTCATCGACCTGCTGAGCTATCGCCGTAGCTTTGAAGATTGCTGCTCGTCGCTCCTGTATCCCTAGGCTGATTCGTAAGTGCTGATTGCCGATGCGGACGTTGAGGTAGTAGGTAGAACCTCTGCGAATAACGTACATGTGTGACAGGCCTGTGTGACACCAATGTGTGACAAAGCCGCCACCTCAGGAATCGTGTGTTGAGCATCGAATGGAGGTAAAATCCCAAATTGCCCAGAACCTGCTATCTAGAGCGTTTCAACGATCAACCGGTGTGCTTGCACATTACCCGGTCAGGCCCGGAAGGGAGCAGCCGCAGCGGTGATGTCGTGTGCCGGGGTGTGGCTGGCGGGGCCACCTCCATTTCTGCCCTATGCTTTTCCTCCTCCGCGTTTCCCCCCTCTTTTTCCGCCTTGTCTCCCAGCGCTCCGCGAACCACGCCACAGGGCTTTCGTGACGAAATGCACTGTTTTGGTTCATAGCTCTGTGCCATCATGCGTGCCGTACTCTTACCACTGGACAGATGTCCAAGGATCTCTTGTGAAGAATGGACTCGAAAGCGCAGGACGCGCCCTGAGCAATGGCCTCCATCCCTATCGTGTCGACTGCCGACGTGGCACCGAGACGACGCTGGTCGCACAGATCTACCACCCCAGCGAGCCCCTGCTGCTGATCAGGATCGACTTGACCAACGAAGAGGCGATCAATCCCTTCAAGATGAACGCCACCGTGACCCGCCTGCGCGGCCAGCTGGATGCCCTGGCGGCCTATGTCGCAAGCGTGGTCCTGGCCGATGGCGAAGACCACTGCCGGCGTGCCTGAAACGGCTTTCTACCCGCCGTTTTCCCTCCTGATCGCTTGAAAAGCCGCTTGGCCGCCTTCATCTAGGGAGGTAGGAGGTAGCCGCAGCCCGCACGGCATCGCTCCAAGGCCACGCCGCGGGATGCATTCGCGGCCCCTCTTCGTTAGCATGGGCGCCCCCCACGTCTTCTCCTGATCAGGTCTCGATGAGTTACCAGGTTCTTGCGCGCAAATGGCGCCCGCGGTCATTCCGCGAAATGGTCGGCCAGACCCATGTGCTCAAGGCGCTGATCAATGCGCTGGACAACGAGCGGCTGCACCACGCTTATCTGTTCACCGGTACCCGCGGGGTGGGCAAGACCACCATCGCGCGGATCCTGGCCAAGTGCCTGAATTGCGAGACCGGTATCAGCTCCACGCCCTGTGGCAGCTGCTCGGTGTGCCGCGAGATCGATGAAGGCCGCTTCGTCGACCTCATCGAGGTGGACGCCGCCAGCCGCACCAAGGTGGAAGACACCCGCGAGCTCCTGGAGAACGTGCAGTACGCGCCGTCCCGCGGTCGCTACAAGGTGTACCTCATCGACGAGGTGCACATGCTCTCCACCCACAGCTTCAACGCCCTGCTCAAGACGCTGGAAGAGCCCCCACCCCACGTTAAGTTCCTGCTCGCCACCACCGATCCGCAGAAGCTGCCGGTCACCATCCTCTCGCGCTGCCTGCAGTTTTCGCTGAAGAACATGCCGCCGGAGCAGGTCGTCTCCCACCTGCAGCAGGTGCTCGCGGCGGAAAGCATTCCCTTCGAGGACGATGCCCTCTGGCTGCTGGGGCGTGCGGCCGATGGCTCCATGCGCGATGCCATGAGCCTGACCGACCAGGCGATCGCCTTTGGCGAGGGCAAGGTGCTGGCCGCCGACGTGCGCGCCATGCTCGGTACCCTCGATCATGGCCAGGTCTACGATGTACTCCAGGCCTTGCTGGACGGTGACGGTCGCGCGGTGCTGGACGCGGTTCGTCATCTGGCCGAGCAGGGCCCCGACTGGGGCGGCGTGCTGGCCGAGCTGCTCAATGTGCTGCACCGCGTGGCCATCGCCCAGGTGCTGCCCGATGCCGTGGACAATGGCCAGGGCGATCGCGAGCGGGTGCTGAGCCTGGCGCAGACGCTGCCGGCGGAAGATGTCCAGTACTACTATCAGCTGGGTCTGGTCGGGCGGCGCGATCTGCCGCTGGCACCGGATCCGCGCCACGGCTTCGAGATGGTCCTGCTGCGCATGCTGGCCTTTCGGCCCGCCGGTGCGGTGGTGGCCGAGCGACCAGCACTAAAGACGACGGGAGCCAGCCCGGCCACGGCTGACTCCAACCCCCGTCCGGTGGCCGCGGCGGTTCCGGCAGCGGCTGCGCCTACACGCCCGTCGCCACCCGAGGCAGCACCTGCGCCGGTGCCGGCGACGCCTGTCTCCAGTAATACCACCCCTATAGAAGAGCCGGTGGATCTCCCCTGGGAGGATCCTGCACCCGTGGCGGTCAAGGCGGCTCCGGCTGCAGCTCCGGCTCCGGCTCAAACTCCGGTCGAAGCGGCTGGCGCGCCGGTCGCCCCCAGGGTGCTCCCGACCCCCCAGGTCGAGGCGACCCCTGAAGCCACGGTGATCGCCGAATTGCCCGCGGACACCTCCGGTGACGATCTGGACGGTGACGAAGAGCCGCCGCCAGCCGAGGATTACTACGAGGTGGGGCTGGACGACTATCTCGACAGCCTTGGCGATCCGGCTGACGACGAAATCGCTGCGGCGCCGACGCCGGCGGTGCAGCCGGCCACGGGCCTCGCGGCCGACTGGCAGGCGCTGTTCCCCGACCTCAAGCTGGGCGGGTTGACCGCCAGCATCGCGGCCAACTGCACCCTGGTGGCGGTGGACGGCGATCGTTGGCACCTGCACCTGGATCCGGCGCAGAGCGCCTTGTTCAACGCCAACCAGCAGCGCCGGCTCAACGATGCGCTGAATCAGCAGCAGGGACGACCCATCACGCTCGAGGTCACCATCCAGACCCCCGAGCAGGAGACGCCCGCCCAGGCCGCCGCGCGGCGCCGAGCGGAGCGGCAGCGGCAGGCGGAGCAGTCCATCCAGGACGACCCGCTCATCCGCCAGATGATGCAACAGTTCGCCGCCACGGTGCGCGCGGGTACCATCGAGCCGGTCGACACCCAAGCCTGACCGGTTTTCCATTCATAGTTCGAGGTAGCAGACATGATGAAAGGTGGCATGGCCGGCCTGATGAAGCAGGCCCAGCAGATGCAGGAAAAGATGCAGAAGATGCAGGAAGAGCTGGCGAACGCCGAAGTGACCGGACAATCCGGCGCCGGCCTGGTCAGCGTCGTCATGACCGGCCGACACGACGTCAAGCGCGTCAGCCTGGATGACAGCCTGATGCAGGAAGACAAGGAAATCCTCGAAGACCTGATCGCCGCCGCGGTGAACGACGCCGTGCGCAAGATCGAGCAGAACAGCCAGGACAAGATGTCCGGCATGACCTCCGGGATGCAGCTGCCGCCCGGCTTCAAGATGCCTTTCTAAGACGCTTCAATAGCGGGTGTCCGTCGGACACCCGTTTCTCCCGCCTTCCAGTACGGTAGTCCATGAGCTTCAGTCCCCTGATTCGCCAATTGATCGATGCGCTCCGGGTCCTGCCCGGTGTCGGCCAGAAGTCCGCCCAGCGCATGGCCCTGCAACTGCTCGAGCGCGAACGCCAGGGTGGCCAGCGCTTGGCCTCTGCCCTCAGCGCCGCCATGGAAGGGGTCGGTTACTGTCAGCGCTGCCGCACCCTGAGCGAAGACCAGATTTGCGGCTTCTGTGCCGATACTCGGCGTGACGACAGCCTGCTCTGCGTGGTGGAAGGCCCCATGGATGTCTTCGCCGTGGAGCAGACTGGCTATCGCGGACGCTACTTCGTGCTCAAGGGGCACCTGTCGCCCATCGACGGCCTGGGCCCGGACGCCATCGGCGTGCCCGAACTCGAACGGCGCGTTAGCGAAGGGGGGTTCCAGGAGATGATCATCGCCACCAATCCCACGGTTGAAGGCGAGGCGACCGCCTACTATATCGCCCAACTGCTGGCGCCCAAGGGCCTGACCATCTCCCGGATCGCCCATGGCGTACCCCTGGGCGGCGAACTGGATCTGGTCGACGGCGGCACCCTGACCCACGCCTTTGCCGGGCGCAAGCCGATCTCGCTCTAGCGTTGCGCTATCCCGCCGCCTTGAAAGGGCAACAGGCCTGTATCTTGTGATCGAGAAGCATTATCATTATCGGAAGTCAGCTGCTTCCGAGGATGGTGATGCAGACGCTCGAGTCCGACCGGCACGGACATATCCGGACCCTCTACCTGGACCACCACGGCTGGCTGCGCGAGCGGCTGCAGCGGCGGCTGGGTTGCCTGGGGCAGGCGGCCGACCTGGCCCAGGACACCTTCGTCCGGCTGTTGGCCCGGGAAGGAGAGCTGGAACGGCTGCGTGAACCCCGTGCCTTCCTGGCGACCATCGCCCAGGGATTGCTGGCCAACCACTGGCGGCGCCAGGCCCTGGAGCGCGCCTATCTCGAAGCGCTCGCCGCGCGACCGCAAGCCGTACAGCCTTCGCCGGAAGCCCAGGCCCTGATCCTGGAAACCCTCACTGAACTCGATGCGCTGCTCGACCGCCTGCCTGGCCGGGTGCGCCAGGCCTTTCTGCTGGCGCAACTGGAAGGGCTCACCTATGCCGTCATCGCAGGGCGTCTGAGCGTGTCGGAGCGGATGGTCAAGAAGTACATGGCCCAGGCCATGCTGCATTGCCTGGAACTGGTGTCTTGAGTCTTCTCACACCCAGCCAGGGCGGACCTCTGGAAGAGGCGGCCAACTGGTTCGCCGAACTCGCCGCCGACGAGGTGGATCCAGCCACCGAGCGGGCCTGGGAGCGCTGGTTACAGGCGGATAGTCGCCACGCCGTGGCCTGGGCGCGGGTGGAGGAGATCAGCGCCCGCTTCAGCGGTCTGCCCCCGTCGGGCCGGATGGCCCTGGCGCGGCGCGAATCCCTGGGACGACGGCGGGCGCTCAAGGTGCTGGGACTGGCAATGGGCGGGCTGGCCCTTGGCTGGACGCGGCCGGACGACTGGCAGCTGGGGCAGGGCCCTGCGCTGAGCACGGCGGTCGGCGAGATCCGCGCCTTCGATCTGGCGGCCGGGGTACGCGTCTGGCTCAACACCGACAGCCAGCTGGCACAGGCGACGGCAAACCATTGGCGGCTGTTGCGCGGCGAGGCGCTGTTCGAAAGCCGCGGCGGAAGCGCGCCCACGGTGCTGGAGGCGACGGCGGGTCGGGTGCGCTTCGGTGTGGGCTGCTGCGCGGTCCGCGCGCGTGACCACGGTCTGGAGGTCGCGGCCTACAGCGGTGCTCTGCAGCTGTTGCCACGCCAGGCCAGGCCCGAGACTCTGGCGGAAGGGAGGCAGGCCCTGCTGACGCCTACCGCCGTGCAGCCGTTGGGTCGCGTCGATCCGGGGCGGCAGCTCTGGCGCCAGGGGCGGCTGGTGGTGGACGACTGGTCGCTGGCGGCCCTGGTGGCGGAACTGGGGCGCTATCGCCCGGGCCTGTTGACCTGCACCGCCACGGTCGCCCCGTTGCGGGTAGTGGGCAGCTATCCCCTCGCGGATACCGACCGCGCGCTGGCGGCCCTGGCCGACAGCCTGCCGGTACGGGTGGAGCGACGCCTGCCCTGGTGGGTGCAGATCGTGCCCGCCTGAAAAAACTGCCGCCGACGGTTCCCCTTTGACGTTCTCGCGGGGCTTAGGGGAAACGATCTCCGCTTCGAGGCCCTCCATGCACCGCCATACCCGTTTCACCCTGCATCCGCTGCGCCGCGCCCTGCGCGCCTTCGCCCTGACCGTACCGCTGGGTATCACCAGCCTGGCCGCGCCCCAGGGCCTGGCCCAGGCTGCCGCCATTGCCCAGGAATACCGCATCGAGGCCGGTAGCCTGGCCACGGTAGTGAGCACCTTCGCCGCTCAGAGCGGGGTACTGCTGTCGGCCCCCGCCCAGGGGCTGGAGGGTCGCCGCAGTCCGGGGCTGCAGGGCCGCTACACACCGGCCGAGGGCTTCCAGCAGATCCTCCAGGGCAGTGGCCTGCAGGCGGTGCGTCAGGCCGATGGCAGCTATCGCCTGGAGTCGGCGGCCGCGACCGGGGTGACGTCTCTCAGCGAGACCACGGTGACCGGCTTCGCCCTGGGCAATGCCCTGGGCGAGACCGATGGCTACCTGGCGACCCATAGCAACGTGGCCACCAAGACCAGCAAGGGGCTGCTGGAAACCTCCCAGTCGGTTTCGGTGGTGACCCGCGAGCAGATCGATGAGCAAGGCGCCAAGACCGTGCAGCAGGCCATGAGGTACACCCCGGGCATCTTCACCGGCCAGATCGGCGCGTCCAATCGCTATGACTATGTGGTGATGCGCGGCTTCGCCGACAACAGCGTCGACAACGTCTTTCTCGACGGCCTCAAGACCATGGGCGACAGCGGCACCTTCAGCTCGCTGCAGGTCGATCCCTACTTTCTCGAGCGCATCGACGTGGTGAAGGGACCGGCCTCGGTGCTCTATGGCCGCAGTCTGCCGGGCGGCCTGGTGGCGCTCACCAGCAAGAAGCCGCTGTACCAGCCCTATCACCAGGTCCAGGCCACCCTGGGCAATCTCGGCCAGCGCGGCGCCGGTTTCGATTTCGGCGGGCCGCTGGATGAGGAGGGGCGTATCGCCTATCGCCTGGTGGGCCTCGCCCAGCACAGCGATACCCAGTTCAACCACGTGGAAGAAGAGCGCTATGCCCTGGCGCCCAGCCTGGCCATCGACCTGAGCGACGACACCACCCTGACCCTGCAGGCCTATCTGCAAAAGGACCCGGACGGTGGCTACCACAGCGGGGTACCGGCCGAGGGCAGTCTCTATCGGCGCAACGGTCGCTACATCAGCAACCATTTCTTCGAGGGCGAGCCGGACCACGACAAGTTCGAGCGGACCCAGCAGATGGTCGGCTATCAGTTCGAGCACAGGTTCAATGACGTCTGGAGTGCGCGGCAGAACTTCCGCTACGCCAAGTCGCGGGTCGAGCTGGAGCAGGTCTATGGCTACGGCTATGTTGGCGACAGCAACCTGCTCAATCGCTATTACTCTGGCGGCCGCGAGAACCTGCACGCCTATACGCTGGACAACCTGGTGCAGGCGGACTTCGACTGGGCTGGCAGTCGGCACACCCTGCTCGCCGGGCTGGACTACCAGCGTCGCTGGACCCATGTGGATTGGCCCAGTGGCACGGCGGATCCGCTGGACGCCTTCGCGCCGAACTACGGCGGTCAGGTGACCCTCTCCCCCGGCACCGAATACCGCCGCGAGCTGGCGCAGACCGGCGTCTACCTGCAGGATCTCATCGAGCTGGATCGCTGGCGCTTTTCCCTGGGTCTACGCCAGGACTGGGTGGAGATCGGCATCGAGGATCGTCTGGCGGGTTCGCGCAGCAGCGCGCGTCGCGGCCAGGCCAGCGGGCGGGCCGGGGCACTCTATCTGTTCGACAACGGCCTGGCGCCCTACCTGAGCTATTCCACGTCCTTCAATCCCAACGCCTACAACGACGCGGCGGGCAATCCCCTGGAGCCCACCGAGGGCAAGCAGTGGGAGCTGGGCCTGAAGTACCAGCCGCCGGGCAGCACCGGCTTCTACACCGCCTCGCTGTTCCATATCACCCAGGAAAACGTGGCGACCAAGCTGCCGCAGGAAGACTTCTATTCCTCGGTGGGCGAGATCCGTTCCCGTGGCCTGGAGCTGGAAGGCCATCTGCAGCTGGCCGAGCGCCTCAAGCTGCTGGGCAGCTACACCTTCACCGACATCGAGTACACCCAGGCGCTGGATGGCAACCAGGGCAACACCCCGAACCAGGCGCCACGCCACCAGGCGTCGCTGTGGGGTGAGTACGAGCTGGCCGGACCACTGGCGGGGTTCAGCGTCGGCGCCGGGGCGCGCTACGTGGGTACCAGCTGGGCGGACAAGGCCAACACCCGTAAGGTACCGGCCTACACCCTGGTGGATGCCATGCTCGCCTATGACTTCACCCGGCTGGGGATGCCGGGGCTCACGGCACGGGTCAATGCCAACAACCTGATGGGCAAGGACTATGTGGCGTCCTGCTATAGCCTGGACTTCTGCTATTTCGGGGAGGAGCGTAACGTGACCGCGACGGTCAGCTACAACTTCTAGACGCTCAGGGTCCTGCCACTCAGGCAGGACCCCAGCCTCAACCTTCCAGCTGGCCGCCGGCGAGGGCGCAGAGGCGGGCGGAGTCGAGGATGCGTACCTCCTTGCCTTCGGCCACCAGCACGCCGCTCTGCTGGAAGCGGGTAAAGACCCGCGATACGGTCTCCACCGCCAGGCCGAGGAAGTTGCCGATCTCGTTGCGCGACATGCTCAGACGGAATTGCTGGGCGGAAAAGCCACGGGCATGGAAGCGCGCCGAGAGATTGACCAGGAAGGTGGCGATGCGCTCGTCGGCGCTCTTCTTGGACAGGAGCACCATCATCTGCTGATCGTCGCGGATCTCCCGGCTCATCACCCGCAGCAATTGCCGGCGCAGTTGCGGCAGCTGCTCGGAGAGCTCGTCCAGGCGCTCGAAGGGGATCTCGCAGACGGTGGTGGTCTCCAGCGCCCTGGCCGAGACCGGATAGCGCTCGGTGTCCATGCCCGATAGCCCGACCAGTTCGCTGGGCAGGTGGAAGCCGGTGATCTGCTCCTCCCCGGTATCGCTCAGGCTGCTGGTGCGCAGGGCGCCGGAGCGCACCGCATAGACCGAGCCGAAGGTATCGCCCTGGCGGAACAGGTGGTCGCCCTTGGCCAGCGGCCGGCCGCGCTTGACGATCTGGTCGAGGGCGTCCAGGTCCTTCAGGTCGAGCGAGAGCGGCAGGCACAGCGAGGCGAGGCTGCAATCCTTGCAATGGGCCTGGGCGGTGCGCAGCTTGAGGGGCTCGGTCATGGCGGAGGATCGCTTCTCGTCTTGTTCCAAAAGTCTAACTTTAGCAGTCATGGCAGGCATGGGTCATATCACCCGGGAAAAGCGCTGGTTGTCGTGGCCCGACAGGTAGCGGTCGAACAGCATGCACAGGGCGCGAATCAGCAGGCGGCCAGGGGGCAGCACCTGGAGGCCGCGCTCGTCGAGGCGGATCATGCCGTCGGCGGCCATGGCCAGTAGCTGCGGCCAGGCGTCCGCGAAGTACTGGCGAAAATCCAGCTCGCAACTGCGTTCGATGGCGGCGAAATCCAGCTGGAAATGGCAGATCAGCTGGCCGATCACCGCGCCGCGAATGCGGTCATCCCGCGACCGTCGCAGGCCACGGGCCACCGCCAGGTCGCCGTGGCCCAGGCGTTCCTGGTAGCGGGCGAGGTCGGGCGTATTCTGGCAGAGGACATCGCCGATCTGGCTGATGGCGGAGACGCCCAGGCCCAGCAGGTCGCAGTGACCGTGGGTGGTGTAGCCCTGGAAATTGCGCTGCAGGGTGCCGTCTTCCTGGGCGATGGCCAGATCATCGTCGGGCAGGGCGAAGTGGTCCATGCCGATGTAGCGATAGCCGGCGGCCAGCAGCTGTTCCACGGTGCGCTGCAGCATCTCCAGCTTGGCCGCGGGGTCCGGCAGTTCGCTGGCTTCGATGCGCCGCTGCGGCGGAAAGCGCTGTGGCAGATGGGCGTAGTTGAACACCGACAGGCGATGCGGTTGCAGCTCCAGGACCCGTTCCACGGTGTGGGAAAAGCTGGCCGGGGTTTGCCGGGGCAGGCCGTAGATGAGGTCGAGGTTGATGGAGCGGTAGTCGAGAGCGCGAGCGGCCTCCACCAGGGTGCGGGTGTCGTCGAAGGGTTGCAGGCGATTGATCGCCAGCTGCACCTGCAGGTCCAGGTCCTGGACGCCAAAGCTCACGCGGTTGAAGCCCAGCTCGCGGAGCAGGCCCATGGTGCTCCAGTCGGCTTCGCGCGGGTCGATCTCGATGGAGTAGTCGCCGCGGTCGTCGTCGGCCAGGGTGAAGTGGCGGCGCAGGTCAGCCATCAGCTCGCGCAGCTGCATGGGGTTGAGAAAGGTCGGGGTGCCACCGCCAAGGTGCAGCTGTTCCACCCGCTGCCCACCGTCCAGGTGCCGGCTGGTGAGGACCATCTCCTGGCGCAGGGCCTCCAGGTAGGCGGCGCTGCGGCTGCGGTCCTTGGTGATGACCTTGTTGCAGGCGCAGTAGTAGCAGATGTTCGCGCAGAAGGGCACGTGCAGGTAGAGCGACAGCGGGCGTCCGGCCTGGCGGCTCAGGCGCAGGGCGCCGAGCAGGTCGAAGGGGCCGATGCCGTCGTGGAATTGCACGGCGGTGGGGTAGGAGGTGTAGCGGGGGCCGGCGCGATCGTAGCGGGCGATGAGGTCGGCGTCCCAGACGAGGGCGGCTGTCATGCCGGGCTCCAATGGTTTCGAGGCGCCCAGTGTGAGGGGCAGGCTCCTGGCTTTATTGATCCAGATCAATAAAGGCCGGGTTAAGCTCTGGCGTTTGACGAGGAGTAGCCCATGGCAGACGAGTTGTACCTCGGTGGTTTTCGAGAATGCCGCCCCGCCGGCAGCCCCTTGGCGACCCTGTTGCTGGCCCATGGCGCCGGCGCGGGGATGGATAGCCCCTTCCTGCAGCAGCTGGCCGAGGAGCTGGCCCGGCGCGAGATCCGTACCCTGAGATTCGACTTTCCCTACATGGCGCGGGCGCGCGCCGAGGGCAGGCGGCGCCCACCCAATCCGGCGCCGGTCCTGCTGGAGCACTGGCGGGAAATGGTCGCCACCTGGCGCGCGGCAGAAAGCGGTCCGCTATGGCTGGCGGGCAAGTCCATGGGTGGGCGGATGGCCAGTCTGCTGGCCGACGAGCTGGGCGCGGCGGGCCTCATCTGCCTGGGCTATCCCTTCCACCCGGCGGGCAAGCCCGACCGGTTGCGCACCGAGCACCTGGCGACCCTGCCCACGCCGACACTGATCGTCCAGGGGGAGCGGGATGCCCTGGGGTCGCGGGAGGAAGTGGCGGGCTACACCCTGGCGCCAAGCATCGAGGTGCAGTGGATCGCGACCGCGGACCATGATCTCAAACCACTCAAGCGCAGTGGCCTGAATCAGGCCCAGGTGCTGGTGGACACGGCGGCGCGGGTGGCGGGCTTCGTGCGGACCAGCGGCTAGATCACCCGGAAACCACTGGTGCCATCCCGCCGTAACTGCTCGACCAGGCCGAACTCCCAGTCCAGGTAGGCCTGCATGGCTTCCCGCGGGGCGTCGGTGCCCTCATAGGGGCGCCGGTAGCGATCACGCCGGATCGACAGCAGCCGCGTCTCGCCGGCTTCGACCGGCAGGCCGGCGGCCAGCCAGGCGGCGGTTCCGCCCTCCAGGAGCAGGACCGGCCGGTCAGTGGTGGCCTGGACGTCGACGGCGGCGAAGGCGGCCAGTTGACCACTGCCACAGGTGCAGACATAGCGCTCGGCGGGTGGCAGCTGCGTTGGCAGATCGGCGCGCAGCACCCAGGCCGCGCCGGGGATATGCCTTTGCACATAGGTGGCGCTGGCGGTGACGTCCACCACCAGGGTGCCTGGCTCGGCCAGCAATTCCTGCAGCCGCGTCACCGAGATGCGCTCCACCGGCCCCGGCATGGGCACCGGTGCCTGCCAGGGGCCGGTGGCACTCATGGCGCTCGTCGGGATGTCGTCGACCACCGCAACCGCCCAGCCCATCTGCGCCAGCCAGGAGGCGCTCATGTTGGCGCGCACGCCGTCGTCGTCCACCAGCGCCAGGCGCGCGCCACGCACCGGGGCACTGTGATCGGTCTCCTGCACCAGTTGGCCGCCGGGAGTGGAGCGGGCGCCGGGCAGGTGGCCGGCGGCGTATTCCTCGGGAGTGCGCACATCGATCAGGTAATTGGTCCGCTGGGCGTCGCTGCGCCAGGTCTCCAGTTCGCTGAAGGGCAGGCGGGCGACGCCGGCGCGATCGGCGACCTGGCGGGCGCGGGCGGCGGCGGTCGCCCGGGTCGCCGGACTCACCGCACCGAAGCGGCGTTGCTGGTCGTGTTCCAGAGTCTGGCCGGCCAGGGTCCAGCCGATGGTGCCATTGCGCAGGGCGGCCACCGGATTGGGAATGCCAGCGTTGATCAGTGACTGGGCGCCGATCAGGCTGCGGGTACGGCCGGCGCAATTGACAATGACCCGGGTCCGCGGATCGGGTGCCAGCTCGGCCACCCGCAGCACCAGTTCGGCACCCGGCACGCTGACCCCACCGGGAATGCTCATGGTCTGGTATTCCTCGAAACGGCGGGCGTCGAGGATCACCAGATCGGCGTCCTGCTCCAGCAGCGCCTGGACCTCCTCGGCGGGCAGCGAGGGCGTATGGCGCCGGGCCTCTACCAGCTCGCCAAAGGCCTTGCTTGGTACGTTGACGTCGATGAAGAGTTCGCCGCCGCTGGCGCGCCAGCCCGCCAGGCCGTCGTCGAGCAGGGCCACGTCGGTGTAGCCCAGGGCGTGCAGGCGTTCGGCCGCGCGTTCCGCTAGGCCCTCGCCATTGTCATAGAGGGTGATGGCCACGTCGCGCCGCGGCAGCCGCGACCAGGCCTCCAGTTCCAGGCGCGACAACGGCAGATTGGCGGCCCACAACGGATGGCCGGCGGCGAAGGGGTCTTCCTCGCGGACGTCGAGCAGGGCGACTTCGGTGCCGGCGAGCAGGGCCTGGCGAATGTCCTCGGCGGTGCGGATGGCGGTCATGGTGTGGCGGTCTCCTGGGACAGGTCCCACAGGTTGGGCAGCTGGCGATTGGTGTAGCCGGAGATGAAGGGCTTTTCCTTGCCATCCGCGGCATAGACGGCGCGGCGCACGGCGCCGATGTTGCCGCCATAGACGTGGATGCTGATGGAGGTGCGGTCGGCATAGGCGTTGCTGACCTGGTGGATGTCGCCCACCCGCGGCGAGACCGCTTCCACCTGGCCCGGCTCCAGGCGCACGGGAGCGCCTTCCGGCAGCAGGCGGCCGGCGGGGTCGCGGGCGAAGCCCTGGGCGGTCTCGGCGCCGCGCAGCATGCCGATCAGGCCCCAGGTGCGGTGGTCATGCACCGGCGTGGCCTGGCCCGGCCCCCAGACGAAACTCACCACCGAGAAGCGCTGGCGGGCATCGGCATAGAGCAGGTACTGGCTGTAGCGCTCGGGGCGGGGCAGGGCGCAGTCCTCGGGCAGCCAGTCGTCATGGCGGACCAGTTCGCCGAGCAGGGCGGCGCCGCGCTGCAGCAGCTGCGGCTCGGCAGGGTGGTCGTCGACCAGGGTGGCGAGGTCATGCAGGAACAGGCGCAGGCGGTCGAGCCTAAGGGTCATGGAGGGCTCCACGGGTAAGCCGGGTGGGCGATGACGGCCATTAAAGCAAGGCCGGCGCCCAGCGCCTTAGATCGATTGGTTCTGTGCTGAAAACCATAACTCGCATAATTTCCTGTTTAAGTTATCCATTCTGTGCATATTAGGTTATGCGCAATCGATATTTCCGTCCGGGCGACTCACAACGTTAGGTTCTAAGCAGACCAGGGCAACGCCCGTCGTCCTGGCACCTCCTTTCGCTTTCGGAGCCTCTGCATGACCGCCTTCGTTAACGCCCTCGCCAGCGTCCGCGCCCAGGTGTCCGCCGCCGAATGGGAGGCGCGGGTCAAGCTCGCCGCCGCCTATCGCCTGGCCGCCCGCGAACGCTGGACCGACCATATCTACACCCATTTCTCGCTACGGGTGCCGGGGCCGGACGCGCACTTCCTCATCAATCCCTTCGGCCAGACCTTCGACGAGATCACCGCCTCCTCGCTGGTGAAGGTGGACATCGACGGCGAGATCGTCCTCGACCCCACCGGGTTGGGCATCAACCCGGCCGGCTACGTGATCCACAGCGCCATCCATCGCGCCCAGCCGGACCTCCATGCGGTGCTGCACACCCATACCGCGGCAGGCATCGGCGTGTCCGCCCAGCGCGGCGGACTGCTGATGATTTCCCAGCACGCCATGAGATTCTTTGGCCGCCTGGCCTATCACGGCTACGAGGGCGTGGCCCTGGATCTGGACGAGCAGAGTCGACTGGTGGCCGACCTCGGGGCGCACCCGGCGATGATCCTCTGCAACCATGGGCTGCTCACCGTGGGCGCAAGTCTGGAAGAGGCCTTCTGGCACCTCTATTACCTGGAGCGTTCATGCGCGGCGCAACTGGCGGCCCAGAGCGGCGGTGCCGAACTGGTGATCGCTCCGGACGCCGTCGCCCAGAAGGTCAGCGATCTCATCCCCGGCAATCTGGCGCGCGGCGCCCATATTCGTCACTGGGACGCGGCGGTGCGCCAGCTGGAGCGCCACGAGGGCCGGGAGTACGCGCAATGAAGCGACTGCTCGCCACGCTGGGCCTGGCGCTGCTGCTGGGACAGGCCCAGGCGGCTCCGGATCTTTCCGGGGTGACCCTGGTACTGGGCGACCAGGCCCGGGGGCTGCGCGCCATGATGGAAGCCGCCGGGACCCTCGAAGGCGCGCCCTATCGCTATCGCTGGGCCAACTTCCAGGGCGCCGCGCCGCTGTTCGAGGCCCAACGCGTTGGCGCGGTGGACACCTCCTACGCCGGTGACCTGCCGGTGCTGATGGCCGCGTCCGGCGGCGTGCCGCTCAAGCTCATCGCCACCAATGTCGGCTATCCCCAGGCCAATGGGCTGCTGGTGCAGGCTGATTCACCGATCCGTTCGGTCAGGGACCTCAAGGGGCGCACCGTGGTGGTGTCCTCGGCCAAGGGCAGCATCTCCCAGCACCTGCTCTATGCCGCCCTGGAGGAGGCCGGACTCAAGCGTGAGGACGTGACGGTCAAGTTCGTGCTACCCACCGATGCCAGTGCCGCCTTCAACGCCGGGCAGATCGAGGCCTGGGCGACCTTCGATCCCTATCTGGGCATCGCCGAGCAGCACGGCGCCCGGCTGCTGCGCGACGGCCAGGGGCTGACCACTGCCCTGGGCTTTCTCACTGCCACGCCAGCGTCGCTGGAGGATCCAGCCAAGCGCGCCGCCATCGCCGATTTTGCCGGGCGCCTGGCCCAGGCACGGGCCTGGGCAGTCGCTCATCCGCAGGACTATGCCCGGGTCTACGCCGAATTGACGCGCCTGCCGGAAGGCGCCGCGGTGGCCATCTCCACCCGCACCTCCCGTGGCCTGCGCCCGGTGCGGCCGGCGGACCTTGTCGCGGTGCAGCAGGTGGCCGATCTCTTCAGCGAACTCCAGGTGCTGCCCAAGCCGGTCGACGTCGCCGCCCTGGCCGATGCCAGTGTCTTTACCCAGGAAGCCAAACCATGACTCTCATCCGCCGTACCCTGCTGGCGCTACCGCTGCTACTCGCCGCCAGCGTGGCCCTGGCCGCCGAGCCCCTGACCCTGCGCATCGCCGACCAGAAGGGCAATATGCGCGCCCAGCTGGAGGCCGCCGATGGCCTGCGCGACCTGCCGGGTTATCGCATTCAGTGGGCGGAATTTCCCGCCGCCGCGCCCCTGGCCGAGGCGCTCAATGCCGGCGCGGTGGATGCCGGCATCATCGGCGATGGTCCGCTGCTGTTCGCCCTGGCTGCCGGCGCGCCGGTCAAGGCCATCGCCGTGGACAAGTCCGATCCCTATGGTACGGCGGTGATCGTGCCACGCGACTCGCCGCTGCGCAGCGCGGCTGATCTCAAGGGCAAGCGCATCGCCACCGGGCGTGGCTCTATCGGCCACTACATCGCCCTCAAGGCGCTGGACTCGGTGGGCCTGACGGCCAAGGACGTGAGCTTTCGCTTCCTCGGCCCGGTGGACGCCAAGATGGCCCTGGCCAATGGCTCGGTGGACGCCTGGGCGACCTGGGAGCCCTATACCGCCCAGGCCGAACAGGTCGACGGCGCCCGGGTGCTGGTCAACGGCCGTGGGCTCTGGGCGGGCAACAGCTTCCTAGCTGCCACCGACACGGCTCTGGCCGATCCGGCTCGGCGCGCGGCATTGCAGGACTACCTCAATCGTCTGGCCGCTGCCCAGCGCTGGGGCTACGCCCACCTCGACAGCTATGCCAAGACCCTGGCGCAGATCATCGGCTTTCCCGAGGCGGTGGCCCGTCTGCAATTCGAGAGACGCCAGCTGCATTGGGAGCCCATCGACCGCCAGGTGGTGGCCGACCAGCAGGCGGCAGCGGATTTCTACCATCGCAGTGGCCTGATTCCGCAGCGGTTGGATGCGCAGAGGACCTTCGCGGAGGGGTTTCAGGTAGCCAAGCCGGACCAGCCGCGGCAGGCGGCGCGGGAGTAGGGCAGTGGCTCAGGTGTCCCTGGCCCGTCGGGCTTCGCTTTGCTCAGCGCCAACCTACGTACGCTAGCGCCCCCTCTTCCTTTGGGAGAGGGCTGGGGTGAGGGAAAAGCCACACCGCCACTCGGCCTATCCATATAACCCATACTTATTTCAAAAGCGCTGAACAACTTTATTAGGCTATAAGCCAATTCCATGGATGAGCGTGCCACGATGCCCTTACGTTTCCCCTTCACCCGTCGTCCCCTGGCTTTGGGACTCGCCGTCAGCCTGCTCACCGGGCTGATCGCCGCACCCCAGGCGGCCCAGGCCGAGGGTACCCTGCGCATCTCCGAACAATTCGGCGTGTCCTATGTGATCCTCCATGTGCTGCGTGACCAGCAGCTGATCGAGAAGCACGGCAAGCAGGAGGGCGTCGACATCAAGGTCGACTGGATAAAGCTGTCCGGCGGCGCGGCCGTCAACGAGGCGGTGCTGTCGGGGGCGGTGGACGTAGGCTCCGCCGGGCTCGGACCGCTGTTCACGCTCTGGGACCGCACCCATGGTCGGCAGAACGTCAAGGCCGTGGCCAGCCTGGGGGCCTTTCCCAACTACCTGGTCACCAACAACCCGCAGGTGAAGACCCTGGCTGACTTCACCGCCAAGGACCGCATCGCCGTGCCGGCGGTCAACGTCTCGGTGCAATCGCGCTTCCTGCAGTACGCCGCCGCCCAGGCCTTCGGCGAGAAGAACTGGAATCGCCTGGATCCCCTGACCGTGGCGGTGCCTCATCCGGATGCCACCGCCGCGGTGATTTCCGGCGGTACCGAGATCAACAGCCATTTCGCCAATCCACCGTTCCAGGAGCAGGAACTGGCCAGCGGCAAGGTGCACAAGGTGCTCAGTTCCTATGACGTGCTCGGCGGGGCCGTCTCGCCCAACCTGGTATTCGTCACCGAGAAATTCCGCCGGGACAATCCCAAGACCTACAAGGCCTTCCGCGAGGCGCTGATCGAGGCCGGGCAGATCATCGAGAAGGACAAGGCCGCCGCCGCCCGCACCTACGTGAAGGTCGAGAATTCACGTCTCGATCCGGCACTGATCCAGCAGATCATCGAAAGCCCCGAGGTCAACTTCGACACGGCGCCGCAGAACACCCTGAAGCTGGCGGAGTTCATGTACCGCATCGGCGCCATCCGCAACCAGCCCAGCAGCTGGCAGGACTATTTCTTCGTCGACGCGCCCGACCAGAAGGGCAGCTGATCCCTTTTCCCTTACGGGTTCCACCGGACCACCGGACGAGCCCTCGACATCTCGAGGTCTCCCATGGCTATTCCCCCGATTTTCCAGCGCCTTGGGCTGCTCCTGGCGAGCACGACCCTGGCGCTGTCCGCCCAGGCGGCTGAGCTGCAGAAGATTCGCCTCGGCATCAACGACAGTCCGCAGAACGCTGCCTTGGAGCGCGCCGCCGAGGTGGCGCGGGACAGGGGCGTGGCGGTGGAGATCGTCGCCTTCAGCGACTGGAACACGCCGAATCTGGCGCTCGCCCATGGCGACATCGACGTCAACTACTTCCAGCATCAACCCTTCCTGGAAAATGCCAATGCCCAGAACGGCTACGGCCTGGTGCCCATCGCCTACGGGGTGGAAAACAAGGTCGGCCTCTATTCCAAACGCGTGAAAAGCTTTGCCGAGGTGCCGGACGGCGCCACCGTGGCGGTGGCCGACGATCCGGTCAACCAGGGGCGCGGGCTGCACCTCTATGCCCGCGCCGGCCTGATCCAGCTCCGGCCCGACGCCGGACCCAAGGCCAGCCTGCAGGACATCGTCGCCAATCCCAAGCAACTGAAATTCATCGAGCTGCCCGGGCCACAACTGGCGCGGGTGCTGGACGACGTGACCCTGGCGCAGAGCTATCCCTCGCACATCCTCGCGGCCGGCACGACGGATCCCAACAGCGCGCTGCTGTTCAGCGACGACGAGGCCAGCGGCCACCTCTATGCCCTGAGATTCGTGACCAAGCCGGAAAAGGCGGATGACCCGGCGATTCGTACCTTCATCCAGGTGTTCCAGAACGATCCGCGGGTGCGCGAGGCCATCGCCCAGGCCTATGGCAATCCGCAGCTCTACAGCCTGGCCTGGCTGAATCGACAGGAGGCTGCCCGATGAACACTGCCCTGCGTAAACCCGCCGCGGCGGCGCAGCCGCCCCTCGAACCCCAAGCCGCCTCCGCGCGCGAGCATCTGCGCCTGAGCGGGGTGCAGAAGGTCTATACCGGCGGCGCGCTGCCGGTGACCGCCCTGGCGGACATCGACCTCAGCATCGCGCGTGGCGAGATCTTCGGCATCATTGGCCGCAGTGGCGCCGGCAAGTCCAGCCTGATCCGCACCCTCAATCGCCTGGAAGACGTCAGTGCCGGCCAGGTGCTGGTCGACGGCGTCGACATCGGCACCCTGCAGGGCGACCGGCTGGTAGCGCTGCGGCGGCGCATCGGCATGATCTTCCAGCACTTCAATCTGCTGGCCTCGCAGACGGTGCTGGAGAACCTGGCGCTGCCGCTCAAGGCCGCCGGTTTTCGTCGTGACGAGATCGAAGCCCGGGCCCGGGAATTGCTGGAACTGGTGGGCCTGCAGGGCAAGGAGCAGGTCTATCCCTCCCGTCTGTCCGGCGGCCAGAAGCAGCGGGTGGGCATCGCCCGTGCCCTGATGCTCAAGCCCGAGCTGCTGCTCTGCGACGAGGCCACCTCGGCGCTGGACCCGGAGACCACCCAGTCGATCCTGGCGCTGTTGCAGGACATCAATCGCCGCCTGGGGCTGACCATCGTGCTCATCACCCACGAGATGGCGGTGATTCGCCAGATCTGCGACCGGGTGGTGGTGCTGGAGCACGGGCGCATCGTCGAACAGGGACCGGTGTGGCAGCTGTTCGGCGCACCCCAGGCGGAGGCCACCCGGGCGCTGCTGGCCCCCCTGGCGGCCCAGCTGCCGGCGGATCTGGCCAGGCGGCTCGCTGCCACCCGGCAGTCTGGTGCCCGGGCCGTGTTGGAGCTCCACTACGACGGCCAGGGCGCGGAGCCCGACTTCCAGGCGCTGGGCCAGGCCCTCGGCGCACCGGTCGAACTGCTGCATGGCGGTATCGACCGCATCCAGGGCCATGCCCTGGGCCGCCTGCTGGTGGCGACCGCGGCGCCGGAGCGACGGTTGGCCACCTTCCTGACCCAGACCGGGTTGTTCGCCCGGGCGGAGGTGCTGGGCTATGTCTGACTTCATGCTCAAGGCGCTGTGGAAAGCCTTTCTCGATACCCTGACCATGGTCAGCGTGTCCGCGGCCATCGTCTGGTTCGCCGGCATCGCTCTGGCGGTGGTGCTGGTCACCACCGGACGTGGCGCCATCTTCGCCGCGCCGACCCTCAACCGGGTGCTGGGTACGGTCATCAACGCCTTTCGCGCCACGCCCTTCATCATCCTGCTGGTGGCCCTGATCCCGCTGACGCGGCTGATCACCGGTACCACCATCGGCGTCTGGGCGGCGGTGGTGCCCATCACCCTCAGCGCCACGCCGTTTTTCGCCCGCATCGCCGAGGTCAGCCTGCGCGAGGTCGGCAGCGGGGTGATCGAAGCGGCCCAGGCGCTGGGTTGCGAGCGCCGCCACATCGTCTTCAACGTGCTGCTGCCGGAGGCTCTGCCCGGCATCATCGGCGGCTTCACCGTGACCCTGGTGGCCATGATCGGCGCCTCGGCCATGGCCGGCGCCATAGGCGCGGGCGGTCTCGGCGACCTGGCGATCCGCTACGGCTACCAGCGCTACGACACCCAGGTGATGGCCGTGGTGATCGCCATCCTGGTGGTGCTGGTGTGCGGCATCCAATTCATCGGCGATCGCTACGTGCGGCACCTGCGGGCGCGTTAACTCCTCGTTCTTTCCCCTGCGACGCCCGGAGCGGCCCTTGGTCCTCCGGGCGTCGTCGTTTTCGATATTGGACAGTCATCGGGCAAAAGCCCAGGCCAGAGCCTCTGTCTGCTGTTGCGGAGGAGACAGGGACCCAACAGCTGCCTGGGTCGAAACAGCCTGTCGATGCCAAGATTTTCTTTTAAATGATTGATTTGTAAGGATTATCTCTGTTGGTCCGGTTCTTGATTAGTCCAGGGTAGCCATCATCTCGACCGCCCTCGACGGCGGCGTCACCTGGAGGAAACAACCGTGTCCCACGTCCCCGTCAAATTCGCCTATTGGGTCCCCAACGTCAGCGGCGGCCTGGTGGTCAGTACCATCGAGCAGCGCACCCACTGGGGCATCGACTACAACCGCAAGCTGGCCCAGCTCGCCGAGCAGGCCGGTTTCGACTATGCCCTGACGCAGATCCGTTTCACCGCCGGTTATGGCGCCGAGTACCAGCATGAATCGGTGGCCTTCAGCCATGCGTTGCTGGCCGCCACCGAGCGGCTCAAGGTGATCGCCGCCATCCTGCCCGGCCCCTGGAATCCGGCGCTGGCGGCCAAGCAGCTGGCGACCATCGACCAGCTCACCAATGGCCGGGTCGCCATCAACCTGGTGTCCGGCTGGTTCAAAGGCGAATTCCACGGCATCGGCGAGCCCTGGCTCGACCACGACGAGCGCTACCGGCGCTCCGAGGAATTCATCCGCGCCCTCAAGGGCATCTGGACCCAGGACAGCTTCAGCTTCGCCGGCGACTTCTATCGCTTCCGCAACTACACCCTCAAACCCAAGCCGCTGCAGCAGCCGCACCCGGAGATCTTCCAGGGTGGCAGCTCCCGCGCCGCACGGGACATGGCGGCGCGGGTCTCCGACTGGTACTTCACCAACGGCAACACCGCCGAGGGTATCCGCGCCCAGGTCGAGGACCTGCGCGCCAAGGCCGCGGCGAACGGTCATTCGATCAAGGTCGGCGTCAATGCCTTCGTCATCGCCCGGGACACCGAGGCCGAGGCCCGCGCGGTGCTCGACGAGATCATCGCCAAGGCCAACCCGGAGGCGGTCCAGGCCTTCGGTCACGAGGCGCGCAATGCTGGCGCGGCCAGTCCGGAAGGCGAGGGCAACTGGGCCAAGTCCAGCTTCGAAGACCTGGTGCAGTACAACGACGGCTTCAAGACCAACCTGATCGGCACCCCCGAGCAGATCGCCGAGCGCATCGTCGCCCTCAAGGCGGTGGGCGTGGACCTGGTGCTGGCGGGCTTCCTGCACTTCCAGGAAGAGGTGGAGTACTTCGGCCAACGGGTGCTGCCGCTGGTGCGCGAACTCGAAGCTCGGGCCGCGGCCCAGGCGGCGGCCTAGACCATGGGCGCGAGCCTGGCCACGCGCCCGGTCCTTCTGGAGGTCAGCGACCTGGCGCTGGCCTTCGGCGGGGTCACGGCCTTCGCCGAGGTCGGCTTCCAGGTTCGCGAAGGCGAGATCTGCGCCCTGATCGGGCCCAATGGCGCCGGCAAGAGTTCGTTGCTCAACGTGATCAACGGCCTCTACCGACCGCAGCGGGGTAGCGTGCGGCTGGCCGGATCAAGCCGCGCGCTGCGTCGCCCGCAGGCCGCGGCCCACGCCGGAGTGGCGCGCACCTTCCAGAATCTGGCGCTGTTCAAGGGCATGAGCGTGCTCGACAACGTGCTCACCGGGCGCGGCCGCCATCGGCGGGCCTCCTGGCTGGAGCAAGCCCTGCGCCTGGGCCGCGCCCCGGCCGAAGAGCGGGCGCAACGGGCAGTGGCCGAGCGGGCACTGGATTTCCTGCAACTGGGGGCCTGGCGCGACACTGCCGTGGGCAGCCTGCCCTATGGCCTGCAGAAGCGCGTGGAGCTGGCCCGGGCGCTGGCGGCCGAGCCGCGGCTGTTGCTGCTGGACGAACCCATGGCCGGGATGAACGCCAAGGAGAAGCGCGAGCTGAGCGGCTACATCCAGGCCATCAACCGCGAGCACGGGGTCACCGTGGTGCTGATCGAGCACGACATCCAGGTGGTGATGCAGCTGGCGGATCACGTGGTGGTGCTGGACTACGGTCGCCTCATCGCCGACGGCGCACCCGCCGTGGTGCGCCGGGATCCGGCGGTTATCGCCGCCTATCTCGGGACCCGTCACTAGAAGTTGTTGACGATCTGCTGCGCGTCGGCCAACCGGCGTTGGAAAGACCTTCGGAATGCTCATTTACCACTCGTAAACTCCGCTTCCTCAGGCCTTTCCGCCTTGTGTGGCTCTAGCTCGCGAGATCGTAAACAGTTTCTAAGGACATTGGACGCCTCAGGGAGAAAACCATGGCGTTTTTCTTGGAAGTCTTGCTCGGCGGCCTGCTCGCCGGGGTGATGTATGCCCTGGTGGCCCTGGGCTTCGTGCTCATCTACCGGGCCTCGGGCGTGTTCAACTTCGCCCAGGGCGCCATGCTGCTGTTCGCCGCCCTGACCTACGTCAGCTTGGTGGAGCGCGGGCTGCCCGGCTGGCTGGCGCTGCTCAGCACCCTGGGCGTCATGGTGCTGCTGGCGGTGGCGGTGGAGCGCACGGTGCTGCGGCCGCTGGTGAATCGCTCGCCGCTGGTGCTGTTCATGGCCACCCTGGGCCTGGCCTATTTCCTCGAGGGCGCCGCCCAGGCGTTGTGGGGCGCCCAGGTGCATGGTCTGGACCTGGGTATCGAGGATACCCCGCTGGAGGTGGGCGATCTCTTGCTGTCGACCTTCGACCTCTTCGCCGCGGCGGTGGCAGCGGTGCTGGTGATCGGACTGTCGCTGCTGTTCGAGCGCACCCGCTTGGGCATCTCCCTGCGCGCCGTGGCCGACGATCCTTTGGCGGCCCAGGCGGTGGGCATTCGTCTGCCGCGCATCTGGGTGCTGGTGTGGGCGGTGGCCGGTTGCGTCGGCCTGGTGGCGGGCCTGCTCTGGGGCGCGCGGCTGGGAGTGCAGTTCTCGCTGTCGCTGATCGTGCTCAAGGCGCTGCCGGTGCTGATCATCGGCGGCTTCTCCTCGGTCACCGGGGCCATCGTCGGCGGCCTGCTGATCGGGGCCAGCGAAAAACTCGCCGAGGTTTATCTCGGCCCCCTCATCGGCGGCGGCCTGGAGAACTGGTTTCCCTATGCCTTCGCCCTGGTATTCCTGCTGATTCGACCGGTCGGCCTGTTCGGCGAACCCACGGTCGAGCGCGTCTAGAGGACTTCCCATGACCACCTCCCTCGACGCCCTGACGGCGCGTCCGCTGTCCCCTCGTGCCCCTGCGTTGCGACCCGCCCGCCTAGCGCTGGTCGCGCTCCTGGCCTTGGCCTGCGGTGTGGTGCCCTGGGTCGGCACCGACTACCTGTTCAATGCCCTGCTGATTCCCTTTCTGGTGCTGGCCTTGGCCGGGCTGGGGCTCAATCTGCTCACCGGCTATGCCGGCCAGCTGTCGCTGGGCTCGGCCGCCTTCATGGCAGTGGGCGCCTTCGCCACCTACAACCTGCAGGTGCGCCTGGGCTGGCCCCTGCCGCTGTGCCTGTTCGCCGGTGGCTTGCTGGCAGCCCTGGTGTCGCTGCTGTTCGGCCTGCCCAGCCTGAGGATTCGCGGCTTCTACCTGATCGTCTCCAGCCTGGCCGCGCAGTTTTCTATCCTCTGGGCCCTGACCCGCTTCGACTGGTTTTCCCATGGCAGTGCCTCGGGGGTGATCAGCGCGCCGCCGCTGGTGTTGCTGGGCCAGGACTTCAGCGGGCCGCTGGGGCGCTATCTGGCCACCCTGGTGGTGGTGCTGGCGCTGTTCGCCTTCGCGGCGCGACTGGTGCACGGCGAACTCGGCCGGACCTGGATGGCGGTCCGTGACCGCGAGACGGCCGCCGCGGTGATGGGCCTGTCGGTGGTCCGGGCCAAGCTGCTGGCCTTCGCCCTGAGTGGCTTCTACCTGGGCATCGCCGGTGCGCTCTGGGCCTTCACCTACCTGGGCACCGTCGAGCCCCACGGCTTCGACCTGAGTCGCTCTTTCCAGATCCTCTTCATCGTCATCCTCGGTGGACTCGGCAGCCTGGCCGGCAGCCTCTATGGGGCCGCCTTCATGGTGCTGTTTCCGCTGCTGCTCTCCAACCTGGCCGGCTGGCTACCCGCTGACCTCGTCGCCGCCGGCCAGCTGGAGAACCTGCAGAAGATGGCCTTCGGCGCCCTGATCATCCTGGTGCTGATCAAGGAACCCGAGGGCCTGACCCGCCTGGCCACCCGCGGCTGGCAACGCCTGTGCCGCCGCTGACATCCCGTTTGCCGGCGAGAAGGCTCGCCGGTCTCACACCTTCACAAGGCCCACACCCCCAACAAGGAAAGTCCCCATGTGCAAACGTCATCTGCTCGGCAGCCTCGTCCTGGCCCTGGGCCTCACCACCTTCGGCCCGGTCCAGGCCGCCGGCGAGCAATACTTCCCGCTGCAGAGCTATCGCGTCGGCTCCTATGCCGCCGGTGGCACCGGCTTCTTCGGTGGCTTCATCGACTATATGAAATACGTCAACGCCAACGGCGGGGTGAATGGCGTCAAGCTGGTGTGGAGCGAATGCGAGACCGAATACATCGTCGAGAAGGGCGTGGAGTGCTATGAGCGCCTGAAGAATGGGCGGAACGGCGCGCCCGCGGCCGCCACCAATCCGCTGTCGGTGGGCATCGCCTACGCCACCCTGGAAAGGTCCACCGCCGACCGGCTGCCGCTGATCACCATCAACCATGGCCGTACCGATTCCACTGACGGCAGCGTCTTTCCCTATGTCTTCCCGCTGCAGCTCAATCCCTATTCGGAGGTCTCGGCCATCCTCAACTGGATCGCCCTGCAGGGCGGCGGGGTCGATAGCCTCAAGGGCAAGAAGATCGTCACCCTCTACCACGGCTCGCCCTACGGCAAGGAAACCAACGAGGTGCTGCAGCAGCTGGCGGATCGCTACGGCTTCGCGCTGACCCTGCTGGAGGTACCGCATCCGGGCAACGAGCAGCAATCCCAGTGGCTCAACATCCGCCGCATCAAGCCCGATTGGGTGATCCTGCGCGGCTGGGGGGTGATGAATCCGGTGGCGATCAAGACCGCGCAGAAAGTTGGTTATCCGGTCGACCACATCATCGGCAACATCTGGAGCAATTCCGAGGAAGACGTGCGGCCAGCTGGGGCGGCGGCCAAGGGCTTCCTGGCCATCACCACCCACCCCTCGGGCACCGACTTCCCGGTGCTGCAGGGCATCGCGCGCGACGTGGTGGCCAAGGGGCAGAGTGACCTCGCCGATCCCAAGCGCTTCGGCACCGTCTACTACAACCTCGGCGTGGTCAACGGCATCCTCAACGTCGAGGCGCTGCGCCTGGCCCAGGCCAAGTACGGTGACAAACCCCTCAGCGGCGAGCAGGTGCGCTGGGGTTTCGAGCACTTGAACCTGGACGATGCCCGCCTGCAGGCCCTGGGCGCCAAGGGCTTGGTGCAGCCGCTCAAGCTCTCCTGCGCCGACCACGAAGGCGGGGGCGCCATCCGCATCCAGCAGTGGGATGGCGAGAAATGGCAGCTGGTGAGCGACTGGGTGCAGGCCGATCGCGCCTTCCTGCGACCGATCATCGAGGCCTCGGCCAGGCAGTACGCCAAGGAAAAGGGCATCACGCCGCGTGACTGCAGCAAGGAGGGCTGAGACATGACGACCACCCCCTTGCTGGCGGTCGAGGCCATCGAAGTCCGTTACGACGGCGCCATCCTGGCCGTCGATGGCGTCAGTCTGCAGGTCGGCCAGGGCCAGGTCGTGGCCTTGCTCGGCGCGAATGGCGCCGGCAAGAGCACCACGCTCAAGGCCATCTCGGGGCTGCTCGGCGCCGCCCGCGGTAGCCTGGTCCGCGGTGCCATCCGCTATGCGGGGCAGGACCTCGCGGGCCAGTCGGCCGATGCCCGGGTCCGCGCCGGACTGGTCCAGGTGCTGGAGGGGCGCCACTGTTTCGGGCGACTCAGCGTGGAGGAAAATCTGCTCAGCGGCGGTTTCGTCCGCCGCCTAGGGCGCGCCGCGCAGCGTGAGGAACTGGAGCGCATCTATGCCTGGTTTCCTCGCCTGGCCGGCAAGCGCCGGCAGCTGGCGGGTCTGACCTCGGGCGGCGAGCAGCAGATGATCGCCCTGGGTCGCGCCCTCATGGCGCGGCCTCGCCTGCTGCTGCTGGACGAACCCTCCATGGGCCTGGCGCCGCTACTGGTGGAGGAGATCTTCGCCAGCGTCGCCCGGCTCAATCGGGAGGAGGGCCTGAGTGTGCTGATGGCCGAGCAGAACAGTGCCATCGCCCTGGACTATGCCCATCAGGCCTTCGTGCTGGAAAGCGGGCGGGTGGTGCAGTCCGGCGTGCCCGGTACGGGCCTGACGCGCGAGGCGGTGCAGGCGGCCTACCTGGGGGTGGGCTAAGCTTCCGCAACGACCAGGGAGCCCGCGCCATGAACAAGACCTCCTACAACGCCATCGCCGATACCTTTCGCCAGGCCCGCGTCAGCCTCAGGGACGACGAGCGTCGCTACCTGGAGGTGCTCCTGGAAAAGCTCGAGCCCGGCGCCACCCTGCTCGACCTAGGCTGTGGCACCGGCACCCCGGTCGCCGCCGCCATCCTCGCCCAGGGGCATCGCGTGCTCGGGGTCGATCAGGCGGCCGCCATGCTGGCCCATGCGCGGCGGGAATTTCCCAAGCAACGCTGGATCGAGGCGCGGTTGGAAACCTACGCCTGCGCCGAACCCTACCAGGGCGCACTGCTGTGGGATTCGCTGTTTCATCTGGAGCGCCGCTGGCACGCGACCCTCCTGGCGCGGGTGATCGCCGGGCTTCCGCAAGGGGGACGGCTGATGCTGACGGCGGGCGGCTCGGCGGCGGATGCCTTCGTCGATACCATGTTCGACCAGCCGTTCTTCTATGACTCCCACCCACCGGAGGAGCT
Organism: Pseudomonas sp. HUK17; assembly: GCF_001566765.1. Classification (NCBI taxonomy): domain Bacteria; kingdom Pseudomonadati; phylum Pseudomonadota; class Gammaproteobacteria; order Pseudomonadales; family Pseudomonadaceae; genus Pseudomonas; species Pseudomonas sp. HUK17. Next base: position 53,984 of record NZ_LSMW01000009.1, read on the forward strand.
GCGTGCCCTGCTCGTGGCGCAGGGCGTGCGCATCCTCATCGACGAACTCATGGACCTGCCCGACGGGGGGCGGAACCGGGGGCGCTGCGCCTTCGTCGTGGAAAAGCTCTGACGCTCCAAGAGAACGAGGCGTCGATCAGTCCTTCCAGCCCGGCTGGTAGAGGGTGCCATGGGCCTGGTCCAGGGCAGCGCGGACCTTGGGCGAGTGCTGGTAGACATCGATCAGCTTGGCCAGGCGTGGATCGTCCTTGTTGTCCGGGCGAGCGACGAACTGGATGACGTACTCGGGGTGGTCAAGGCCATCGAACAGCAGGGCCTGGTTGGGATCGATGGTCTTGGCCAGGCGCAGATAGTGGGGATAGCCCTGGGCCACGTCGACGTCGTCCAGGGAGCGGGCCAGCTGCACGGCTTCCAGCTCGACGATCTGGATATCGCGGGGATTGCCGGTGATGTCCGCCAGGGTGGCGTGGTAGCCGACGCCGGGCTTCAAGGTGATGAAGCCGGCCTTCTCCAGCAGCAACAGGCCACGGCGCCATTGATGGCATCGTTGGCGATGGCCACCCGCGCCCCTTTGGGCACCTCGGCCAGGGTCCGGTACTTCTTCGAATAGAGCCCGACGTTGTTGATGATCCCCGGCGCCACCGCCACCAGGTCATAGCCGGCGGTGCGCTTGGCGTTCTCCAGAAAGGGGATGTGCTGGTAGTAGTTGGCGTCGATGTCGTGGTTGGCGAGACTGGTGTTGGGGGCGATCCAGTCGCTGAATTCGACGATCTCCACGTCCACGCCGGCAGCCTTGGCCTCCTGCACCGCCACTTCCAGGGGCGGGGCGAAGGCGGCGGTGGTACCGATCTTGAGGGGGGCAGCCAGGGCTGCGGTGCTGAAGAGGCCGAGGGCGAACAGCAGAGGTTTGAGACGGGTCATGGGGCGTCCTTGAAGGGTCAGTCCTGGCGGAAACGACTGCCGAAGTGGCGGCTGTCGAGGTGGTCACCGCGGCCGAACAGCTTGTGTCTGAAGCTGCCCTCGGCGTAGGCGGTCTTGTAGCGTCCCCGGCTCTGCAACTCCGGGATCACCAGATCGATGAAGTCGCCGTAGCACTCCGGGGTAACGGTGCGGGCGAGGTTGAAGCCGTCCAGCCCGGTTTCGTCGATCCAGCCGAGCAGGGCATCGGCCACCTGCCCGGGATCGCCGACCAGGGTGGTGTAGCGGCCACCCAGGGCGTGCTGCTCCAGGAGCTTGCGGCGGGTCCAGCCGGCGTCCTTGGCCACCAGGCGCTGGAGCGCCGATTCGATGGCCTCGGTCCGTTGCGGGCGGATGGGTTCGTCGAGGCCATAGGTGGCCAGGTCGATGCCCACCGAGGCTGAGTGGTGGGCCACGCCGGCCTCGGCGCTGGCATAGCTCAGGTATTCGGCGTGCTTGTCGCGGGCCTCGGCGGCGGTGGGGGCGACGATCACCGTGAGGCCCATGAACAGCTTGACGTCATCCGCGCGCCGGCCGGCGGCCACTGCCGCGCCACGGACGCGCTCGACCTGGGCGCGGGTGGCGGCCTGGTCCTGCCCGGAGATGAACACGCACTCGGCGTGGCGCCCGGCAAAGGCCAGGCCGCGATCCGAGGAGCCGGCCTGGAACAGCACCGGGGTGCGCTGCCGCGAGGGCTCGCAGAGGTGATAGCCCTCGACGTCGAAGAATTCGCCATGGTGTTCGACCTTGCGCACCCGCTCCGGGCGCGCATAGATCCGCTGGGCACGGTCACGGACCACCGCATCGTCGGCCCAGCTGCCTTCGAGCAGCTTGTAGAGCACTTCCAGGTATTCATCGGCCTGGTCGTAGCGGCGGTCGTGGGCGATCTGCCGGTCCAGGCCCATGGCGCGGGCGGCGCTGTCCAGGTAGCCGGTGACGATGTTCCAGCCGACGCGGCCTTCGCTCAGGTGATCCAGGGTCGAAAGACGGCGGGCGAAGGGGTAGGGCGGCTCATAGGTGAGGTTGGCGGTCAGGCCAAAGCCCAGGTGCCGAGTGCTGGCGGCCATGGCCGAGACCAGCAGGAAGGGGTCATTGACCGGCAACTGGATGGACTCGCGCAGGGTCAGGTCGACGTTGCCGCCATAGACGTCGTAGACACCGAGGATGTCGGCGATGAAGAGGCCGTCGAACAACCCGCGCTCCAGCAGCTGGGCCAACTCGGTCCAGTAGCCCAGGGTGTGGTAGCGACTGGAGGTGTCCCGTGGATGGGTCCAGAGGCCATGATTGATGTGGCCCACGGTGTTCATGTTGAAGGCGTTGAGCAGCACCTGCTTGGCGGGGGCGGTCATGGGGCGGGCGCCCCTGCAGGGAGAAAGGTCCGGAGCACAGCCATGGATCCTCGGGGTAAAGGCGAAAGGAGAGATCCGGTGGTCCGGTGGTTATACGTTAGCTTCAAGATATGCCGGGCTTTAAATAGCCTTTCGGAATAACGTTAGGGCGGTTGCGGCAGGACGCTCGCCTCTAACCAAATTCCAAATCGGTATTAATCTGACCTGTGCTTATTCCTTATCGTGGCGGCCATTCTTTCGCTGCTCGCTGAGGCATTCATGGCCGCTATCCGCTGTTCGTTTCGCGCAGGTCTCCGCCGGGGGATGCTCGCCCTGGGTCTGCTGGGCCTCGCCTGCGCCGCCCAGGCCGATACCAGTCTGCGTATCGGCTACCAGAAATCCTCCACCCTGCTGGTGCTGCTCAAAGAGCAGGGCACCCTGGAGCGGGATCTGGCGGCCAGGGGCATCACCGTCAGCTGGCATGAGTTCTCCAGCGGCCTGCCGCTGCTGGAATCCCTCAACGTGGGCAATGTGGATCTCTCCGCCGACGTCGCCGACACCGTGCCGGTGTTCGCCCAGGCGGCGGGTGCCAAGCTCACCTATTTCGCCCGGGAGACGCCCTCGCCCCAGGCCCAGGCCATCGTGGTTCCGCAGGATTCGCCGCTGGAGACGCTGGCCGATCTCAAGGGCAAGCGCGTCGCCGTGACCAAGGCCGCCGGTAGCCACTATCTGCTGATCGCCGCCTTGCAGAAGGCCGGTCTGACCTTTGCCGACATCCAGCCCGCCTATCTCACCCCCGCCGACGGTCGCGCCGCCCTGGAGAACGGCAAGGTGGATGCCTGGGTGACCTGGGAGCCCTTCGTCGCCAGCGCCCAGCGTCAGCAGCAGGTACGCATCCTCGCCTCGGGCGAGGGCCTGGCCAGCTACCAGCGCTACTACCTGGCCGCCAGCCCCTATGCCCAGGCCCATCCCGAGGTGCTGGCCCTGGTGTTCGGCCAATTGCAGCGCACCGGCCAGTGGGTGAAGCAACACCCCGCCGAGGCGGCACGCCTCCTCGGTCCGCAGTGGGGTCGCCTGGACGAGGCCACCGTGCAGCTGGCCAACAGCCGCCGCACCTATGACGTCCAGCCGGTCAGTCACGCCGCCCTCGGCGAGCAGCAGCGCATCGCCGATGCCTTCCACGCCGCCAGGTTGCTGCCCACCGCGGTGGACGCCAGCGCCGTGGCGCTCTGGACCCCGACGTCACCGTGAACCCTCCGAGTTGATCAGGCTTTCACTCAGGACAAGGCCCAGCAACGCCGGGCCTTGTGCCTTGCCCCGCTAAGCCAAGCTGCTCCGGTCGGAAACGCCTATTTGAACCACGCCTCCTGGCGCCCACCACCGGGTGCCGGACGCGAGCGCTCGCGCGTCTGGCAGGGCTTCATCGACGCCGTACCTATTCGGTCAGGGCCTACCAGGTCGAGTACCTCTTGTTCGCTTTATCCTGTTGGTATAACGTAATTACAAAGTACCAATGATGGTTTGACAGCCGTGTGTTCTCTGGTTGGGTTTCATGGGGGCCATGGCTGCGCTGTTCAAAGTCGTCGCCACTATTGTCTTTCGTTATAATAAAAAACACATGGAGTTCGTTCATGATCGAAGTCATCAACCCCGCCACCGGGGCCGCCATCGCGACCTACTACACCCACACGCCGGCCCAGGTCGAAGCGCGCCTGGCCCAGGCCGCCGCGGCGCAGCGGTCATGGGCGGAGCGTCCTCTCACCGAGCGCTGCGCGGCTCTGGTACGCCTGGCCGCCACCTTGCGCGCCGGTCGCGATACCTATGCGCGGCTCATCGTCAACGAGATGGGCAAGCCGTTGGTGGAAGCCGAGGCGGAGATCGAGAAATCCGCGCTGACCTGCGAGTTCTACGCCGAGCGGGCGCCTGGCTTTCTCGCCGATACCCCGGTGGTCAGCGCCGCCGCCGACAGCCGGGTGGTCTACGATCCGCTGGGTGTGGTGCTCGCGGTGATGCCCTGGAACTATCCGTTCTGGCAGTTCGTCCGCTTCGCCGCACCGGCGCTGGCCGCCGGCAATGGCGCCATTCTCAAGCACGCCAGCAACGTGCCGGGCTGCGCCCTGGCGCTCGAGCAGGCGTTCGCCGAGGCTGGCCTGCCCACCGGCCTGGTGGCGACCCTGCTGATCGGCGCGCGTGACGTGGCCGGCGTGCTGGCCGATCCGCGTATCGCCGCTGTCACCCTGACCGGCTCCACCGCGGTCGGCCAGCAGGTGGCCAGCCAGGCCGGCGCGCTAATGAAGAAGCAGGTGCTGGAACTGGGCGGCTCGGACCCCTTCATCGTACTGGCCGATGCCGACGTGGCCCTGGCGGCGCAGACGGCGGTCAAGGCGCGCTTCGGCAACGCTGGTCAGAGCTGCATTTCCGCCAAGCGCTTCATCGTCGCCGAGGCAGTGGCCGATGCCTTCACAGAGGCCTTCGCCACCGCTGCCGCCAGCCTGCGGCTGGGCGATCCGCTGGAGCGTGCCACCCAGATCGGTCCGCTGGCCCGCGCCGGTCTGCGCGAGGATCTGCAGCGCCAGGTGACGCTCAGTCTCGCCGAAGGCGCGCGCCTGGTACTGGGCGGTACGCCCCTTCCAGGGCCGGGCTTCTTCTATCCGCCCACCGTGCTCGACCAGGTGACCCCGGAGATGACCGTGGCCCGCGAGGAGACCTTCGGGCCGGTGGCCGCGATCATCCGGGTCGCCGACGAAGACGAGGCGATCCGCGTCGCCAACGCCAGCGAATTCGGCCTGGGCGCCGCCCTCTGGACCCGTGACTTGGCGAAAGCCCAGCGGCTCGCCCGGCGCCTCGAGGCCGGCGCGGTGTTCATCAACGCCCTGGTGGCCTCGGATCCACGGGTGCCCTTCGGCGGCATCAAGCAGTCCGGCTATGGCCGGGAGCTGGGCGAGTGGGGCATACGCGAATTCACCAACGTCAAGACCGTCTGGCAAGGCGCCCAGTCCTGACCCAAGGAGACTTTAATGATCAAGACCGATTCCGCTGCCTGGCTGCTCAAACCCGAGGCCATCGCCAAGCACGACCGCGGCGGTGGCGCTGCTACCACGCCGCTGGTGACCGCCGGTCTGGGGGCGCGCACCTTCATCAACGGCTACACCGAATTCCAGGGTGGGGCGCAGATTCCCTTCCATTTCCACAATTGCGAAGAGAGCGTGATGCTGGTGGAGGGGCGGGCGATCTTCGACATCGACGGCCAGGAATTCGCCCTCGCACCCCAGGACGTCACCTATATCCCCGCCGGGGTGCCCCATCGCTTTCGCAATGCCTCGGCGACCGAGCCCATGAAGATCCTCTGGATCTACGGCTCGGCTGACGCCACCCGCACCCTGGTGGAAACGGGCGAGACGCGCCCAATCGCCGCCGAACACCGTACCCAGTCCTAGGAGATAGTCATGCCGGAAATCATCGTTCACGCCGTCAAGGGTCGTAGCGCCGAACAAAAGAAGTTGCTGATGAAGCGCATCACCGAGGCGGTGGTGGATAGCTTCGGGGTGGCCGCCGACCGTGTCATCGTGCAGATCGTCGAGGCCGAGCCGGAAGACAAGGCGCGCGGCGGCGTGCCCTACAGCGAACGCTGAAACGGGCGCTGGCAAGCGTTCGCCAGGCACGAACGCTGCGTTGGCCAAAGGTCAATTTTCGCTGGGCAGCGGGTTGCCTAAGGTGGCGCAAGCGGGTCGGACGGTTGCCTTGGCGCGGACGTCGGACCCTTCCAGTCGGTGCCAGGAGAGCCCTATGTACGCCTATGTCGGCAGCCGAACCACCCGCGCCCGCCAGGCCCGCGGGGAGGGGATCAGCGTTTACCGGGTCACGCCCCAGGGCGCGCTGGACCTCGTCCAGGTGGTCGGCGACCTGATCAATCCGTCCTACCTGACCCTCAATCGGGCGGGTGACCGTCTCTATACGGTGCATGGCGACGAGCAGGCCGTCAGCGCCTTCGCGGTCGACCGGCAGAGCGGTTGCCTGACCCTGCTCAACCAGCAAGCCAGTGGCGGTCGCAATCCCGTGCACCTGGCGCTGGCGCCGGACGATCGCCACCTGGTGGTGAGCAATCATCTCGGTCGCAGTCTCGCTGTCCTGCCGGTGGCGGCGGATGGGCGGCTGGAGCCACTGGTCCAGCTGCTGGAGCTGCAGGGCGAACCCGGGCCGCATCGCCAGGAACAACCCCATGCCAAGCCCCACTGCAATCCCTTCGACCCCAGTGGCCGCTTCGTACTGGTGCCGGACAAGGGACTGGACCGGATCTTCAGCTTCGCCTTTCACGACGGACGCCTGGTGCCGGTGGCCGAGGTAGCGACCCGCGAAGGCGCGGGGCCACGGCACCTGGTCTGCCATCCGCACCTGCCGCGGGCCTATGTGGTCAACGAGCTGGATTCGACCCTCACCAGCTATGCCTTCGATGCCCGCTCCGGTGTTCTCGAGCCCCTGGCCATCCACTCGACGCTGCCAGCCAGTTTCACCGGCAACAGCCGGGCGGCGGCCATCGAACTGGATCGCAGCGGGCGTCTGCTCTACACCTCCAATCGCGGCCACGACAGCCTGATGGTCTTCGCGCTGGATCCCCAGAGCGGGCTGCCGACGCCGCTCGGCAGCCTGGCGAGCGGTGGCCGCACGCCCCGCGCCTTCGCTCTGGCGCCGGATGGCCGCCAGTTGTTCGCCCTCAACGAAGACAGCGACAGCATCGTCACCTTTCTGGTCGACGAGACCCGGGGAATCCTCGAACCCACCGGCACGGCGGTGCGCTGCGGCAGCCCGGTGTGCCTGGTCTTCAGCCGCTGAAGATCGCCGCCGCATCCTACAACAACAAGATCGGCCGCCTCGTCGCGGCCCTGTGAGGCCATCATGAACACCACCCCCGTGAGCCGGGAGCAGGCCATCATCCGCAAGGTGACCTGGCGCATCATCCCCTTCGTCTTCCTGCTCTACATCGTCTCCTACCTGGATCGGGCCAACATCGGCTACGCGGCGTTGCAGATGAACGCCGAGCTGGCGCTGTCCAGCGAAGTCTTCGGCTTCGTCTCGGGTATCTTCTTCATCGGCTACTTCCTGTTCGAGGTGCCGAGCAACCTCTTGCTCGAACGCTTTGGCGCGCGGGTATGGATCGCGCGCATCCTGGTCACCTGGGGCGTGATCGCCGCGGCCACGGCCTTCGCCCAGACCGCCATGCACCTCTATGTCCTGCGCTTCCTGCTAGGTGTCGCGGAGGCGGGTTTCTTCCCCGGCATCATCGTCTACCTGACCTACTGGTTTCGCTCCCGCGAACTGGCCACCACGGTGGCACTCTTCACCGCGGCGATCCCGGTGTCCTACATCATCGGTGCGCCGCTCTCGACCTGGATCATGGACAACGTGCACTGGCTGGGCTGGAGTGGCTGGCGCTGGATGCTGTTCCTGGAAGGTATCCCGGCGGTGTTCCTCGGCGTGCTGTGCTATTTCTACCTCACCGATCGGCCCGAACAGGCGCGCTGGCTGACGACCGAGGAAAAGGCCTGGCTGCTGGCCGAGCTGGAGCGTGATCGCCAGGCGCGCAAGGACGTCAAGCATTTCGGCGCGCTCAAGGCCATGAGCAATCCCAAGGTGCTCTATCTGGCCTTCATCTACTTCGTCTACCAGTGCGGCAGCCTGGGCGTGGGTTATTGGATGCCGCAGATCATCAAGGGCTTCTCCTCCGCGCTGAGCCACACCCAGATCGGCTTGATCGCCACCATCCCCTACATCGTCGCCACCCTGGTGATGATCGCCTGGTCGCGGCGTTCGGATCGCCATGGCGAACGGCGTCTGCATTCGGCCATTCCGCTGGCGGTCGCGGCGGTGGCGCTGGTGGGTGCCGGCCTGGTGCACGATCCTTACCTGGCGATCGGCTTAATCAGCCTGGCGCTGGCCGGCCTGTACAGCTTCAAGTCGCCGTTCTGGGCGCTGCCGACACTGTTTCTCAGTCGTTCCACGGCCGCGGTATCCATCGCCGTGATCAATTCCATTGGCAACCTGGGCGGCTTTGTCGGACCCTTCATGATCGGCATGGTGAAGGGCAATACCCAGAGCGCCTCGGCGGGCCTGCTGTTTCTCAGTGCGTTGCTGGCGATCGCCTTCATCATGACCCTGCTGATCCGTCTCGATCGTGGCGACGACACTCGCGCCGCCGCGGTCACCACCTGACCTCCAAGGAGTTCTCCCATGACCCCCAGCTCAGCGGTACTCGCGGACCTCGCCCCCCAGGGCGCATTGCGGACGGCGATCAACTACGGCAATCCGGTGCTGGCGCAGCGCGGCGCCGATGGCCAGCCGGCCGGGGTCTCCGCGGCCCTGGCCTACGCCCTGGCCGAGCGCCTGGGCGTGCCCGTGCAGTTCAGCACCTACGACGCCGCCGGCAAGGTCTTCGCCGCCCTCGAAGACGACGCCTGGGACCTGGCCTTTCTGGCCATCGAACCGGTGCGGGCGGCGCAGATCGACTTCAGCCATCCCTACGTCATCATCGAGGGCACCTATCTGCTGCGGGACGCCGATCCCGCCCAGGGCGTGGCCGAGCTGGATCGGGCCGGCCGCCGTATCGCCGTAGGGCAGGGCGCCGCCTACGACCTCTATCTGAGCCGTACTCTGACCCAGGCCGAGCTGGTGCGGGCGCCGACCTCGGCGGCGGCGGTGGACTGGTTCGTCGACCAGGGCCTGGACGCCGCTGCCGGCGTGCGCCAACCGCTGGAGGCCTATGCCCGGGCTCACGCCGGCTACCGGGTGCTGGCCGACAGCTTCACCGAAATCCGTCAGGCCATGGCCGTGCCCAAGGGGCGCAGCGCCGGCGCGGCCTTCGTCCGGGATTTTCTCGACGAGCAGATCCGCAATGGCTTCGTCGCCCGCGAACTGGCCGCCAGCGGTCAGTCCGAGGCACGCGTCGGGCCCGCATTGAACGCCTGACATCGGCTGGACCTGGCTGCGGGCACGTACCCGTAGCCAGGTCCAGCGGTCGCCGCACCGTCTCAGCCGGCGCTAGGGCGATTCCCTGGTCACCGGCTCGACCGAGCGTGCGCACCAGCGCCGATAGAGCGGTTCGGCCACCGCCATCACCACCACCAGCCGCAGGATCTGCATGGCGGTGACGGTGCCCACGCCCAGTCCCAGGGCCTCGGCCGTCAGGTACATCTCGGTGGTGCTACCCGGCGTCATGCCCAGGCCCAGGGTGGTGAAGGGCATGGCGAACACCTGGGCCAGCAACCAGGCGATCAGGAAGGTGGCGACCAGACAGAGCAGGGTGTAGAGGGTTGCCAGCAGCAGAAAGCGCGGCGAGCGGCGAAAGAAGGCGCGGTCGAAGTGACACCCCAGGGTGACGCCGATAAGCACCTGGGCCAGGTGGCTCAGCGTCGGCGGCAGGCTGGTGACCAGGCCGCTGGAGGCGGTGACCAGGCAGCACAGCGCCAGGGGGCCGAACATCCAGGGGTTGGGCCAGCCGCGACGCTTCCAGGCCAGGGCCGCCACCAGGCCGGCCGCCAGCAGCGGGGCCAGCCAGCGCCAGTCCGGCGGCGGTGGGACATGGGCGGCCTGGGCGATACCGGGGACGCCCCAGAGCATGGCCGGCGGCACTACCAGCACGATGATCACCAGCCGCAGGGTATGGGCGGCGGCGACCTTGGGTGCATCGGCGCCGTGGCGTTCGGCCAGATTGATCATCTCGGCGAAGTTGGCTGGCATGAAGGCGAAGAAGGCGGTCTTGGGTTCCGTGCCCAGGCGTTGCACGACGGTGATGCCGACAAGTGCGAGTACCAGGGTGGCGATGGCCGCCAAGGCCATCAGCGGCAGGTGCCTGACGACCTCGGTCAGTATCGCCGGGGTGAAGTGCAGGCCGATGGCCGTGGCGATCAGCCATTGCCCGGCGGGGCGACCGTGGGGAATGGCGGTGATGCGCCAGCCGAGGCAGCAACAGAGGGTCACCGCGATCAAGGCGCCGGTGATCCAGGGCAACGGCCAGTGCACCAGGCTGGCGAGCCAGCCGCCAAGCAGGCCGACGAAGGGAGTGGGCCACCAGGGGCGAGGGGCGAAGCGGGAGGTCGACATGGCGTGGTACAGGATCCGGTTGCAGGGTTCAGGGACGCAGATGACCGACAAAAGCCTTGGCCACCGGTGACAGCGCACTATAGCGTCGCACCACCACGACGATGGCGCGGCTGGCCCAGGCTTCGTCCAGCTCCAGGGCCACCAGTTTCATCGGCTTGAGATAAGGCCGCACGATGGACTCGGGCAGCACGCACAGGCCCAGGCGAATCGCCGCCAGCCGGCACATGGCCTCGAAGCTGCTGATGCGCACGCGTTGACGGATGCCGCGCTGGAGCAGCGCCGCCTGGCGCGAGAGCAGGGCGTTCATCGAGCTTTCCACGTGAGGGCCGATGAATTCGTGATCCAGGGTCTCGGCGAAGCTTACCCGGTCACGTCCGGCCAGAGGATGATCCGCAGCGGCAATCACCACCAGTCGCTCGCGGCGATAGGCGAAGGTCTCCAGGTCTAGGGCGGCGGTATCGGCCGCGACGATGCCCACATCCGTCCGGCCTTCCGCCACCGCCTGGACGATGCTGCTGCCCACACGCTCCTCGATGTCGAAATCCACCCGCGGATAAAGGCTCATGAAGCTGGCAAGATCGGGGGTCAGATGATTGGTCAGCGCCGAGGTGATGGCTTGCAGGCGGATATGGCCGGTGGCGCCGCTGCCGTGCTCGTTGAGTTCCAATTGCATGAGGCGCAGATCGCCATGCACCCGCTCGACGTAATGCAGCATGGTCTCGCCGGCGGGGGTGAGCCCCATGCCGCGGGCGTGGCGGATGAACAACGGCACCCCGACCTGGTCTTCCAGCTCGCTGATTCTCTTGCTCACGGCGGAGACCGCCAGATGGCAGAGCCGCGCGGCGCGGGTGACGTTACGCTCCTGGGCCACCACCCGAAAGACGTTCAGGCTGACCAGATCGTAGCGGGGCGCAGAGCCGCTCATGGGCGATCCTCGCAAGGGGTCAGGGGGCGACGGCCAGGGCCCGTTCGAAGAAGTCCGGCGTGCCGAAGTTGCCGGATTTGAGCGCCAGGGCGATGTCCCCCCGGGCGCCGCTGCCCAGGGTCCAGGGTACGCCCGGGGCGATGGGCGCCCCGATGCGCAGACTGACGATCGCCAGGGCCTTGACCACCGCCCCCGAGGTTTCGCCGCCAGCCACCACCAGCCGCGTCACGCCACGCGTGTGCAGGCCCTGGGCGATACGGGCCAGGGCATCTTCCACCAATTGGCCGGCGCGCTCCACGCCCAGCTGTGCCTGGGCCTTGCGCACCTCTTCGGGGTCGGCACTGCCATAGATGAGCACCGGCTCGGTAGCCAGGCGCGCTTCGGCCCAGGCGAGCGCGGCACCGACCTGATCGTCGCCCGTGGCCAGGGCCAGCGGATCGAGGCGGAAGCCAGGCCGGTGCTCTAGCCAGACGGCCACCTGGCCGCGGGTCGCGGTGGAACAGCTGCCTGACAGCACGGCGGCCAGACCAGGTGCAGCGGGCAGGGCTGATGCTTCGGCATGGGCGGCCAGCAGGCCGCGGCGGCGGAAGTTGGCCGGCAGCCCCAGGGCCACGCCGGAACCCCCGGTGACCAGTGGATGATCCGCCACGGCTGCACCTATGGCGTGCAGGTCGGCGTTGTCGATGGCGTCGACGATGGCATGGCGAACGCCCTGCGCCTGGAGGTCGGCCAAGGCCGTGGCCAGGGCTGCGCTGCCCTGACGCACCTGGGGCAGGCGTACCAGGCCGACGGGATGGGGTGTTTGTGCCTGTAGTACCCGCACCAGGTTGCTGTCGGCCATGGGGGTCAGCGGGTGGTGGCGCATGCCCGACTCGGCCAGGGGCTGGTCGCCGACGAACAGCTGGCCGAGGTAGAGCGTCCGGCCGTTTTCGGGAAAAGCGGGGCAGGCGATACTCAACGTGGCGCCCAGGGCCTCGGCCAGGGCATCGGCGACCGGTCCGATGTTGCCGGCCGCGGTGGAATCGAAGGTGGAACAATACTTGAAGAAGAATTGCCGACACCCCAGGTCGCGCAGATAGGCCAGGGCCGCCAGGGACTCGGCGACCGCTTCGGCGGCAGGCAGGGTACGGGTCTTGAGGGCGACCACCACGGCGTCGACGTCGCTGGGCAGGGGACCGTCCGGCACGCCCAGTACCTGAACGGTGCGCATGCCCTGGGCCACCAGGGTGCTGGCGAGGTCGGTACCGCCGGTGAAGTCGTCGGCGATGCAGCCCAGGAGCGGCGTGGCCATAGAGATTCTCCTTGTTCTTGTCAGGGGTCTCCGGGGCGCGCACGCCCCGGAGAGGCGGGTATGACCTCAGCCGCGCAGGACCTGGGCCACTGCCTGGCCGAAGGCGGCGCAGCCCAGGCTGCCACCCAGGTCGGCGGTGCGCTTGGCCGGATCCTCCAGCACCTTGTCCACCGCCTGGTCGATCGCCGCGGCCGCTTCCTGCAGCTTGGCATTGCCACGGTGCTCGCCCATCCAGTGCAGCATCATGCCGATGGACAGGATCATCGACACCGGGTTGGCCTTGTCCTGACCTTCGATATCCGGCGCCGAGCCATGCTGGGCCTGGGCGCAGCAGTGGATGTTGCTCGCCATGATGGAGCCGGCGAGGCCCAGGCTGCCGGAGAGTTCGCTGGCCAGGTCGCTGATGATGTCGCCATAGAAGTTGGTGGCCACCAGCACGTCGAAGCGCTCGGGGTTGCGCACCAGGTGCGCGGTGGAGGCGTCCACCAGCAGATCGTCGAGCTGCACCTCGGGGAATTCCTTGGCCACGTTGCGCACGCATTCCAGGAACAGGCCGTCGGTCATGTGGAAGCTGTTGGCCTTGTGAATGGCGGTGACCTTGCGCCGGCGCTTCATCGCCAGCTCGAAGGCCTGGCGCGCGATACGCTCGCTGCAGTGACGGGTGATCTTGCGGGTGGACAGCGCCATGTCCGGGGAGGGCATCACCTCGCCCCAGCCGCGGCTCATGTTGCGATCCGGATAGAAGCCTTCGGTGGCCTCGCGCATGATCACCAGGTCCATGCTCTTGCCTTCCCTCATGTTGGAGGCGAGGAACGGCCGGGTGCGCGCCGGGCGCACGTTGGCATAGAGATCGAGGCCGATGCGAAAGCCGGCAGAGACGTTGCGACCGCCTTTTTCGGGCGCCGGGTAGTCGGCGTGGGATTGGGTGCCAAGGATCACGCCATCGTAGGTCTTGGCCTTTTCCAGGGTCTCGTCACGCAGGGTAATGCCGTGCTTCTCAAGGCTGGTGAAGCCGACGTCGTCGTAATCGAAGGTCAATCCCAGGCCGAACTTTTCGTTGGCGACATCCAGCACGGACATGGATGCCTGGATGATTTCGGGACCGATACCGTCGCAGGGCAGGACCAGAATACGCATTGTTTTCTCCTTGTAGATTCTGTGGGGACGTCGGCCTGATGGCTGAGCCTGAGGAGGTCACAACTTGGACAGGACGATTTGTACTTTATGTCATCTAAAAACAATTCACGCAACGGCGCAGAACAAAAAAAGCGACATCGATTCGTGCCTGGCGAACGTGTGGGCTCAGCGCCCGTATGGGTGACGGGCGTGCAGGGGCATTGAGGGTCAGGCGCGCGGGCGAATCAGGCCGGCTGCTTTGCCGCGTCTTCTTCGGCGGCTTCCAGCTGGCGGTCCTGGGCGGCCTTGAGCCGGCTGACCACGTCGAGATGCTGGTGCAGGAAGAGCGCCGCTTCTTCGCGACTACCGCCTTCGAGCAGGTCGAGGATATGCAGGTGTTCCTGACTCTGGCCGATCTGCCGCGAGCGTTCGACGTTGGAGCGGTAGGCCATGAAGCGACGCAGCTGATTCTGCCGGCGGATGGCTTCGAGTAGAAAGACATTGCCCGAGCAGCGCACGAGCAATTCGTGGAAGCTGGAGCCGATCTCGAACAGCTGGGCGCGGGACAGGGTGAACAGCTCCCCGTCCAGCAATCGTTGCTGCCGCTGGCGGGCCTGGGCGAAGGCGCGCTTGTCGATGCGATAGCCCGGCTCGCGCAGGGCGAAGGGCTCGATGGCCATGCGGAAGCGATAGCTCTGGATATGGGCTTCGCTGTCATGCAGGAAAGTATTGATCTCCCACCCCTGGCCGGGGCGGCGTTCGATCATGGCCTCGCTGGCCAGGCGGTTGAGCACCTTGAGCAACTGACCGCGAGGGATCTGGTAGCGCCGCAGCAACTCGGCCTCGAAGAAGCTGCTGCGGATGTCGCCACGCAGCATGTCGTCCACCACCCGCAGGTAGAGCTCCTCATAGGGATCGTCCTCGCTGGGCAGGGCGGCCTGCTCGATGGTGGTGGCGTTGCGGGTGAGGAAGAAGCCGCGATTGGGCTCCTTGCGCGCCAGGCCCAATTGTTCCAGCAAGGCGAAGCCCCGTCGTACCGGCGAGCGGGAAACGCCCAGTTCCCGGGCGAAGGCCTCCTCGCGCAGCGGATCGCCAGCTTTCATCGAGCGGGCACGGGCAAGGTCGATGATGCGCGGGGCGAGTTGTTCGGCGAGGTCTTTTTTCATCGGGAATCTTCTGGGCGACGGGTACCGGAGCGCAGGTACGGAAGAGGTTGGCCAGCCGGGTCTGGCGGAGCGCCCTGACGTTACCATAACCACGGCCATCCGGAGCGGGCGACGGCGCCGGACGCACCGTCGCCGAGACCGTCAGCGGGCCGAGTAGAGCGGGAACAGCCCCAGCGCCATGGAGACCGCCATGAGCAGAAAGCTCAGGGCGAACGCCCATTTCATGGTGTATCTCTGGTGATCGCTGAACTCGACCCCGGCCAGGCCCACCAGCAGATAGGTGGACGCCACCAGCGGACTGAGCAGGTGCACCGGCTGCCCGATCAGCGAAGCCCGGCCGATCTCCGCTGCGCCTATGCCATAGGCTTCGGCCGCATGGGCCAGCACCGGCAATACGCCATAGTAGAAGGCGTCGTTGGACATGAAGAAGGTGCCGGGAATGCTCAGCAGCGCGGTGATGGGCGCCAGGTAGTTGCCCCAGCTCTCCGGCAGGGCCCAGAGCAGCGAGCCGGACATGGCCTTGACCATGCCGGTCCCGGAGAGGATGCCGGCGAAGATGCCAGCGGCGATGAAGATCGAGATCTGCGTCAGGGCCGCGGGGGCATGGGCCGAGATGCGCCGACGCTGGTCGTCCATCTGCCGGTAGTTGATGGTCAGGGCAATGCAGAAGGCGACCATGAATAGGATCGGCAGTGGCAGCAGTTCGATCACCAGGCAGGTCATCAGCGCCAAGGTGAGCAGGGCATTGAACCAGAACAGCTTGGGCCGGCGCAGTTCGGCGTTCTCGTCGCTCAGCGTGAGCAGATCGCCCATGTCTTCGTCCATGCCCGTCGCGCGCAGCGGATTGCCACCCGGTGCCACCAGCAGGCCCAGACGGCGCCGCTCCTGCAACCCCAACCAGAAGGCCAGCGCCAGGACTCCGATGAAGCTGACGATCATCGGCGGGATCAGCGGGATGAACAGCTGGCTGGTTTCCACCTGCAGTGCCGCGGCGACCCGCGCCATGGGTCCGCTCCAGGGCAGCAGGTTGGTGACGCTGGCAGCGAGGATGACCACGCAGGGTAGGATCAGCGGATTCAGCCGCAGGCGGCGGAACAGCGGCAGCATGGCGGTCAGGGTGATCATGTAGGTGGTGGAGCCGTCGCCGTCCAGGGACACCATGCCGGCCAGCAGGGTGGCGAAGAGCACCGCCTTGGCCGGATCGCCCTTGATCAGCTTGATGAAGGTGCGAATGATGGGATCGAACAGCCCGGTATCGAACATCAGGCCGAAATAGAGGATGGCGAACATCACCATGATGGCAGTGGGCGCAACCTTGCGCAGGCCATCGATCATCATCGGCCCCATCTCCGGCGCGAAGCCGCCGATGATGGCGAAGATGATGGGGATGATGGTCAAGGCCACCAAGGGCGGCAGCCGCTTGGTCATGATCAGCGCCATGAAGGTCACGATCATTCCATAGCCGAGCAGAGAGAGCATCTGTATCTCCTGATTCCAAAATACAACTTTTGTTGTGGTTGTCGTTGTGTTCGGTGGCGGAGTAGCGATCAGCTCATGTGAAGGCCGCCATTGAGGGAGAAGTCCGCGCCGGTGGCGAAGGCCGATTCGTCCGACGCCAGCCAGGAGCACATGGAGGCGATCTCTTCCGGCGTACCCAGGCGGCGCATGGGGATCTCGTGGACGATGCGATCCATGAGTTCGGTGCGGGTCAGGGCCTTGAGCCGTGGCGTGGCGATGTAGCCGGGCGAGACGGTGTTGACCGTGACCCCGCGGGCCGCCAGCTCACGGGCCAGGGCGCGGGTGAAGCCGCGGATCGCCGACTTGGCGGTGGAATAGTTGACCTGGCCGACCTGACCGAGCTGGGCGTTGACCGAGGAGATGTTGATGATCCGTCCCCAGCCGCGGGAGGTCATGCCATCGATCACCTGGCGGGTGACGTTGAACAGGGAGTTGAGGTTGGTATCGATCACCGTCTGCCAGTCACCCGGTTGCATGTCGCGGAACACCACGTTGCAGGCGGTACCGGCGTTGTTGACCAGGACATCGACGGGGCCGACCTCGTCGCGAATCTTGGCAAAGGCAGCGCGGGTGGATTCCCAGTCAGCGACGTTCCCTTCGGCCGCGATGAAGTCGAAGCCCAGCTTGCGTTGCTGTTCCAGCCAGTCGGCCTTGAGCGGTGAGTCCGGACCGCAGCCGGCGATGACGGTGAAGCCGTCCCGAGCCAGGCGTTGGCAAACGGCGGTTCCCAATCCGCCCATACCGGCGGTGACGAAGGCGATGCGCTTGCTCATGTGTAGCTCTCCTGTTGTCGTTCTTGTCGGGCCTGAGCCGTATAAGGCACGGTAAGACGAATCGAATTGTCTTGTAAATACACAAGATACAATTATGATGATGGGCGGTAGCTTTCGGTAGCTTTCGGTAGCTTTCGGTAGCTTTCGGTAGCTTTCGGTGGGTTTGGGCGTTTCGGCCTCGAGCTAGCGAGGCCCTGGATTCACATCCGTCCTTCGCTCAGGGTCTTGCGGATCACGTAGGGCAGGATGCCGCCCTGGCGCAGGTAGAGGATCTCCTGGTTGGAATCCAGCGGCAGTTCCAGGGTGACGCTGTCACTCTGGCCATCCGGGCGGGTGATCTGCAGCCTGATGAGGTTGATGCCTACCCGCAGTTCATCCAGCCCGGCGAAGTCCAAACGCTCGTCACCGCTCAGGCGCAGGCTTTCGGCGCCTTGCCCGGCGGGGAAGCGCACCGGGAAGATGCCCATGCCGATCAGGTTGCTGCGGTGGATGCGCTCGAAGCTCTGCGCCACCACCAGCCTGACGCCCAGGGTAGCCTGCGCCTTGGCCGCCCAGTCGCGACTGGAGCCGGCGCCGTAGTTGAGGCCGGCGAACACCACCAGCGGCGTGCCCTGGCGGACCCAGCTGAGGGCGGCGTCGTACACCGGCAGCACCTCGCCGTCGGCCGCCCGCGCCCAGCCGCCCTGGCCCGGATGCGCCGGCAGCAGGCGATTCTTCACCGCGCGGTTGACGAAGGCACCGCGCATCATCACCTCGTGATTGCTGCGCCGGGTCGAATACTGGTTGAGGTCTTCCGGCGCCTCGCCATGGGCGACCAACCAACGGCCCGCCGGGCTGTCCAGGGGGATGGCACTGGCGGGCGAGATGTGGTCGGTAGTGATGTTGTCGCCCAGCACCATCAGCGTGCGGGCGTCGCGCACGGCCAACGACGTGGGCGGCTCTGGGGTGATCCCCTGCAGATAGATCGGCCGGCGCAGATAGGTCGAGCTGGGCGACCAGGGAAAGCGCACGCTGCCCTCGGCGGACAACGCCTGCCAGTGGTGGGTCCCATCCCAGAGAGTGGCGTTGCGCTGGCGGAACAACTCCGGGCGCACTGTCTCGCGGACCAGCGCCTGGACCTCGTCATCGCCCGGCAGCAGATCGCGTAGGTAGACGGGCTGACCGGCTTGATCCAGCCCCAGCACTGCCTGTTCGAGATCGACGTCGATGCTGCCTGCCAGGGCATAGGCGACCACCAGGGCCGGCGAGGCGAGGTAACCGAATTGCGCCTTGGGATTGACCCGGCCTTCGAAATTGCGATTGCCCGAGAGCACCACCACTGTCTTCAGGCCCTGGTCGGCGAAGGCTTCCATGTGGGCTTCGAAGGTGCCCGAGTTGCCGATGCAGGTCATGCAGCCGAAGCCGGCCAGGTCGAAACCGAGGGCGGCGAAGTCGCTCAGCAGATCGGCCTCGCGCAGGTAGTCCGCCACCACCCGAGAGCCAGGGGAGAGCGAGGTCTTTACCCAGGGCTTGCGGGTGAGGCCACGTTCGCGCGCCCTTCGCGCCAGGAGTCCGGCCTGGATCATCTGGCTCGGGTTGGCGGTGTTGGTGCAGCTGGTGATGGCGGCGATGGAGATGGCACCATGGGTCAGCGGCTGGCCGAAGCTCGGCTCGAAGTAGTCCGCCGTAGCCTCGGTGGAACGCGCGATCAGACCGGCGTCCGGGTTGGTCGGCACCTCGGCTCGAAAGGAGTCGCGGGCTTTGGCCAGCGGTTGCCATTGGTGCGGCTGGTGCGGACCGGCCACGCTGGGCTCGATGCTGGCGAGGTCCAGCGGAATGACCTCGGTGAAGACCGGCTCGGGATCGCTGTCGTGGCGCCACAGGGTCTGGGCTTCCAGGTAGGCCGCGACCCGCTCGCGCAGCTCCGGGGTGCGGCCAGTGAGCTCGAGGTACTCCATGGTCACTGTATCGAAGGGGAAGAACACCACGGTCGCGCCGTATTCCGGTGCCATGTTGGAGAGGGTGCCGCGGGCGGCCCAGCTCAGGCCCAACAGGCCCGGTCCGCAGAACTCGACGAACTTGCCCACCACGCCGCGCTGACGCAGCAACTGGGTGACTTTCAAGGAAAGGTCAGTGGCGGTCACCCCCGGACGTAGCGCATTGGTCACACGGATACCGATGACCTCGGGAAAACTGATCGGTACCGGCTCGCCCAGCATGGCCGCCTGGCCTTCCAGACCGCCCACGCCCCAACCGAGGATGCCGATGGCGTTGATCATCGGCGTATGGCTGTCGGTGGCGACCATGTCGTCCGGGTGCAGCAGCGGTTGGCCGTCGCTGGTCTCGCTTTCCCAGACCACGGTGCCCAGGGACTCCATGTTGACCTGGTGGATGATGCCGGTGCCCGGTGGAACCACCTTGAAGTTGTCCAGGCTCTTCTGCGCCCACTTGATGAACTGGTAGCGCTCGGTGTTGCGGCGGTAGTCGATGTCCAGATTGGCTTCCACCGCGTCCGGCTCGGCGAAGCGTTCGACGATCACCGAGTGGTCGATGGTCAGCACCGCTGGGATGCGTGGATTCATCCGGCTCGGATCGCCGCCCAGTTCGGCCACCATGTCGCGCATGCCGGCGAAGTCGGCCAGGGCGGGCAGGCAGGTGGTGTCGTGGAACATTAGGCGGTTGGGCAGGAAGGGCGCTTCGCATGGCGGGCCTTCGCCACGGGCACGGGCCAATACCGGCGGTAGTGCCTCGGGAAAGCAGCGGGCGACGTTTTCCACCAGCAGACGCAGGGAGTAGGGCAGGCGCGCCAGGGTGTCGGCGTCGAACAGACGCTTGAGGTCGACATAGGCGTAATGCCGGTCGCCGAGGGTGAGCTGGCCGGTGTAGGTGGAATCCAGGGCAAACTTCATGGGCTGTCCGGTCTGGTTGTCGTGATCGTGGGCGGTGTGAGCGCCATGCTAGGAAAGCTGGCAGTCACTCGAAATTGGTATCTGGCTAACGCAGCGTTCTCGGTCGGCGAACGCTGGAATTCAGGCATGGCCGATATT
The DNA here is from genome assembly GCF_001566765.1 of Pseudomonas sp. HUK17. NCBI lineage: Bacteria > Pseudomonadati > Pseudomonadota > Gammaproteobacteria > Pseudomonadales > Pseudomonadaceae > Pseudomonas > Pseudomonas sp. HUK17. The sequence goes on from NZ_LSMW01000009.1 coordinate 74,178, forward strand.
GTTCTGTATTGATATAAAAGACAATAATAGTGACCTGAAATCATTACGGGCTGTTGCTGCCCAAGGGACGTCAGCTCCTAAATAGACGAGGTCCACCTTGCTTACCGCCCTGTCCGATCCGGTCCTCCTGACCAGTCTGCTCCAGATCGTCATCATCGATATCCTGCTCGGCGGCGACAACGCCGTGGTGATCGCCCTGGCCTGTCGGCGTCTGCCGGAAGCGCAACGCCGCAAGGCCATCCTGGGCGGGGTGGCGGGTGCCGTGATCCTGCGCATCCTGCTGCTGTTCGTCGCCAGCTACGTGCTGGGCTGGCCACTGCTCAAGGTGGTGGGCGGCGTGCTGCTGCTGTGGATCGGCATCAAGTTGCTGGTGCCCGAGAACGACGAGGCCGACGTCAAGGCCGGTACCACCCTGGGCCAGGCCATCTGGATCATCATGGTGGCCGATGTGGTGATGAGTCTGGACAACGTCATCGCCGTGGCCGGCGCAGCCCAGGGCCATTTGGGCCTGGCCGTCACCGGAGTGCTCATCAGCATCCCCATCATCATCTTCGGCAGCCAGCTCATCCTGCGCCTGATGGAACGCTTCCGCTGGCTGGTCATGGCCGGGGCGGCCCTGCTCGGCTGGATCGCTGGCAAGCTGATCGCCAGCGACGAACTCCTGCAGGCTTGGCTCGGTACCGGAGACCTGCACTGGGTTCCCTATGCGGCCGGCGTCGCCGGCGTCCTCATAGTGCTCGTGACTGGCCAGCTACTGGCACGGCGAACGGTTACGGCCTGACCGATCTTTCGACCACCAAGGAGCAACACCATGACCTTCAAGACCACCGACCTGTGCGACGAGTACGGCGACCAGGCGCGAGTCCTGCAGCCGATCTTCCAGGACCTGGGCGGCCGCACCGATTTCACCGGGCCGGCGCTGACGGTCAGGTGCTTCGAGGACAACTCGCGGATCAAGGAATTGAGCCAGCAGCCGGGCGAGGGACGCGTGCTGGTGGTCGATGGTGGTGGCAGCGACCGTTGCGCGCTGCTCGGCGACATCATCGCCGAGGACCTGGTAAAGAACGGCTGGGCCGGTACGCTCATCTATGGCCAGGTCCGCGACAAGGCGGTGCTGGCGGGGCTGCCGCTGGCGGTCAAGGCACTGGGCGTCTCGCCGCGCAAATCGGTCAAGCGCAACGAAGGCCAGATCGGCGAGGCGGTGACCTTCGCCGGGCAGACGATCCGCAGTGGTGATCAACTCTATGCCGATGCCGACGGCGTGATCATCCTCGACGTCCGCTAGGCGCTTCTGCCAGCTACCAGCCGCCGTTCTGGCGGCCCTTCACGAGTGCTTTCGCCATGATCGCCGCCAAACGGATCTTTCTGATCCACGCCACCCGCATCGCCATCGAGCCCATCAACGCAGCCTTCGCCCAGGGTTGGCCCGAGGCGCTGCGCTTCGATCTCTGGGACGACTCGCTGTCGAAAGACGCCAGCACCGCTGGCGGCAGTACGACAGCGCTGGACCAGCGTATCCAGGACCTGGCCGAGCATGCCTTTCGCGCCCAGGCCGATGCTGTGCTCTTTACCTGCTCGGCCTTTTCCAATGCCATCGAAGCCTGCCAGCGCCGTTATCAAAAGCCGGTCCTCAAGCCCAACGAGGCCATGGTGCAGGAGGCCCTGGCCAAAGGCGGGCGCATCGCCGCCCTGACCACCTTCGGTCCGGCGGGCGCGGCCATCGTCAACGACTTCGAGCTTGAGGCAAGCCGCCGTGGCCAGACAGCGGACATCACACCGATCCTCTGCGAAGGCGCGCTGGAAGCCCTGCATGCGGGTGACCAGGCCCGCCACGACGCCCTTATCGCCGCGGCTGCCGAGCGGCTACGCGGCGACTATGACGTGCTCTGCTTCGCGCAGTTTTCCATGACCGCCGCGCAATCGGCCAGCGAAGCCGCCTGGGGCGGCTCGGTGCTTACCACACCGGGCAGCGCCGTGCGGCGGCTGCGACAGCTGCTTGAAGGCTAGGACCTTTCCAACGATCGAATTCACCCGGTCCCGCATCTCCGTGCATATGGTTAGTCAAATTCCGTCTTTACCAAAAGTTATAACAGCTCATTAGCCTATAACGCTTTCGGATGGCCAGTCGGCACGGAGCGTAAGGATGAGCAGGGTAGGGAAGGGCTTGGCGGTGATCGCCGCCGTGGTAGGTGCCCTGGGCTTCGCGGGCAGTGCCGCCGCCGAGGGCAGGATCAGCATCGCCCAGCAATTCGGCATCGGCTATCTGATCCTCGACGTGGTGCGCGATCAGCAGTTGATCGAGAAGCACGGCAAGGCCGCCGGCCTGGATATCCAGGTGGACTGGAACAGCATCTCCGGCGCCACTGCCATGAACGAGGCGCTGCTGGCCGGCTCGCTCGACGTGGTCTCCGCCGGGGTACCGCCGATGCTGACGGTCTGGGATCGCACCCGCGGACGACAGAACGTCAAGGCCATCGCCGCCCTGGGCGCCATGCCCAACTACCTGCTGAGCAATCGCGCCGAGGTCAGGTCGATAAAGGATTTGACCGACCAGGATCGCATCGCCGTGCCGGCGGCGGGCGTGGGCTTCCAGTCGCGCACCCTGCAGATCGAGACTGCCAAGGTCTTCGGCGACGCCCAGTTCAAGAAATTCGATGCCATCAGCGTGAGTCTGCCGCACCCGGATGCCAGCGCTGCCCTGATGGCGGGCGGCTCCGAGATCACTACCCATTTCTCCAGCCCACCGTTCCAGTACCAGGCGCTGGAGAATCCCCGGGTCCATCGCATCCTCAGCAGCTACAACGTCCTCGGCGGACCAGGCACCTTCAACGTGCTTTACACCACCGAGAAATTCCACGACGAGAATCCCAAGACCTACCGCGCCTTCTATGACGCCCTGGTGGAAGCCGCCGCCTTCATCCGCGCCAACAAGGCCGCGGCCGCCGAGGCCTATATCCGCGTCGAGCATTCCAAGCTGCCGCTGGCCCTGGTGCAGCGCATCGTCGAGGACCCGGAGATCGAGTTCACCGTCGAGCCCCAGCGGACCTTCGTCTATGCCCAGAAGCTGCATGAGCTGGGCGTGCTGAAACACCAGGCTGCCTCCTGGCAGGACTACTTCTTCCCCGAAGCCCACGAGCGTCCCGGCAGCTGAGCTGGACCACCAAGGAGAACACTCCAATGACTCTCGCTTCCCCCCGTCCGGCCGCCGGCCAGACTTTCGAGATCCGGCCCTTCGGCAACCTGGGCGCCGAGATCCTCGGCATCGATCTGGCCCAGCCGCTCAATGCCGAAGACTTCGCCCGCGTTCATCGCGCCCACCTGGACCACCATGTGGTGGTGTTCCGCGACCAGCGCATCACCCCCGAAGAGCAGATCGCCTTCAGTCGCCGCTTCGGCGAGTTGCAGATCCATGTGCTCAAGCAATTCCACCTGGCCGGCCACCCGGAGATCCTCATCGTCTCCAACATCGTCGAAGGCGGTCGGCCGATCGGCCTGGGCGATGCCGGCAAGTTCTGGCACTCGGATCTCTCCTACAAGGAGCTGCCGAGCCTGGGTTCCATGCTGCATGCCCAGGAATTGCCGGAGGAGGGCGGCGATACCCTCTTCGCCAACATGCACCTGGCCTACGACACCCTGCCAGCGGCGCTCAAGCGCCAGGTAGAGGGTCTCCAGGCCGAGCATTCCTATACCGCCACCTACGCCAAGCCCAAGTTCGAGGGCAACTGGCGGCCGACCCTGACCGCCGCGCAGCTGGCCGAGGTCAAGGCGGTGGTGCATCCGGTGGTACGTACTCATCCGGAAAATGGCCGCAAGGCGCTGTTCGTCAGCGAGGGGTTCACCACCCACATCGTCGGCCTGCCGGAAGACGAGAGTCGCGAGCTGCTGGCCGAGCTCTATGCCCACAGCGTCAAGCCCGAGCACCTCTATCGCCACCAGTGGCAGCCCCACGACCTGGTGTTCTGGGACAACCGCTCGCTGCTGCACCTGGCGGCCGGCTGCCCCAATCATCTGCGGCGCAAGCTGTATCGCACCACCATCCAGGGCGATGCGCCGTTTTAAGGTAGGAGACGACCATGAATGCCCCTCTAGCTTCCCGTCCGCACCTGACCCTGGCGCAGACCCAGCCGCTGCTGCAGGTGCAGGATCTCGACCTCGAATACCGCACCCGCGAACGCCGGGTGCGGGCTACCCACCAGGTATCTTTCGAGGTGCATGGCGCCGACCGTTTCGTGCTGCTCGGGCCGTCCGGCTGCGGCAAGTCCAGTCTGCTCAAGTCGGTGGCGGGCTTTCTGCCGCCGCTGCACGGTGAGATCCGTCTGGACGGCCAGCCGGTCAAGGGACCGGGGCCGGATCGCATCGTGGTGTTCCAGGAATTCGACCAGCTGCCGCCGTGGAAGACGGTGCTGGAGAACACCATGTTCCCGCTGCTCGCCAGTCGCCAGGCCAGTCGTGGCGAGGCGCGCGAGCGGGCGCTGCACTACCTGGACAAGGTCGGTCTGGCGCGCTTCGTCGACGCCTATCCGCATCATCTTTCCGGCGGCATGAAGCAGCGGGTGGCCATCGCTCGCGCCCTGGCCATGCAGCCCAAGATCCTGCTGATGGACGAACCCTTCGCCGCCCTGGACGCCCTGACTCGCCGCAAGATGCAGGAAGAGCTCCTGGCGCTCTGGGACGAGGTGCGCTTCACCCTGCTGTTCGTCACCCACTCCATCGAGGAGGCGCTGGTGGTGGGCAATCGCATCCTGCTGCTGTCGCCCCATCCGGGCCGGGTCCGCGCGGAACTCAACTGCCACCAGTTCGGCCTCGAGGACTTCGGCGGCGCCGAATTCCAGAGTACCGCGCTGCGCATCCACAACCTGCTGTTCCCCGACGACGTTCAGACCCTGCCGCCGGAGGTCGCCGACGAGCGCCTGCGCCTGCAGCAGGCCATCGTCCAGGGCCGCATTTCCTACTAGTTTCGAGGTGGACCCATGACTCGACAGCCCCCGGTGCGGGCCGAATACCAACGGGACCTCGCGCCCCTCAACGACTTGCCGCTGGCGGTGGAGCTCCCTCTGGCCACGCGCCTGTGGAGCCAAGCCTGGCTGCGCAAGCTGGTGATCCTGGCGATCCTCATGCTGGCCTGGGAAGTGGCCGCCCGCTGGCAGGGCAACGACCTGCTGCTGCCCAGCTTCCTGCAGACCGCCGCGGCCTTCTGGGATGGGCTGGTCACCGGTGAATTGCCGGCCAAGGTCGCCATTTCCCTCGGCACCTTGCTCAAGGGCTATCTGCTGGGCGTGGTGCTGGCCCTGGCGCTGAGCGCCCTGGCCGTCTCCACCCAGTTCGGTCGCGACCTGCTCGGCACCCTGACCTCGATGTTCAATCCGCTGCCGGCCATCGCCTTGTTGCCGCTGGCGCTGCTCTGGTTCGGCCTGGGCGAGAACAGCCTGGTGTTCGTGCTGGTGCATTCGGTGCTCTGGCCCATGGCGCTGAACACCTACTCGGGCTTTCTCGGCGTGTCCGACACCCTGCGCATGGCCGGGCGCAACTATGGCCTCAAGGGGCTGAGGTACGTCGGGCTGATCCTCATCCCGGCGGCGCTGCCGGCCATCGTCTCGGGCCTCAAGATCGGCTGGGCCTTCGCCTGGCGCACCCTGATCGCCGCCGAGCTGGTGTTCGGCGCCTCCAGCGGCAAGGGCGGCCTGGGCTGGTACATCTTCCAGAATCGCAACGAGCTCTACACCGACCGCGTCTTCGCTGGCCTCGCTGCGGTGATCATTATCGGCCTGCTGGTGGAAGGCCTGGTGTTCGCTACCTTGGAGCGGCTGACGGTGAAGAAGTGGGGGATGCAGCGGTAGGGCTGGGTATCTTCTTGTTGGGCTTCGCTGCGCTCAACCCAACCTGCGGCATAGCCCCGTAGGTTGGGTTGAGACGGCTTTATCGTCGAAGTCCAACAGATCGCGGGTTGCTGTTCGCCAGTAGTACATGGCGGCTTGCAGTCTTGGCGGTCCGCAGGGCTATCGCTCCTATGAAGAATTTCTGTTCAAAGACCAACATCCTCTAACACCGATAACCCGCCGCTGTTCTACCGCTGTACCCTGATCTAGCCTTAATAGAAGCACTCCCTCACAGAGGTTTCGCTCATGTATGCCTTCCGTATCGAGCCCCTGACGCCACTGACTGCATCGACCTCAGTACCCCATCTGAGCGCGGTGTGCATCACGACACAGCGTCAGTCCGCTCGGTCCAAAAGGAAGGTCTTTCATGTCCAAAGAAGTGCTTGGAATCTTCGCCATCGCCCTGATGATCATCGGCGAAGGCTGCATCATCTACGCCGAATTGGCAGCGGCGCGGTTGGCGGCTGCGGTCGGTTTCGATTGGCATGATGCGCTGCTATTGGCAGGGCTCGCTTGCTTTTCCGGTCTCTGCCTGTTGCTGGCCTACGGCCTGGGCTATCGGGCTACCGGTGATATCTGGGTGGTCGCGGTCGTTTCCGTACTGGTGTTATTGGTCTGCGAGCCGTTGCTGATCTGGCTGCTATTCCAGGAGTTACCGGGTCGGGGCGCTCTGGTAGGTTTCATCCTCGGCGCCCTGGGGTTGGCGGCTACGGCCTGGCTTTGAAGACCGTCAGCGTAGTATGAGTGATTGGCCAATCGCGGCCATGGGCCGCTCCTACGGGTAGGTGGCTGCGGTCGACGAGGTCTTCTCGGATCGACTGAGACCGGTATTCGCTCGATTTAACCCTTCAGGAGAATGTGGAGGCGAGGGCGCCCTTGTGGCTGAACTACCTGGTGGAAAAAAGCTACGCCGTTTCCACGCTACGGCGCTTGGTCGTTGGGCTTCGCTGCGCTCAACCCAACCTACGACATAGCCCCGTAGGTTGGGTTGAGACGGCTTTATCGTCGAAGCCCAACAGGCCACGGATTTGGTCCAGGAACAACGACTTTCAACCCTCCCTCGGATAACCCCCTCTCCCTTGGGGAGAGGGCTGGGGTGAGGGCGCCCCTCGCACCGAAGGCCCCGGTGGAAAAGGCTAACGCCTTTTTCCACGCCGAGGCGCCCTGGGATCGTTTGGGCGATCGCGGCCATGGACCGCTCCTACAAAACGAGGAAGTACTGCTATTTCTACCCTTGAAGAGCGTCGCCTCATGAGGCAAGCCACCATCTTTAAATGCATGTTTCAAATAAAACAATAATTAGGATATGCGCATAAGGAATTTCCTTCTTATGCTCTGGTTGCCTAAGGTGGAACCCAGCCAACGCCTTCCTGAAGGCGTCCCCTTACCTCGGCACGGGATTCACCACCATGAGCGTCCAATTCCTCGGCATGATCGGCCACCGCCTCACCTCGGAGATCATCGCCCCCTCCGGTCCCATCTTCGACAAGGGCTATATCACCCGCTTCGCCCAGGCCCATGAGCAGGCCGGCTTCGATCGCATCCTGGTCGGCTACTGGTCCGATCAGCCCGACGGCTTTCTGGTCACTGCCCTGGCGGGGCAGGCCACCCGGACGCTCAAGTTCCTGCTGGCCCACCGTCCCGGTTTCGTCGCCCCGACCCTGGCGGCGCGCAAGCTGGCGACCCTCGATCATCTGCTCGACGGTCGCCTGGCGGTGCACATCATCAGTGGTGGCAGCGATGGGGAGCAGCGCAAGGACGGCGACTGGCTCGACCACGACCAGCGCTACGCCCGCACCGAGGAATTCCTCGACGTGGTCCGCCAGGAGTGGACCAGCACCCAGCCCTTCGATCACGAGGGTGAGCACTACCGGGTGGCGAAGGGCTTCTCCGCCATCAAGCCGCTGCAGCAGCCGAGCCTGCCGGTCTATTTCGGCGGTTCCTCGCCAGCCGCATTGCGGGTGGCCGGCAAGCACGCCGATGTCTTCGCGCTGTGGGGCGAATCCCTGGCCCAGACCCGCGAGACCATCGCTGCGGTCCGCGCCGAGGCGGCGCGCCATGGCCGTACCCCAAAATTCAACGTGTCCTTCCGGGTGATCCTTGGCGACACCGAGGATGATGCCTGGGCCAAGGCCGAGGCCATTCGCCAGCAGGCCAAGGCGCGCCTCGCCGCCGACGGCGCCGTGCATCCCGCCAAACCCGAAGCGGTCGGGGCACAACGTCTGCGCGATACCGTGGCCCTGGGCGACCGTGTGGATCGCCGGCTCTGGACCGGCATCGCCGCCCTGGTCGGCGGCGGGCACAACTCCACCGCCCTGGTGGGCACCGCCGAGCAGGTGGCCGATGCCCTGCTGGACTACTACGACCTGGGCGTCGACAGCTTCCTGATCCGCGGCTTCGATCCGCTCAGCGACGCCGTCGAGTACGGCCGCGAACTGATTCCCCTGACCCGGCAGAAGGTCGCCGCGCGCCTGGCCGGTGCCCGCCGCACCGGCTGAACCCCGACATCTGACACCTGCGCGACCGTACCCACGGAGCGCTCCCGATACCTTCGAGGAGACGCCTTCGTGATCAAGGGATTGCTATTCGCCGCCGGCCTGCTGGCTGGCACCTCCGCCAACCTGGCCCAGGCGATCACCCTCACCATCGGTGACCAGTTCTACTACAGCAGCACCCTGCTGGAGCAGGCAGGTGAACTCAAGGACCTGCCGTACGAGATCCAGTGGAAGAGATTCAACGCCGGTGGCCCGGTGGTGGAGGCGCTCAATGTCGGCTCCATCGACCTGGGCATCGTCGGCGACACCCCGGTGATCGCCCTGGCCGCCCGGGGTGGGCCGATCAAGGTGGTGGCAGTGACCCGCAATAGACCGGACGGCACTGCCATCGTGGTCGGCAAGGATTCACCCATCAAGACGGTGGCGGACTTGGCCGGCAAGCGGGTTGCCATCTGGAAGGGCTCCTGGAGCCAGCAACTGGTCTACTCGGCGCTGGAACAGGCCGGGCTGCCCAGCGATGCCCCGCGCTACAGCTACCTGATGCCCACCGAGGCGGTCGCCGCCTTGAGCCAGGGCACCCTCGATGCCACCGCCACCTGGGAGCCCTACGTGAGCATGGTGGAGCGCCAGGGCGGACGGGTGCTGATCACCGCCAAGGACCTGATGCCGGCGCCGGTCTATGTGGTGGCCAACACCCAGCGCCTGGACGAGAACCGCGCCGCCATCGGCGATTTCATCGCCCGCTTGCAACGTGCTCGCAGCTGGGCGCGCGACCACGTCGACGTCTATGCCCAGGCCTGGGCCAGGCGCAACAACTCCGATCCGGCCATCGCCGAACGCTGGTTCCGGCGCGACGCCACCTGGGTCGAACCGATCAGCGCCCAGACCTTGAGCGACGGCCAGAAGACCGCCGATTTCCTGGTCAAGGCCGGGGTGCTGCAACAGCCGTACGACGTCAAGCCGCTCTATGACCAGAGCTTCAACCGCTACCTGCAAGCGCTCCGGGAGGCCAGCCGATGAGTCGCCAATTGCACCTCGCCGGCTTCCTGCTGGCCGGTCCCGTCGTCCATAGCCACGCCGTCTGGCGCCACCCTGAAACCCAGGGCGACTTCCTCGACCCGGACTATTACGTCCGCGCGGCCAAGGCGCTGGAGGAGGGGCTGTTCGACTTCCTGTTCTTCGCCGACCGCCTGGCCGTGGGCGACCAGCTCGGCGGCTCACGGGAGACCGCCCTGCGCCTAGGGGCCCAGGACGCCACCCGACTCGATCCGCTGCCGCTGTTGTCCTATCTGGTGGCTCACACCCGCCACCTTGGGCTGGGTTGCACCCGCTCCACCACCTACTACGAACCGGCCCACGTCGCCCGGGCCTTCGCCACCCTCGATCACCTGTCCCGCGGGCGCGCCGCCTGGAACATCGTCACCTCCATGAACGACAGCGAGGGCCGGCTGTTCGGCAGGGAGCGCCACCTGGAGCACGACCTGCGCTACGACCGTGCCGACGAATTCGTCGAGGTGGCCGTCAAGCTCTGGCGTAGTTGGGGACCTGGCGCGCTGCGCCTGGATCGAGACGCCGGCGTGCTGGCCGATCCCGCGCAGGTGCGTGCCCTCGATCACCAGGGCGACTGGTTCCGGGTGGAGGGCCCGCTCAACATCCCGCGCAGTCCGCAAGGGCGGCCGGTACTGATCCAGGCCGGCTCCAGTGGTCGTGGCCGGCGCTTCGGCGCACGTTGGGCCGAGGCCATCTTCACCATCCAGCCCAACCTCGCCGCCATGCGCGCCTTTCGCGACGACGTCCGCCGCCAGGTGCTGGAGCAGGGGCGCTCCCCCGACGGCTGCAAGATCCTCACCTCGGTCATGCCCTTCATCGGCGGCAGCGAAGCCGAAGCACGGGCCAAGCAGGAAAGGCACAACGCCCTGGCGCAACCCGAGGTGGGGCTGATCACCCTCTGCTCCCAGCTCAATATCGACCTGTCCCGCTTTACCCTTGATACCGCCCTGGGTGAGGTGGCCGAGGTCGGCGGCCTGCCACCGGCCGCTGCCGAAAAACTCCTGGCGCTGGGGTCGCGGACCACCCTGGCCGAATTGGGTCGCAGCTATGCCGCCAGCGTGCGGGTGCCGCAACTGGTGGGCACCGGCGCCCAGATCGCCGAACAGCTGGCCGAGCTGTTCGAAGCCGGCGGCTGCGACGGCTTCGTGATTTCCCCCGGCTACCTGCCGGGGTCCTTCGTCGAGTTCAGCGAAAGCGTGGTGCCGCACCTGCAGCGCCGCGGCCTGTTCCGACGCCAGTACCAGGGCACGACCCTGAGAGACCACCTGGGCCTCGGCCCCCTGGAGGACTAGATGAGCACCATTAAGGATACTGAGGCTTGGCTGACGCTGGCCCGCGAGATCGGCGCGGAATTCGCTGCCCGGGTGGTGGCTGACGAACGCGACCGCATTCGTCCCGATGCCCAGCTGCAAAGACTCAAGGACAGCGGCCTGACCAACCTGGTCATACCCGTGCATCTTGGTGGCGCCGGCCAGCCCTGGTCACTGGCCATGCGCGTACTGCGCGAGATTGCTGCCGGCGACGGCTCGGTCGGCCTGCTCTTTGGCTATCACCTGCTCAATACGGTGAACCTGCGCCGCGAGCCCCAGCCACGGCGCGACCGCCTGCTGGCGGAAATCGCCGAGGGCCGGCTGTGGCTGGCCGGAGTGGTCAATCCACGGGATGACGACATCCTCGCCACGCCCGTTGCCGGCGGTGGCTATCGCCTGACCGGGCGCAAGGGCTTCTGCAGCGGCGCCGTCTTCGCCGATCGCCTCACCATCAGTGCCCGCGACCGGCAGAGCGGGGCGCGGCTGATGGTCACCCTGCCAGGGGATCGCGCGGGGCTGGCCTATGCCGAGGACTGGGACCACTTCGGCGTGGCGCGCAGCGACAGTGGCAGCTTTACCCTGACCGACGTCTGGGCCAGTGCCGAGGAGGCCCAAGTCTGCGACCTGGAAGATGCCGGTGACTTTGCCGCGGTGATCCGCACCCCGGTCAACCAGTCGGCCTTCACCCAGTACTACCTGGGTGCCGCCCAGGGCGCGCTGCGCGAGGCGCGGCGCTATCTGCATGCAGAGGCGCGGCCTTGGGTGCATTCCCTGGCCGCCAGCGCCAGCGAGGATCAACTGGTGTTGAGCCAGATGGGCGAACTCTGGATCGCCCTGCAGGGCGCCGTGGCCCTCGCCGACGTGGCAGCACGGCGGGTGGATGACCTGCTCGAGGCCGATGCCACCTTTACCGCCGACCTGCGCGGCGAGACGGCCATCGCCGTGGCCAGCGCCAAGGTGCTGGCTGCCCGTACCGCCCTGGACGTCACCACCCGGGTGTTCGACGCCCTGGGTGCCCGCGCCACCCACAACCGCCTCGGTCTGGATCGCTTCTGGCGCGACGTGCGCACCCACAGCCTGCACGACCCCCTGGCCTACAAGGTGCTGGAGGTCGGCCGTTATGCGGTCAATGGCCAGTACCCCGATATCCGTGCCTATACCTGACGAGAGGCTTCCCATGCTACGCAAGACCCTTGTTGGCCTCACCCTCGGCCTGCTCGCCGCTACCCAGACGTTGGCTACCACGCTGGTGGTGGGCGATCAGAGCTATAACACCCGTACCGTGATGGAAGCCGCCGGTGTCCTCGACGACCTGCCGTACCAGCTGGACTGGAAGCAATTCACCGCCGGTTCGCCGGTGGCCGAGGCGCTCAACGTCGGCAGCCTCGACCTGGGCCTGCTGGGCGATGCGCCGCCGCTGTTCCTTGGCGCCCTCGGCGCGCCGATCAAGGTGGTCGGCATCAGTCGTCAGAGCCTTGACGGGGTGGCAGTGCTGGTGCGCGGCGATTCCAGCATCCGTAGCCTGGCGGATCTGCAGGGCAAGACGGTGGCCATCTGGAAGGGCTCCTGGAGCCAGCAATTGGCCTTGTCCGCCCTGGATCGCGCGGGCGTACCACGCGATCGGGTGAGCTTCCGCTACCTCAACGCCCTGGATGCCTCCCATGCGCTGGAGGGCGGCTCGGTGGACGCCATCGCCACCTGGGAGCCCTATGTCACCCAGGCCCAGCGCCATGGCGCCCGGGTGCTCACCACCGCCGAAGATCTGATCCCGGCACAGAGTTTCGTGGTGGCCAGCCAGCGCGCCCTGGACGATGCCGCCAAGCACCGTGCCATCGGCGACTTCCTCCAGCGGCTGCAACAGGCACGGACCTGGGCCAATGCCGATCCGGCGCATACGGCGCGTTATGCCCGCGCCTGGGCCGAGCGCACCCGCGCTGATGCGGCCATCGCCCAGGCCTGGTTCGCCCGTGCCCGCACCAGCATCGGGCCAGTCACTCCTGCAGCCATTGCCCAGGCGCAGCGCACCGTCGACTTCTTCGCGGGCGAAGGGCTGGTCAAGGGCTATGACGCCAGCCGTCTGTTCTACGATGGCTTCGGCACGAGCCTGGCCCCGCTCGCGCAGACGGCGCAACGCTGAGCACCGGGCAGCGGAGGAGGTGTTGCGTTATGCTTGAGGCGCATATCCACCAGCAGGAAGTCAGACGCCTCCTCATGAAGACGGACGATATCGAAGCCTTCGTCGCGGTGCTCCGCAGCGGCTCCCTCAACGCCGCCGCGCACACGCTGGGCCTCACCCAGCCGGCCATCACCCGGCGCCTGCAGAGCCTGGAGCAGGATCTCGGGGTCGAGTTGCTCGACCGCCACACCAAGCCGCTCAAGCCAACGCGCCTGGGTCAGGAGGTCTACGGTCATTGCCGTGCCATTCTGCGCGAGATGGATGCCCTGCGCGAGCGGGTGGCGGGTGATACCCCGCCGTCTGGACTGCTGCGCCTGGGCGTACCCCAGACCCTGGGCGATGCGCTGTTGCTGGAGGCCGTGAAAGACATCCGCACCCGCTACCCGGAGCTGCGCACCCAGGTGGCGACCGGCTGGGGCAGCGTACTGGTGAGCCGGATCGAGCACGGCGAACTGGACGGCGCCCTGGTGCTGTTTCCGGCCAACAAGGTCTTTCCCGACGGTATCGAGGCCCAGGCCCTGGGCGCCATGCCCTTGCAGGTGGTCTGCGCCCGCGCGCAGGCGCCGGCCAAACCCAAGCGCCTGGCCGACCTCCAAACGCAGGGCTGGGTGCTCAATCCCGATGGCTGCGGCTTTCGCGCCAGTCTGCAGCGCACCCTGGCCGAGCAGGGCCAGGCGCTGCGCATCAACCTGGAAACCTATGGCACCGAACTCCAGCTCGGTCTGGTGGCGGATGGCCAGGGCCTCGGCCTGGTCCCGGCACCGCTGCTGGCCTTGAGCGCCCATCGCGAACGGCTGGCGGTGATCCCCTTGAAGGACTTCAAGCCGGAGATCCAGCTGTGGCTGGTCCACCCACGCTTTCTCGGGCCGCTGCAGGAGGTGGTCGAGGGCTTCGGGCGGGCGGCGAGTCAGCTGTTGGCAGCCTCCTGACAGCAGAACGCCCGGCAGCCTGGCTACCGGGCGTCCGCTAACGCCTGCTTAGGCCGCAGGTTTCGCCAGGAACTCCCGCAGCACGTAGTGCAGGATGCCGCCGGCCTTGAAGTAGCTCACTTCATTGAGCGTGTCGATGCGGCAGAGCACCTCGACGCTTTCCAGGCTGCCATCCTCACGGGTGACTTCCAGGGTCAGCGGCATGCGCGGGCGCAACTCGACACCGTCGATGCCCAGCACGGCGATCTTTTCCTTGCCGGTCAGCCCCAGGGACTTGCGATCGACGCCGTCCTTGAACTGCAGCGGCAGCACGCCCATGCCCACCAGGTTGGATCTGTGGATACGCTCGAAACTCTCGGCGACCACGGCCTTCACGCCCAGCAGATTGGTGCCCTTGGCGGCCCAGTCACGGGAGGAACCAGTGCCGTATTCCTTGCCGGCGATGATCACCAGCGGGGTGTTTTCCAGCTCGTACTTCATGGCCGCGTCGTAGATCGACAGCTTTTCGCCAGTGGGGACGTGGAAGGTGTTGCCGCCTTCCTCGCCGCCCAACATCTCGTTCTTGATGCGGATGTTGGCGAAGGTGCCACGCATCATGACTTCGTGGTTGCCACGACGGGAGCCGTAGGAGTTGAAGTCGGCATAGTCCACGCCGTGCTCAGCGAGGTAGCGACCGGCGGGGCTGTCTTTCTTGATGTTGCCGGCAGGGGAGATGTGGTCGGTGGTGACCGAATCGCCCAGCAACGCCAGGATGCGAGCATCGTGGATGTCGGCGATACGCGGCGGATCGCCGGCAATCGTCTCGAAGAAGGGCGGATTCTGGATGTAGGTGGAGTCGGCATCCCAGACATAGGTCTCGGCGTCCGGCACCTGGATCGCCTGCCACTTCTCGTCACCGTCGAAGACGGCGCCGTATTGTTTGTGGAACATGGCGGTGTCGAGCTTCTGCACGGCGTCGGCCACTTCCTGCTGGCTGGGCCAGACGTCTTTCAAATAGACCGGCTGACCATCGTTGCCCGTGCCCAGCGGCTCCTGGGTCAGATCGACCTTGACGCTGCCGGCGAGGGCATAGGCCACCACCAGCGGCGGCGAGGCCAGCCAGTTGGTCTTGACCAACGGATGCACCCGGCCTTCGAAGTTACGGTTGCCGGAGAGCACCGAGGCTACGGTGAGATCGGCGTCCTGGATCGCTTTTTCGATGGGATCGAGCAGCGGACCGGAGTTGCCGATGCAAGTGGTGCAGCCATAGCCGACCAGATCGAAACCGAGGTCGTTGAGATAGGGGGTGAGTCCGGCGGCGTTGTAGTAGTCGGTCACCACCTTGGAGCCGGGGGCGAGGGACGACTTCACCCAGGGCTTGCGCATCAGGCCCTTCTCGGCGGCCTTCTTCGCCAGCAGACCGGCGGCCATCATCACGCTGGGATTGGAGGTGTTGGTGCAGGAGGTGATGGCGGCGATCACCACGGCACCGTCCTCCAGCTGGAAGGTCTGGCCGTCGAGCTGGACTTCCACGCCACTGCCAGCCTTGGGGGCCTCGGCTTTTTTCGGCGCCAGGGCAGTGAAATCGCCAAAGGTCTTGGCGACCTCACCGAGCAGCACACGATCCTGCGGTCGCTTGGGGCCGGCCAGGCTGGATTGGACTTCGCCCATGTCCAGCTCCAGCACGTCGGTGAACACCGGCTCGTCGCCGGGATTGCGCCACAGGCCCTGGGCCTGGGTGTAGGCCTCCACCAGTTGCACGGTTTCCTCGGGGCGACCGGACAGGCGCAGGTAATCCAGGGTGATCTGGTCCACCGGGAAGAAACCGCAGGTGGCGCCGTACTCCGGCGCCATGTTGCCGATGGTGGCGCGGTCGGCCAGGGGCAGGGTGGCCAGGCCATCACCGAAGAATTCGACGAACTTGCCCACCACGCCTTTCTTGCGCAGCATCTGGGTCACGGTCAGCACCAGGTCGGTGGCAGTGATGCCCTCGCGCAGCTTGCCGGTGAGCTTGAAGCCCACCACCTCGGGGATCAGCATGGACACCGGCTGGCCGAGCATAGCCGCCTCGGCCTCGATACCGCCCACGCCCCAGCCCAGCACGCCCAGGCCATTGATCATGGTGGTGTGGGAGTCGGTGCCGACCAGGGTGTCGGGGAAGGCATAGGTGCGGCCGTCCTCGTCCTTGGTCCAGACGGTGCGGCCCAGGTACTCCAGGTTGACCTGATGGCAGATGCCGGTGCCCGGCGGGACCACGCGGAAGTTGTCGAAGGCGTTCTGGCCCCAGCGCAGGAAGGCATAGCGCTCGCCGTTACGCTCCATCTCGATCTCGACGTTCTTGTGGTAGGCGTTTTCGCTGGCGTAGCGATCCACCATCACGGAGTGGTCGATCACCAGATCGACGGGGGAAAGCGGATTGATCCGCTGCGGATCGCCACCGGCCTTGGCCACGGCTTCGCGCATGGCGGCCAGGTCGACCACTGCCGGTACGCCGGTGAAGTCCTGCATCAGCACCCGCGCCGGCCGGTACTGGATCTCGCGATTGGCGGTGCGGGTCTTGGTCCAGTCGGCCAGGGCCTGGAGGTCCTCGCCGGTAACGGTCTGGTTGTCTTCCCAGCGCAGCAGGTTCTCCAGCAGCACCTTGAGGGACTTGGGCAGCTTGTCGAGAGTGCCCAGGGTCTGGGCCGCGTCGGGTAGGCTGTAATAGTGGTAGGTGCGCTCACCGACCTGCAGGGTCTTGAGGCTTTTGAGGCTGTCCAGGGCTGGCATCAGGGGTCTCCTTATCGACGCTTCGACGGTTGCCCGCTGGCCGTACGAGCCTCGAAACGTGAAGGAGACCCGTACCAGCGCTGCGCGGACTGATTTTTCTAGGTGTAGTACTGGACCGACAGCCGCCGCTGGCGTTCCCCAGCGGGCGCGCTGGGGTATAGTGCGCGCCCTGCGTGACCGCTTGAGGAAGCCCTGTCGTGAATACCCTGTTGCTGCTGTGCCGTACCGGATTCGAAGGCGAGGTCTGCGCCGAGCTCGGCGAGCGGGCGGCGCTGCTCGGCGTGGGCGGATACGCCAAGGGCAAGCCGGGTGCGGCCTATGCGGAATTCGTCTGTGGCGACGCCGAGGGTGCCGCCCGGTTGATGCAGAACATCACCTTCGGCGAGCTGATCTTCCCTCGTCAGTGGTCCCGTGGCGCCTTTCTCAGCCTGCCCGAGCAGGACCGCATCGGTCCGCTGCTGGAGCTGCTGGCCAGCTATCCCGTCTGCGGCAGCCTGGCTCTGGAGATGCCCGATACCAATGACGGCAAGGCGCTCTCCACCTTCTGCAAGAAATTCGAGCGCCCCCTGACCCTGGCGCTGCGCAAGGCAGGTCGTCTGGTGGACGATGCCCGGGCGCCACGCCTGCAGCTGACCTTTCTCAGTGGTCGCGAGGTTTTCGTCGGCGTGGTCGAGCCGGACAACGCCGCGCTCTGGCCCATGGGCATCCCACGGCTGAAGTTTCCTCGCGAGGCCCCCAGTCGCTCGACGCTCAAACTGGAAGAGGCCTGGCACCAGTTCATTCCCCGCGCCGAATGGGAGACCCGTCTGGCGCCGGAGATGCGCGCCGTGGACCTGGGCGCAGCGCCTGGTGGCTGGACCTGGCAGCTGGTGGCCCGCGAGATGCTGGTGACGGCGGTGGACAATGGCCCGATGAACGAGGCGCTGATGGACAGCGGCCTGGTGGAGCACTTGCAGGTCGACGGCTATGCCTATGTTCCCAAGCGCCCGGTGGACTGGATGGTCTGCGACATCGTCGAGAAGCCCGCGCGTACCGCGGCGCTGATCGAGCGCTGGATCGGCGAAGGTCATTGCCGCGAGGCGGTGGTCAATCTCAAGCTGCCGATGAAGCAGCGCTATCGCGAAGTGGCCGGCATCCTCGAACGCCTGCGCGACCATTTCGAAGATCGCGGCCAGCGCGTGGTCATCGGCTGCAAGCAGCTCTACCACGACCGCGAGGAAGTGACCTGTCATCTGCGCCGGCTGGATCGGAAACCCTGAGAACCTATCCAAAGTTTGCTGCGCGTTGGCCAGGCTGCGTTGAAAACCGCCTGGATCGCCAGCCCGCTCTGAGGTGGACCCGTCGAAACGCTCATTTACACTCGTAAACTGGGCTTCCTCGACGGCTTTATTCGCTGGCGCTCACCCTTCGGGCCAGCCGTTGGCTGTTACTCTCGCTGGTCGTTGCGCCTTGCCTGTCTTTAGCTCGCGAAACTTTGCACAGGTTCTCGCGCCTACTCGATATCTATTTTTAGCGTTTTCTGGAGTACCGATGACCCTCGAAGCCGATGCCACCCTCGACGCCAGCGGGCTGAATTGTCCGGAGCCGGTGATGATGCTGCACAACAAGGTGCGCGACATCGCCCCCGGCGCCCTGCTCAAGGTCATCGCCACCGACCCCTCCACCCAGCGCGACATCCCCAAGTTCTGCGTCTTCCTCGGTCATGAACTGGTGGAAAAGAGCGAAGGGGACGGGCGTTATCTGTATTGGATTCGCAAGAAGGTGGAGTGAGGGTTGCGCGAAAGCTCGCTTTGATATTGTGAATTGGCTCACAATAAGTGATCTAGCAAGCAAGGAAGCCTTTTTATGAAAGCCAGGATGCTGGGTGTTGTCTCGCTCATTCTCGCGGGGTGCACGTCGGTACAGGTCCAGCCCGTCGCCGTACGCCCGGATTTGGTATGTATCCAGGAGAATCCTGCGGTTTGGGTGAAGGACTTTCTCCCCGTGGTCCGGGCCGGCTTTGCTCGGCACAGCGTGCCTACCGAGAGCTATACGCAGGTGCCACGCGAGTGCCCATACATTCTTGAGTACACCGCGCGGCAAACCTGGGACGGCGTGCCTTACTTATCAGCTGCCGAGCTGACCCTGCGTGACGCCAGTGGGCGCCTGGTGGGTCAGGCTGACTATCACCTGCGGGGTAAGGGTGGTTTCTCCCTTATGAAGTGGCAGGGGACCGCAACAAAGATCAATCCGGTGGTAGATGAGCTCTTGGGTCAGATGCGTCCCGCACCTGTCACCAGACCGACCACGAGTGCTGTCCCTACCTCCGCACCTGCCGGGCTGACCTTTGAAGACGAATTGGCTGCGCTTCAGGCAAAAAACCTCAGCTATCAGGACTACAGCAATCAGTACCGTGCGCTTCGGCAGCGCTATGGTCTGGATCGCTGACTTCAATGTCGAGCCCGTAACGTTGGGCTTCGCTTACGCTCAGCCTACCTACGACGCGTAGCCAAGGCCCCACCGCACGGGGTTGGCTTTCGTAGGTTGGGTTGAGACGGCTCCATCGTCGAAGCCCAACAGGACGATGCCCGTCACCCCGTAACGTGTAAAACCGCGCAGCGTTTTCCACCGTCGAGCCCCGAACCCGTGGACAAGGGCATGCCGTTGTCCAGCCTACGCTCAGGCAGCATCCAAGCCTTTGACCACGCCCAGCAGATGCTCCCCGAGCCGGCGATGCTGGTCCGCCTCGAAATGCACGCCGTCCACTGGGCTTACCTGGATGATTTCCCCGGCATCGACGAAGGTCGCGCCCTGGGCTTCGGCTACCTGGCGATAGCGTGCGGCCAGTTGGCGAGACTTGGCCGCGCCGCCGGCGAAGATCTCGCCGAGAAAGCCCACTTCCTCGATGGGCGCCGGGGCCATGACGATGAGCCTGGGCGTAGCGCCGTCCGGGCCGGCATTGCAGCGCTTGATCTCTTCCAGCAGCACCTGCAAGGCACTGGCGATGTCCGCGGGCGTCACCGACAGCCGCGCCTTGAGGTCGTTGGTACCCAGCATCAGCAGCAGGACATCCACGGGCAGCTGGCTTTCCAGGCAGGGCCGGAGATAGCTGAGGCCGTTCTTGTGGTGGCCGTCGATGGGGTCGTCATGCACCGTGGTCCGCGCCGGCAGGCCTTCTTCGATCACCCGCCAGTCGCTGCCCAGGCCGCGGGCCAGGACGCCGGTCCAGCGTTCGTCCCAGCCGAAGCGTTTAAGTAGGCCGGGCTGGGTCAGGGGGCGGGTGCCGTGGGTGTTGGAGTCGCCATAGCAGAGCAGGGTACGCAAGGGCATGGGAAAGCCTCGTCGGGACAGGTCATCCTCACCCTAGTGGCTATTCCCGCCGGTCGCGAGGGCCGGCGGTCGTGCCAGCGCAGCCGGGTCAGCCCTCGCTCGGCGCCTGGCCGCCGCGGGTCGCCTGATCCAGCGGCGAGCCGCCCACCTCGTAGCGCACGTTCATGCGCGGCGAGGCCAGCTCGATGCCGGCGTCGTCCAGGTAGCGCTTGAGTTTGAGGTTGAAGGCCCGCGAGACCTCCCACTGCTTGATCGGCGCGGTCTTGAAGCGGAATCTCAGGATGGCCATGCCGGAATCGAAGCTCTCCACCCCCTGCAGCTCCAGCGGTGACCAGATGTCCCGGCCGATGAAGGGATCCTGGCGGAGGGTACGACCCACTTCCTGGACCATCTCGATGGCCTTGTCCACCGATAGCGCCTGGGGGATCGGCAGGCGGAAGATGGCGTAGCCGAATTGCCGCGAGTAGTTCTGGATGCTCTTGATCTCGCTGAAGGGGATGGTGTGGACGATGCCGTCGATATCCCTGAGTCGCACGGTGCGGATGGTCAGGCCCTCCACGGTGCCCAGGTGGTTGCCGACGTCGACATAGTCGCCGATGGCCAGGGAGTCCTCGATGATGATGAACAGCCCGGTAATGAGGTCGGCTACCAGGCTTTGAGCGCCGAAGCCCACCGCCAGGCCGATGACGCCGGCACCGGCCAGCAGCGGGGTGACGTTCACGCCCATGTTGGCCAGGGCGACGATCAGGGCGATGACGAAGATGGTCAGGAACAGCACGTTGCGGATCAGCGGCAACATGGTCTGGGCGCGGGCGTTGTTGGGGCTGACGCGGTGCAGATTGAGGCCGCGGTGGATGGCGGTGTCGGCCAGGATCCACACCAGCCAGGCCAGCAGCAGGGTGCCGCCCAGGCCAAAGAATTTGCTGGCGACCGCATGACCGTCGCCCTGGCTGAATCTCAGCAGCGAGAGATTCCAGGCGCGCAGGGCCAGCTCGATGCCTACCAGCCAGATGACGATGCCCAGCACCAGCACGAAGAAGGCGCGCAGCCGTTCGGCATAGGCTTCCTGGATGCGTCCACTGGGCCGGCGGCGCAGCAGCCGCGCCCGTACCAACGCATTCAGGCCCAGGGCGGCGCCCATGGTCACGGCGAACAGCAGCGCGCGACGCAGGGCGTCGCTGGTGTCGCCGGCGGAGACGAAGGTGGCCACCACCGATACCGCCACCAGGATCAGCAGCGGCAGGTGCCAGAGCCGGGCGATCAGGTGGCGCACGCCCTGCAGGCCACGCAGGGCCTGCCGTTTGGCCAGCGGCTGGTTGCGGATCAGGTGGGCGATGGGGCGGCGGAATCTCAAGGCGAACTGCGCGGTGAGCAGCGCCGCGCAGATATTGGCCCCGATGGCGATGACGGCGGCCAGGTGTGGCCCTAGGGTCTCGGCCAGGTGCGGATCGCTGGCGGCGCCGCCGAGGGCGGCCAGGCTGCCGATGATCCACAGTGGACGGAAGGCGCGTCGGCGCAGGATCAACAGGGCGCGGTTGCGATGGGCGCCGCTGGGGAGGGAGCAGATCACCACCACCGTGGCGGCGAACAGGGGACCGGTGACGGCGGCATAGGCCAGGGCGACGGCCACCGTCTTGCCCAGTGAATCCGGCAGCCACAGGGACACCACCAGGGTCAGGATGAAGGCCAGCAGCCAGGGCGCCAGCTTGCGCAGGGCGAAACGCACCAGATCCAGGGTCCGCGGCTGGAGCGGCAACTCCTCCGCCAGTCCGAATCTCACCCGCAGGCGGTGACTGATGCTTTTCAAGCCCAGGGCGCAGCCGGCCCAGAAGGCCAGGGTGATGACGAAGCCGGAGAGCAGGTTGAGGCGCTGCTCGGGCGCCGGTACCAGTGCGGCCAGTTCGGCACCGGCCTGCTCCAGCTGGTACTGCCAGCGTTGGCGCAGGTTGTCGCGCTGCAGCTGTTGCTCGACCACCGTCATGGTGTCGGTGATCAGGCCGATCACGCCCTGGGAGGCGCTGGGTTCGGCCTTGGCCTGGGCCGCCTGCAGCTTCTTGAGATCCGCCAGCAGGCGATTGCGCTGCTGCTCGCTTTCCAGGGTCTTGATGACCTGGTCCAGGGACTGACCGAATTGCGGATCGACCTGGTCCTTCTGGGTGCCCGGCAGCCCCGGCAGGGCGGCCTGGACCGGGCCGATGAGCAGAAAGCAGAGGCAGAGGAGTTGTAGCAGGCGAAAGATCATCGAAGCCGCACGCTCACGAAAGAGGGAAACCCTCGTCCCGGTCGGCAGGGCAGCCGTCCGCGACGAGGTGGCCAGTGTAGCAAGGGCAGCGCGCTAGGCGCTGTGGATGCGTCGACGGGCGCTGCGGGCCAGGCGTACCGACAGCAGGATGGCCGCGCAGGTCAGGCCCAGCACCAGCCCCTGCCACAGCCCGGCTGGGCCGCGCGGTGCCCCGAACCAGTCGCTCAGGCCCAGCGCCCAGCCCACCGGCAAGCCCACGCCCCAGTAGGCCAGCAGGGTGATGACCATGGTCGCCCGGGTGTCCTGATAGCCGCGCAGGGCGCCAGCGGCGGTGACCTGGATGGCATCGGAGAATTGGAAGATACCGGCGAATACCAGCAGCGAGGCCGCCAGCTGGATCACCGCCAGGTCCTGGGAGTAGAGGCCGGCGATGAAGGTGCGCGCGGTCAGCATCAGGGTGCAGGAAACGCAGGCGCAGAGCAGCCCCGCGGCCATGCCGACGCCGGCGGCGAAGCGGGCCTCGCGCGGCTCACCGCGGCCCAGTGCCTGGCCGACGCGGACGGTCACCGCCATCCCCAGCGCCAGGGGCACCATGAATACCAGGCCGGAGAAATTCAGCGCCACCTGGTGCCCGGCGACCACGGTCGGCCCCAGCTCGCCGATCAGCAGGGCCACCACGGAAAAGATGCTGGATTCGGCGAACACCGCGATGCCGATGGGTACACCGATGGCCAGCAGGGCGCGCAGCGTCGGGCCGTGCGGCCGCTCGAAGCGGGCAAAGATGGCGCAGGAGCGATAGCGTTCGGTGCGGATGATCGCCAGCATGGCCAGCAGCATCGCCCACATCACCGTGCCCGAGGCGAAGCCGCACCCAGCACCGCCCAGGGCCGGCAGCCCCAGGTGCCCATGGATGAAGATCCAGTTCAGCGGCACATTCAGCGCCAGACCGGCGATGCCCACCAGCATCGCCGGCCGGGTGCGCCCGAGGCCGTCGCTGAAGCAGCGCAGCACATAGTAGAAGGCGGTGGCCGGCAGGCCCATAGCGATGCCCTTGAGATAGAGCAGGGTCGGGCCGATCAGCTGGGCGTCGACATGCATGGCCACCAGCAGGGGGCGGGCGTTGAGCAGCAGCAGGCTGGCGATGAGGCCACAGCCCAGGGCCAGCCACAGCGCCTGGCGCACCAGCGGACCGATCTCCTGGCTGCGGCCGCCGCCGTGGCGCTCGGCCACCTTGGGCGTGGTCGCCAGCAGGATGCCGGTCATCAGCAGGAACACCGGAATCCACACGGAGTTGCCCAGGGCGACGGCGGCGAGGTCCAGCGGGCCGACGCGACCGGCCATGACGGCGTCGACGAAGCCCATGGCCGAATGGGAGAGCTGGGCGATGACGATGGGCGCGGCCAGGGAGAGCAGGGCGCCGAATTCACGTCTGATACGGGGCAGGGTGGAGGTCACTTGATCGTTCGGTCAGCTTCGGGGCCGATAGTCTAGTCTTCATGGCTGGCGTGACAAGCCTCGCGGCGACCATTGCCTGGTGCGGGATGCCTGCTAAAGTGCCGGTTCCCTCCCTTGCAAGTGCCCAGGCATGCACATTCTCGCCGACGAAAACATTCCGCTGCTGGACGCCTTCTTCGGCCCCCACGCCACCCTCGAACGCCTCCCCGGACGCGCCTTCGATCGCGCTGCCGTGAGCCGCGCCGATGCCCTGCTGGTGCGCTCCATCACCCGCATCGACGAGACGCTGCTGGCCGGATCTCGGGTCGGCTTCGTTGGCACCTGCACCATAGGCACTGATCATCTGGACCTCAGCTATCTGCAGCAGGCGGGTATCCGTTGGCGCAATGCGCCCGGCTGCAACGCCCGCGGCGTGGTGGACTGGGTGCTGGGCGCCTTGTTGGCACTGGCCGACGGCGCTGGCGCCGACCTGGCCAAGCGTACCTACGGCATCGTCGGCGCCGGCCAGGTCGGAGGCCGCCTGGCCGAGGTGTTGCGGGGCCTGGGCTGGACGGTGCTGGTCTGCGATCCGCCACGGCAGGCGACCGAGCCGGGCGACTTCCACAGCCTGGACGAGTTGATCGAGCGCTGCGACGTGCTCTGTCTGCACACCCCACTGGTCCGTGATGGCGAACAGCGCACCCTGCACCTGTTCGATGCGACGCGCCTGGCAAGATTGCGTCCGGGCAGCTGGCTGCTCAATGCCTGCCGGGGCGAGGTAGTCGACAACGTCGCGCTGCGTACGCATCTGGCCGGTGGCGCCGAGCTGAAAGTGGCCTTGGATGTCTGGGAAGGCGAGCCAGGTATCGATCCTGAACTGGCCCGTCTCTGTCAGCTGGTGACGCCCCATATCGCCGGGCACAGCTTGGAAGGCAAGTGGCGCGGCACCGCGCAGATCTATGCGGCGTTCTGCGCCTGGGCGGGAGAGACGCCACGGTTGAGTCTGGACGAGCTGTTGCCACCGCAGCAGCTAAAGCGCCTGGTGTTCAGCGGAGATGCGCCCGAGGCGACGGCCTTCAGGCGTGTCTGTCGCGCGGTCTACGATCCGCGCGACGACGATGCGGCGCTACGTGCGACCCTCGGCCTGCCGGCCCTGGCGCGCGCCCAGGCGTTCGACGCCCTGCGCAAGGGCTATCCCATGCGTCGGGAGATTCCGGGGCTGCTGCTCGAAGGGGCGGGTGTGGCTCGGCTGGCGAGTGCCCTGGGCTGCGACTGGCGACATGGCGACGACTCCGAAAGCGGCGGTGTCGCTTAGGACCGAGGCGGAGCGGAAGCGTTCACGCAGGACAGCGGCCCCCGCCAGTCGGCCTGGATGGCCGAGAGACGGGACGCGCGAAATCAGTGGTATTCGCAGAGGTAGGCGGTGTCTTCCGCGACCTTGAGCTGGAACTTGGCGTTGGCCGGCACGGTGAACTGGCTGCCCGCGGCGAAGGTTTCCCAGCTCTCGCTGCCCGGCAGCTTGACGGTCAGGGCGCCGGCCACCACATGCATGATCTCCAGCTGGCTGGTGCCGAATTCGTATTCGCCAGGGGCCATCACGCCGAGGGTGGCCGGCTTGGACTTGAGGCTGAAGGCGATGGATTTGACGGTGCCGTCGAAGTATTCGTTGACCTTGAACATCGGATTTCCTTGTGCGAGAGCGGTTAGAAGCGTCCGCGAGTATGCCCAAGGCCGTCCCCGGCTGTCACCGGTCCACACCGCGACTAGCGGGCGAAGGCGGGCAGGCTGGCCGGCAGCAGCTTGGCGGTATTGCGCGCATCGGTCTCGGCACGGTGCAGCACCCCGGTAAAGGCCAGCCCCGCCGACTCCAGCGCGGCGGTGAGACCCAGCGGGCGCGCCAGACCGCGGGCCTTGGCGAAGGCCTGTTTGAGATTGCGGTGCGGCACCCGCGCCAGATGGGTGTGCAGATCATGCTCGCGCCAGGCGCGCTCCAGCAGGCGGCGGTCGAAATCGCCCCAGCTGCACCAGCCGGCCAGGGTGGTTTCATAGGCGCCCAGCCAGCGCTCGAAGCCCAGCCAGGTGCCCGCCAGCGGCTCGGCGCCATCGACATCCGCCTGGCTGATGTGGGTGAGGTCGCGGCAGAAGGGCGTCAGCAGCGGCAGGCGCTCGGGCTGGACGAAGCTCTGGTAGCGATCCAGTTCCTGCCCCTCGGCGTTCACCATCACCGCGCCGATCTCGATGATTTCCATCAACTCCAGCGGCCAGCCGCCTTCGTCGGTGGTCGCCTCCAGGTCCAGCACCAGCCAATGCTTCATCGTCACGCCCTCGGGCCAGCCGCCCCGCTCATCGCAGATATGACGGCCGAAAAATCTCTGGGTTGCGTAGCATCGTGCGAATGAATGTTACATTCATGACTCGATAGCGACATCTGGTCACGATTTGCTTGTGAGGCTCTAGCCTTGCTTTTAAGCTTCAAGCCTCTTCTCTAGCGAGTTTCACCATGGAATGCCGTCCGGGCTGTGGCGCCTGTTGCATCGCGCCGTCGATCTCCTCACCGCTGCCACGCATGCCCCAGGGCAAGCCTTCCGGCGTGCGCTGCGCCCACCTGGACAGTACCAATCGCTGCGATCTGTTCGGCTCTCCGCTGCGCCCGGCGGTGTGCGGCGGCTTCCGGGCCGAGCTGGCCTTCTGCGGCAGCAACAGCGCCGAGGCCATGGCCATCCTCTTGCGCCTGGAGGGTGAAACCGCCGCCTGATCCGGTTCTGAACTGCGCTCTCCGACAATCACAACAACAAGGGACGTCCCATGCACAAGCCGCTTCGCTCCATCCTCGCCCTGACCCTGCTCGTCGCCACTGGTCTGGCCCAGGCCGAAGACTGGCAACTCGCCAAGCAGGAAGACGGTATCCAGGTCTATACCCGCGCCGTCGCTGGCTCCAAGTACAAGGCCTATCGCGGCGTGGTCCAGATCAAGGCCGATCCAGCCACCATCGCCAAGCTGCAGGACGATCCGGTGGGCTCCTGCAAATGGATCTTCCGTTGCCAGTCGCTGCAGGTGCTCAAGCGGCAGGACAACCAGGCCTGGACCTACATGCGCATCGAGATGCCCTGGCCGGTGACCGCGCGCGACGTGGTCTTGCATATCACCGAGCAGAAGACCCCCGACGGCGGCTTCACCCGCACCCTCGAAGGCCAGCCCGACTATCGTCCTGCCGCCGATGGCTATGTGCGGGTGGCGAGCTTCCAGGGCCAGTGGCGCGTGGTGCCGAAGAACGGTGGCTCGGAAGTGACCTACGAGGCCCAGAGCGAGCCCGGTGGCAGCGTGCCGTCCTGGCTGGCCAACAGTTTCGTGGTGGATGCCCCGCTCAACACCCTGAAGGGTCTGCGCCAGGCCGCGCAGCGCTGATCCGGCGTCTCTAGGCAAAAGGCCTGGCTCCCGTGGCGCCGGACCTTTTTTATACCACCCCTGTGCCGGATCTTGCCGGCCCCAAGGTATTCCCTGGTAGCCTTTTTTTAATACCACCCCTATAGCGCTGAAGCAGAGGGGACTCACCTCTCTGCTTCAGCGGTGGTAATCAACGAGCCGGGTTGGCTACCGAATGACTGCGTTTCTTGCGCCGCCAGCCGTCCACCAGGCGGAAGGCCAGCAAGGCGGCGCCGATGGCTGCGTAGATCGACCACTCTTCGAGATCCGAGCGCACGATCCAGAGATAGTGCAAGAGCCCCAGGCCCAGCACCAGATAGGCCAGCCGATGCAGTTCCTTCCAGCGCTTGCCCAGGCGGCGCATGGCGGGGCGGTTGGAAGTGACGGCCAGGGTCAACAGGATCAGCAGGGCCGCGGCGCCGACGATGATGTAGGGCCGGCGCTGCAATTCCACCCCCAGTTGCGACAGGTCGAAGCCCAGGACGAAAGCCAGGTAGCCCAGGAAGTGCAACAGGGCGTAGGTGAAGGTCCAGAGCCCGAGCTGACGGCGGATCACCGGCCAGAGCTTCCACCGGGTGAGGCGCGACAGCGGGGTCAGGCTGAGGGTCAGCAACAGCAGCACCAGGGCGCCGGTGCCCAGCTTGTCCACCAGTGCCTTGCCCGGATCCGGACCGAGGGCGAAGATCCAGGCCTGGTACAGCCACCACAGCGGCGGGCAGAGCGCGGCGATGAACACCGCGACCCGCCAGAGCAGCAAGCCCATCAGTAGTTTCTCCGCAGATCCATGCCGCTGTAGAGCGAAGCCACTTCCTCGCCATAGCCGTTGAACATCAGGGTCGGCCGCACGTTGGGGCTGAACAGGCCACTGGGCAGGCGCCGTTCGCGGGCCTGGCTCCACCGCGGGTGGTCCACTTCCGGATTGACGTTGGCATAGAAGCCGTACTCGTTGGGTGCCATGCCCTGCCAGGTGGTGCGCGGCTGTTCTTCCACCAGGCTGATCCGCACGATCGACTTGATGCCCTTGAAGCCGTATTTCCAGGGCACGATCAGGCGGAGCGGCGCGCCATTCTGGTTGGGCAGCACCCGACCGTACATGCCTACCGTCATCAGCGTCAGCGGATGCATGGCCTCGTCCAGGCGCAGGCCTTCGACATAGGGCCAGTCCAGCAGGGCGAAGCTGGAGTTCATGCCGGGCATGTGCTGCGGATCCTTCAGCGTCTCGAACCTCACGTAGCGGGCCTTGCCGGTGGGCTCGACGCGCTTGAGCAGGCTGGCCAGCGGAAAGCCCAGCCAGGGAATGACCATGGACCAGGCCTCGACGCATCTCATGCGATAGATGCGCTCTTCCAGGGTGTCGGGGCCGAAGAGGTCTTCCAGGCCGTAGGTGCCTGGCTTGCCCACCTCGCCGTCGACCACCACGCTCCAGGGCTGGGTCGGCAGCTGGCCGGCATGGGCCGCGGGATCGCTCTTGTCCGGCCCGAATTCGTAGAAGTTGTTGTAGTGGGTGGCGTCCTTGAAGGGCGTGATGTCTTCGCCCTTGACCGTGGCCGCCTGCCAGCGGGTATCCGGCAGCTTGCGCTCGAACCAGTCCGGGCCCTTGGCGGCTTCGACGTCGCCGTAGCTGGAGGCGGCGGCCAGGGCCCAGCCGGGCAGGGCGGCGCCGGCAAGCAGGGCGCCGCTGGCACCGAGCAACTGGCGCCGGGACAGGTAGACGGCTTCGGGAGTGATCTCCGACCCACGACAGGCAGAGCGCGGAACGATCTTGATCGGCATGACGGACCTCGATGGGGGCGCTCGACAGGGAGCGGCTGGCTAACAGCGTGAGACATCCCGGTCGTGAAAAGCTTCCCACGCCAACGATAGCCCGCCGTCCCGGTCGGCGGAAGGCCGTTGCGCTCGGACGGGCGGGACGTTCAGGCCGCCGCCAGGCGCCTTCGGGACCCCGTGCCATACTGCGGCGACCTCTCGCCCTCAGGAGTGCCCGATGAAGAAGCTGATCAATAGCCCCACCGCGGTGGTTCGTGAACTGCTCGAAGGTCTCGTCAGCCTGGATCCCGGCCTGGCCCTGCTGGCCGAGGAACAGGTCATCCTGCGCCAGCCCTTGGCCGCTGCCGCCGAACGCCCGGTGGCGGTGATTTCCGGCGGTGGCAGCGGCCACGAGCCAGCCCATGCCGGCTACGTCGGGGAAGGAATGCTGACCGCCGCGGTGGCTGGTGACGTCTTTACCTCGCCCAGCGTGGATGCCGTATTGGCCGCGATCCGGGCGGTCGCCGGTCCCGCCGGGGCGCTGCTGGTGGTCAAGAACTACACCGGTGATCGTCTCAACTTCGGCCTGGCCGCGGAACTGGCGCGCAGCGAAGGCATTCCGGTCGAGACGGTGCTGGTGGCGGACGACGCCGCCCTGCGCCATACCGTGGCTCCGGAGCGGCGCCGCGGCATCGCCGGCACTGTGCTGATCCACAAGCTTGCCGGCGCGGCGGCCGCGGCCGGACAGTTGCTGGCGGAGGTGGCCAGCCTGGCCCGCGCTGCGAGTGCCGACCTACGCAGCATGGGTGTCGCCCTGGGCGCCTGCACGGTACCGGCGGTGGGGCACCCAGGCTTCCAGCTGGCGGAGGACGAGGTGGAGTGGGGCCTCGGCATCCATGGCGAGCAGGGCGTCGAGCGCGGCCCCTGGCTGGGCGCCGACGCCACCGTGGCGCGGCTGCTGGATACCCTCATCGAAGACGGCGGCTACGCCAGGGGGACGCGCCTGGCGCTGCTGGTCAATGGCCTGGGCGCGACGCCGCCGCTGGAACTCGCGCTGGTGGCGCGGGCGGCGCTGAGCCAGTTGCGCCAGCGGGGCCTGGTGGTGGAACGCACCTGGACCGGTACCTTTCTCAGCGCCCTGGACATGCCCGGCTGTTCGCTGTCGCTGCTACCGGTGGATGAGGCGCGCCTGGCGCTGCTCGATGCGCCGACCCTGGCCCGCGCCTGGCCGGGCACCGGCCAGGTGCCGGCTGCACCCACCCTGTTGCCCGCACCTGTAGCGGTAGCTGAAACAACCCCACGCACCCCTGGTCCCCTGGCCGAGCGTCTGCAGGAGGCGGCAGATGCGATCATCGCCAGCCTGCTGGCCAACGAAGCTCGCCTCACCGATCTGGACAGCCGCGCCGGGGATGGCGATCTCGGCACCAGCCTGGCCCGTGGCGCCGAAGCGCTGCGCGCCTTGCCAGCCAGCGCCTGGTACGCCCCGGCCAGTGCCCTGGCAGCCATGGGGCAGGCTCTGCGCCGCGCCATCGGCGGCAGCTCCGGACCCTTCTACGCCTGCGCCCTGGTCCGCGCCGCCCAGGTGCTGGACGGGGTGGAGCGACCCACGCTGGCTCAATGGGCCGAAGCGTTCGATGGCGGCGTCCAGGCCCTTGCCGAACTCGGCGGCGCCCAACCGGGCCAGCGCACCATGCTCGATGCCTTGCGACCGGCAGCGGATGCCCTGTCGGACAGTGCCCGGACTGGTGCCAGCCCGGCGCAGGCCTTTGCCACGGCCCTCGCTGCCGCTCGCGAGGGCGCCGCGGCTACCGCCGAGATGCTGCCGGCCCAGGGCCGCGCCAGCTACCTGGGCGAGCGCGCCCGCGGCATTCCCGATGGCGGCGCCGTGGCGGTGGTCTGCTGGCTGGAAGCCCTGGAACCCGTGATCGCCCGCTAGGGCGAGTCAGCGCCATGGCCGGTCCCGCGGCGACCGGGCCAGCCATGGCGGCAGACCAGCGACAGCAGGGCGCCAACGAAGGCCAGGGCCATGTCCTTTTGCGCGTCCCAGGGGTCGCCCTGGGCGCCGACGAAGGCTTCCGCGGCGTCGCCCGCCAGCAGATCGGCGCCCAGCCATTCCATCAATTCGTAACCGGCTGAGGAGGCCAGGATGAATTCCAGGGCCACATAGGCGCTCCGCCAGCCGCGCAGCCCGGTCAGGCCCTGGACCACTTCCCGAATTGGCCGGGCCAACAGCAGGCCATAGGCGAGGTGGACCAGCCGGTCGTAGTGGTTGCGCTGCAGATCCAGGACCTCGGTCAGCCGGTAACCGGTCAGGGCCTGCCAGGCGTCGTCGTAGGGCACCCGGGAATAGGTGTAGTGGGCGCCGATCTGGTGCAGCACCAGAAAGCCGAAGAGTTGCAGGCTGGCGCTGGCCGACAGCCGAAGCCGTCGCTGGACCAGGGCCACGCCCAGCACGGCGATGATCACCAGTAGCTGCTCGATCGTCCAGGTGAAACGGTCCAAGGGGGACCAGCCGAGCGCCAGGGTAAGGACGGCCAGGGTCAGCAGAAGAAGGAGTTGCAGACGGGAACGACGGGTGGGGTTCAAACGCGAGAGCCTTGTCCGGAATGCGGAGCGTCGCGACGACGGCCCCTGCTGCGTGGACCTCCGCTCGACCGCCAGCGTTCGAATGCGGCGACCCGATATCGTCGCGGCGTCGCTGCAAAAACAGCAAGCGCAGCGGAGGCACCGGCGCCGCTTGCCCGCGGTCCCACGGGCAGGACCTTTCCCTCCCCTGGAGCTCTCGATGTCCATCCTGCCACCGCTCTCGGCTTTCGATTCGAGCCTGGCACTGTTGCGCGAAGGCTATGCCTTCATCAGCAATCGCTGCGATCGCCTGGATAGCGATGTCTTCGCCACCCGGCTGTTCCTGCAGCCCATCCTCTGTCTGCGTGGCCAGGCGGCGGTGGAGCTCTTCTATCGTGAGGAACGTTTCACCCGAGTGGATGCCGCGCCCCGGTCACTGCGCCAGACACTGTTCGGCGAAGGCGGCGTCCAGGGCCTGGATGGTGCGGCTCACCGCCAGCGCAAGGCGCTCTTCCTTGAGATTACCCGGCCGGCGCGGGTGGAGGCCTTGATCACCCGGGTGGAACGGGAGTGGCGCGCCAGGCTGCCCAGCTGGCAGAGCCGCGGCGAGATTATCCTGCTGGACGAATTGCATCGCCTCTATACCCGCGCGGTCTGCGACTGGGCGGGCGTCACCCTGGCCCCGGAAGAGGAGGGGCAGCGCTGTGCCGACCTGGTCGCGCTGCTCGAAGGCGCCGGCAGCCAAGGCCTGGCCAACCTGGGCGCTCGCCGGGCACGTCGGCGGCTGGAGCGCTGGCTTGGCGGGCAGGTCGAGCAGGCCCGCAAGCAGCCGGCACCGACTGGCAGCGCCCTGGCGCTGATCGCGCAGCACCGGGAGCCGGATGGTCAGCCGTTGTCGCCACGGGTGGCCGCGGTGGAGCTGCTCAATGTGCTGCGGCCAACGGTGGCCGTAGCACGCTTTTCCACCTTTGCCGCCCTGGCGCTTTACAAGCAACCGGCCTGGCGCGAACGGTTGCGGGCCGATCCCGCCGCCCGGTTGCCTTTCGCCCAGGAGGTGCGACGCTTCTACGCCTTCTTTCCCTTCACCGTGGCGCGAGTACGGGAAACCTTCGAATGGCACGGCGTCGCCTTCCGCCGCGGCACCCGCGTCCTGCTGGATCTCTATGGCACCAATCGCGATCCGCGCAGCTGGGAGCGTCCCGAGGTGTTCGAGCCCACGCGCTTTGTCGCCGAGGCGATCCCGGCCGCCGCCTTCGTACCCCAGGGCGGCGGCGATGTGGCCCATCAGCACCGCTGTCCGGGCGAAGGCATCGCCCTGGCGCTCATGACCTCCGCCCTGCGCCTGCTGCTGCAGGACATGACCTACCAGGTGCCAACCCAGGATCTGCGCATCGATCTGGCGCGGATGCCGATGCGCCCCGCCAGCGGCCTGATCCTGAGCGAGGTCCAGGCGGTGCAGCGCATCCGCAGTTCGGTGGCCTAGCTTGCTCCGGGGGTCGGAGCGCCTCGTCATGGCGCTCGCGCAGCAGCAGCGGCCGGTCAGGCAGGCCGCGGCGCCACCTGGGTACGTGCCGTGAGCAGACTCACCAGCACGAAGCTGACCAGACTCAGGCCGAGGCTGAAATAGATCGGCGTATTCGCCTCCAGGCCGTCCTTGAGCATGAAGACGATGGCCGCGATCGAGCCCAGCAGCATGCTCGCCAGCGCTCCGGCCGTGGTCGCGCGCGGCCAGAGGATGGCACCGAGCAACGGCACCAGGATGCCGCCCACCAGCAGGTTGTAGGCCAGGGTCAGGGCGCCGATGACGTCATTCACCAGCAAGGCGACGGCGAGCACGGCCAGGCCGGTCAGCAGGGTGAAACCACGTGCCATGCCCAGGGTCGAGGCCTTGCCGCCACGCAGCCGGGGCAGGAGGTCCTCTGTCAGGGTAGTAGAGGCCGCCAACAGTCCGGCACTGGCGGTGGACATCATGGCGGCCAGGGCGGCGGCGATCACCAGGCCGCGGATGCCGTCCGGCAGGGTACTGCGGACGATGGCGGCGAAGGCGTTGTTGGCATCGCCCAGATCCGGCAGCAGCACCCGGGCGCACATGCCGATCAGCGCACCTACCAGACCATAGAGTACGCAATAGACGCCGGCCAGGCTGCCCGCCACTCGCGCCACGCCTTCACTGCGCGCGGTGAAGACCCGCTGCCAGATGTCCTGGCCGATGAGGATGCCGAAGAAGTAGATCAGGAAGTAGGTGAAGATGGTGTCATAGCCAATGCTGGTCAGGGCGAAGGCGCTGGCCGGCAGCTTGGCCACCAGGGCGTCCCAGCCACCGACCCGGGTCAGGCAGATGGGTAGCAGCACGAACATCAGGCCCGCGGTCTTGATGACGAACTGGACGATATCGGTCAGCGTCAGCGACCACATGCCGCCGATGCTGGAATAGATCACCACCACGCTGCCGCCGAGCAGAATGGCGCTCCAGAACGGCAACTCGAACAGCACCTGGATCACCGTGCCCATGGCCAGCACCGAGACCACGCTGAGCATCAGCGCATAGACGAACATGATGGCGGCGCTGGCCTGGCGCGCCAGAGGCGTGTAGCGTCGTTCCAGCACCTGGGTCACGGTATAGATGCGCAGCTTCAGCAGTGGCTTGGCGAGAAAGAGGTTGAGCACCAGGATGCCGCCGCCCAGCATGGCGCACAGCCAGAAGCCGGACAGGCCATGGACGTAGCCCAGCCGCACCGTGCCCACGGTGGCGGCGCCCCCCAGCACGGTGGCGGCCATGGTGCCCAGGTAGCAGGCCGGACCGAGGTTGCGGCCGGCGACGAGGAATTCCTCCTGATTGCGGGCACGGCGCATGCCGTACCAGCCGAGCAACAACATGGCCAGGGCATAGGCCAGGACGACGGAAATATCCAGGATCATTGACGGGATCTCTTGTAGGGCTGAGCAAGGCCGGCGCGCCGGCCCCATGACAGGGTTCGGGATCAGGCGGCGCGGATGCCTGGAGGTGTTGCGCGGGCACGTCGGCGTCTGGGGCGCCGTGCACCGGCCGGGCCATAGACGGCAACCGGTTCCGGGAACAGCAGGAGCAAAATCAGGTAGAGCAGGGCGGCGCTGCCCAGGGCCAGGGGCAGGCTCAGGTCGATGCCGCCGGCCAGCGCGCCCAGGGGGCCCACGAACTGGCCGGGCAGGTTGACGAAGGCCAGCCCGAGCAGGGCGCTGGGAATCCAGGCGCCCATGCCGCGCCAGTTCCAGCCGTGGTGGAACCAGTAGCGGCCACCGCGCTCGCCACGGGTGAACACCTGGAGGTCGTCCGGGCAGTAGAAACCGCGGCGTACCAGCAGGCCCAGGATCATGATCACCATCCAGGGGCTGGTGCAGATCACGATCAGCACCGCGAAGGTGGAGACGCTCTGCACCAGGTTGAAGCTGAAGCGCCCGATGAAGATGAAGGCGATGGCCGCCAGGCCGATCAGCAGGGTCGCCCGCACCCGGGTCAACAACCGTGGCAGCACGCTGGAGAGATCCAGGCCGGTGCCATAGAGCGCCGTGGTGCCGGTGGACAGGCCACCGATGACCGCCAGCAGGCACACCGGCAGGAAGTACCAGGTGGGGCTTATGGCCAGCAGGCCACCCACATAGTTGTTCTGCGCGATATAGGCGGGGGCCTGCACCGCCACCAGGGAGGCGGTGGCCAGGCCGAACAGGAAGGGAATCAGGGTGGCGGTCTGAGCCGCGATCACCGCCAGCAGGATGCGTCGGCGGGGCGTCCGCTGGGGAATGTAGCGCGACCAGTCGCCGAGAAAGGCGCCAAAGGACACCGGATTGCTCATGGCCACCAGCGCCGCGCCGATGAAGGCGGCCCAGAAGCCCGGTTGGCCCAGTTGCAGGGTGCCTTCGTAAGTGGCGTCGAAGCTGCCGGCGAAGGCCGGGATGCCGAGGAGGAACAGCAGGCTGGCACTGATCACGGCGATCTTGTTGACCCACAGCATGAAGCGAAAGCCATAGAGGCAGACCGTCAGCACCAACATGGCGAACAGTCCGTAGGCCAGGCCCAGGGTCAGGGCGTTCTCCGGCAATCCGATCAGGCGCTGGGCCCCGCCTATCAGGGCGTCGCCGGAACTCCACACCGACAGCGAGAAGAAGGCGATGGCGGTGAGCAGGGAGAGAAAGGAGCCGACGATACGCCCATGCACGCCGAAGTGAGCGCCCGAGGAGACGGCGTTGTTGGTGCCGTTGAGCGCGCCGAACAGACCCATGGGCGCCA
This sequence comes from Pseudomonas sp. HUK17, assembly GCF_001566765.1. Lineage (NCBI taxonomy): Bacteria > Pseudomonadati > Pseudomonadota > Gammaproteobacteria > Pseudomonadales > Pseudomonadaceae > Pseudomonas > Pseudomonas sp. HUK17. The sequence continues at coordinate 109,745 of NZ_LSMW01000009.1, forward strand.
GGATCAGCGCCCCACACAGGACCCCGCTTGCGATGGCCAGCACCCCGGCCTGGAACGACAAGCCGAATAGGATCGGAAAACTACCCAGGACGGCAGTGGCGAAGGTGTTGGCACCGCCGAAGATCAGACGGAAGAGATCGAAGGGGGTGGCATGGCGTTCGTGGTCGGGAATCTGCTCGACCCCGAAGGTTTCGATACGGGTGATGCCGTCATGATGGTCCATGGATGACGCCTCGACACGGTTATACGCAGGCTGGACCTGCGTTCTTGTTGTCGGCGGACCAGGAGGTCCGCCGGTGTTCGGCAGCGAAAAGACAGCGGGTGGGTGACCGTCATGGCGGGTCACCGCACCTTGGAGGGTCAGCGGTAGGCGACCCCCGGCAGCACACAGAGCATCTCGTAGAGCAGATTGGCGCCAAGCAGGGCGGTATTGCCGGTGGTGTCATAGGGCGGCGACACCTCCACCAGGTCGCAGCCCACCAGATCGAGGCCGCGGCAGCCGCGGATGATTTCCAGCGCCTGGATGGTGGTCAGCCCGCCGATCTCCGGGGTACCGGTGCCTGGCGCCCAGGCCGGATCGATGCTGTCGATGTCGTAGGACAGGTATACCGGCCCGCCGCCCACCCGCTCGCGCACCTCGGCCATCAGCGGGGTCAGGGACTGATGCCAGCACTCCTCGGCCTGCACCACCCGGAAGCCCTGTTCGCGGCACCAGTCGAAGTCGTCGGCGGCATAGCCCTGGGCCCGCAGGCCGATCTGCACCACCCGGTCGCAGTCCAGCAGGCCTTCTTCCACTGCGCGGCGGAACGTGGTGCCATGGGCGATCCTCTCGCCGAACATGTGCTCGTTGACGTCGGCATGGGCATCCACGTGCACCAGGCCGATCTTGCCGTATTTCTTCTTCATGGCCCGCAGGATGGGCAGCGTCAGGGTGTGGTCGCCGCCCAGGGTGAGGGGGGTGACATCGTGCTCCAGCACCCGGTCGTAGTGCTCTTCGATCAGCCGCACCGTGTCCAGCAGGTTGAAGGTATTGATGGCGACGTCGCCCAGATCGGCGACGCTCAGGGAGTCGAAGGGCGCCGCGCCGGTGGCCATGTTGTAGGGACGGATCATCACCGATTCGCTGCGCAACTGCCGCGGCCCGAAGCGGGTGCCGGAGCGCAACGAGGTACCGATGTCCAGGGGGATGCCGATGAAGGCGGCGTCGAGGCCGGCCGGGGAAGCGAGGTGGGGCAGCCGCAGCATGCTGGCGATACCGCCGAAGCGGGGCATCTCGTTGCCGCCCAGCGGCTGGTGCAGGATCTTTTCCACGGGTCATCCTCGTTGTGCTGATGACCCGATTGTGCAAAGTCACTGACAGGCGAAGAATCGGCGCGGGCAAAAAATCACTTCAGAGATTTCTGAACTAATGGCTAGACTGCCAGGCCGCGTCCACCGGGAGTCTGCCATGGCCAATGCCCTCCACGACATCCGCCTGCTCAAGCTGTTCGCCTGTGTGGTACGCCACCAGGGCTTCGCCGCGGCGCAGCAGGAGCTGAACCTGTCCACCTCGGCCATCAGCACCTACATGAGCCAACTGGAAGGGCAACTTGGGGTCACCCTCTGTCATCGCGGCCGGGGTGGTTTCGCCCTGACCAGCAAGGGCGAACTTTTCCACCAGGAGACGCTGCGCATCCTGGGCGAGATCGAAGGCTTCGAACGCTATGCCACCACCCTCAAGGGCGAACTGAGCGGCACCCTCAACCTGGGCGTACTGGATTCACTGTCCAGCGAGCCGGCGCTGCCGCTGGCTCAGGTGATCGGCAGCTATACCCACGACTATCCCGGCGTCCACCTGCATCTGGCGGTGACCAGTCCCTACGAGTTGCAGCTGGGCGTGCTCGAAGGACGGCTGGACCTGGCGGTGGGTGCCTTTTCCGCGCGCATGAACGGGGTGGTCTACCAGCCGCTGTACCGCGAGCAGCACTGGCTCTACTGCAGCGATCGGCATCCGCTGTTCCCGGAACGGCGCATTCCCGCCGAGGTGATCACCCGCCAGCGCATGGTGCGGCGCGGCTACTGGAGTCAGGCTGAGCTGGCACGCCATGGCTTCAAGGAAAGCGCCGCCACCGTGGAAAGCATTGAGGCCCAGCTGATCCTCATCCTCTCCGGCGCCTATATCGGCTACCTGCCGGAGCACTATGTCCATGCCTGGGTCGACCAGGGGCGCCTTAAGGCGCTGCAACCGGCGACCTTTGGCTATCAGGCGCCGTTCTCCCTCATCACCCGCCGAGGGCGTGGAAGGGAGCCGCTTATCCAGAGTTTTCAACGCATTCTTAAAGCCCAGATGCAACATGCCGATAGCGACTAGGACGATAACCAAAGGGTTACCGTTTTCACCTGTGCGGGCAATTAGCCACCATTTAAATGGTTGATGTCCCACGGAGTAGATAACCTGCTAGATAAGGCACCCGCATGCGCACGAATTTGCCGGTCACCCAACAGGGCCGTACCTTCAAGGAAGAAGAACGACTCATCTCCACCACCGACCTGCAGGGGAACATCACCTACTGCAACGAAGCGTTCATCGCCATCAGTGGCTATACGCGGGAGGAGCTGATCGGCAGTCCGCACAACCTGGTGCGTCATCCCGACATGCCGCCGCCGGTGTTCGGCCACATGTGGGCGACCCTCAAGGAAGGCAAGCCGTGGATGGGCATCGTCAAGAATCGCTGCAAGAACGGCGACTTCTATTGGGTCAGTGCCTACGTCACGCCGATCCTGGAACAGGGGCGGGTGATCGGCTACGAATCCGTGCGTTCCCTGCCCAGTGCCAACGAGGTGCGCCGCGCCGGCGAGCTCTATGCCCGGATCAATGTTGGCAAGGCTTCCGTGCCTCGGATCCGTCGCCTGACCAGCGCCATCTCCGCCTGCTGGTCGACCGTGGCGGCCGCCACCGTCATCCTGGGCGGTCACTTCATCTTGGACGACACCGCTCAGGCAGCCCTTATCGTCGCCGCCCTGCTGGGTGTCAGTGCCCACCAGCTGTATCGCCAGCGCGCCAGTATCGAGCGCATCCTCGCCGATCATCCCAAGATGTTCTCCAGTGATGTGGTCGCGCCGACCTACAGCGACCAGATCGGCGCCCCGGCGCGTCTGGACCTCGCGTTGCACAGCGAAGCCGCGCGCCTGCAGACCGCTTTGACGCGTCTGGCCGACGTTGGCGACAGCGTGCGCCAGAAGGCCCGCGAGTCTTCGCAGCTGTCCCAGTCCGGGGCGGAGCTGTTGGAACAGCAGCGCCATGAGACCGATCAATCCGCCGCCGCCATCACCCAGATGACCTCCACCATCCACGAGGTCTCGCAAAACGTCCAGGAAACCGCCCAGGCCGCCGCCAACGCGGAGAACATGGTGCATTCCGGACGCGACAAGGCTGAAGAGAGCCTGACCTCCATGCGTGAACTCGGCGCGGCGGTCAGCGACATCGGCCAGGCGGTGGGCGAATTGGCCAGCTCCACCCAGAGCATCGGCAGCGTTGCCGATGTCATCACCGCCATCGCCGAACAGACCAACCTGCTGGCGCTCAACGCCGCCATCGAGGCCGCCCGCGCCGGTGAAGCCGGTCGCGGCTTCGCCGTGGTAGCCGACGAGGTCCGCTCGTTGGCCTCCCGTACCCGCGAGTCCACCGAGCAGATCCACCAGATCATCGCCAATCTGCAGGCTAATGCCGACCGCGCCGTGGCCACCGCCAGTCGCGGCGAGGAGACCTCGCGCCAGAGCGAACGCCATTCGGCAGCGGTACGCGAATCCCTGGAAGGCATCAGCGAATCGGTCAGCCTCATCACCGCCATGAGCCAGCAGATGGCCACCGCGGTGGAGGAGCAGAGTCACGTGTCCGAAGACATCAATCGGCAGATCAGCCGCATCGCCGATCTCTCGGACCACAGTTCCGCCCAGGCCCGCCGCGGCTCGGAACTGAGTCGCGAGCTGGAAGGCATGGCCGACTACCTGCACGATCTCACCGCCCGCTTCAATCGCTGAGTCGCGGGGAGGGCGGCGGCGATCCGGTATGATCGCCGCCTCGATTCGCTCTGGAAGCCCTGATGTCCCGTCCCGCTTGCGCGCGCTGCCAGCGTCCCCTGTCGCTCTGCCTGTGCGCGCTGATCCCTGCGCTGGCCAGTCGCACGCGGGTGCTGTTGCTGCAGCATCCCAGCGAGCGGCGCCATCCCCTCAACACCGCACGTCTGGTCGCCCTCGGGCTCAGCAATGCGCAACTGGAGATCGGCGAGACCTTTGCCGACCTGCCGCTCTGGCTCGCCGATCATGATGCCTGGCTGTTGTTTCCCGGCCCCGAAGCGCTCACGGTGAACCTCGTGCCACCCCCGGCTAAGATCGAGTCGAAACGGCTGCTGGTGATTCCCGACGGCACCTGGCGCAAGGCACGGCTGCTGCTGCACGCTAATCCGCTATTGGCCGCGTTGCCCAGGCTCACCCTGCCGCCTGGCGCCCCTTCGCGCTACCGGGTGCGCAAGGCCCCGGCGCCGGATGCGCTATCGACCGTGGAGGCCGTGGTGGCGGCGCTGAATGCGCTGGAGGCGCCGCGCCGCTTCGATGCGCTGCTCGCGCCTTTCGAGGCGCTGATCGACGGCCAGATCGCCGCCATGGGGCCGGAAACCTTTGCACGCAATCATGGCGGACCGGAGCAGCGTGACTAGGGGAATTACCCGGGTGTCGGACCACTCTACCTAGAGAGCCAGCAGAGGAATCACGCCATGTCCCGCTTCCCGATCCATTCGCACGACGAATTCGCCAGCCTTGCCGCCTTTGGTCTGCCCCGCGCGGGTGGCGAACCCGATCAGCCCGATCCGGCGCCCATCCAGCCCAGCGAGCCGGGCGAGCCCACCGTCCCCGATCAGGCGCCGCCAATCCCCATGGCCAGCGCCGCCTGACGCCACGGCGTCACCCATGAAAAAGGGCGATCATCTCTGATCGCCCTTTTTCATGCCTATCGGCTAGCGCCGGGTCTTCTGCTTGAGCAGGTAGACCGTTACCGCCGCACAGCTGGTGAAGGCCGCCACCCGTGCCCAGACATAAGGCACCAGCCAGCAGGAAAACCCCACGCTGATCCACATGGCGACGATGGCGTAGACCTTACCCTTGAGCGGGATGCCGTCGCCTTCCAGGTAGGGTTTGACCCAGGGTCCCAGCCACCTGTGGTTGATCAACCACAGGTAGAAGCGCTCCGAACTGCGCATGAAACAGGCCGCGGCCAGCAGCAGGAAGGGCGTGGTGGGCAGCAGCGGCAGAAAGGCGCCGATGATGCCCAGCGCCACGCTGAGCCAGCCGAGGCCCAGCAGCAGGTAGCGGACCCAGCCCTTGCGCTGGCGGGGTCTGGGAGTGGCTTCGTCCATCGCTCAGTGACGCGGCTTGAGCAGCGCCGGCTTTTCTTCGGGGGAATGGCAGAGCAGGAATAGCTGGGTCAGCAATTCCGGGATCTGCACCATCATGTCGGCGACCAGGCGGCGATCCTGGGCGATCTCGGCGAATTCCGGCTGCTCATCGAACAGGCCCGAACCGACCATGATCGGCAGCAGCAGCTCGCTGACCTCGTCTTCGGCGTCTTCGAACCACACGGCTTCGCGCAGGAACACGCCTTCCATGAAGCCGATGCACCAACCGCGCAGCTCGGAGTCGTCCGGCTCGGGGCCGAGATCCAGGTCGCAGGGCAGGTCCAGCTCTTCGTCACTGCCCAGCACGCGCAGGATGTGCGCCTTGAGCTGCACCAGGGCGCGCTCGATCTCTTCCTGCTGGGCGGCATCGCGATACTGCGGCGGTTCGGCGAAGAGGGCATCGATCCACTCGCGTTCGGGAACCTCTTCCGGGCAAATGGACAGGGCGGTCAGGTAGCCATGGGCGGCTACGTAGTCGAGCGCTTCTTCGTGCAGATCGTCTGCATCGAGAAAATCGCGCAGACGGGTCAATTGTTCGGCGAAGGACATCGGCTACTTACCTCGGAAAGGATTCGAAAGGGCAGAACGGCCGGAATTGTAGACGAGCGCCCGGGTCACGTCGAACCTGACGGCCCGGGGCCGGCCGACGGAAAAGCACCGCCGCAGCGACCTCGGCATCCGTATAATGGCCTTTCCATTCGAGGAGGCTTCATGTCAGAACCTGCGCTGCGCATCCTTAAAGACGTCTTTGGCTACGACGCGTTCCGTGGCAACCAGGCCCGGATCATCGAGCGTGTGGCCAGCGGTGGCGATGCGCTGGTGCTGATGCCCACGGGCGGCGGCAAGTCCCTGTGCTACCAGGTGCCGGCCCTCCTGCGACCCGGCGTGGCCGTGGTGGTCTCGCCGCTGATCGCGCTGATGGACGACCAGGTCGCCACCCTGCTGGAACTGGGCGTGTCAGCGACCGCGCTCAACTCCACCATGACTGGCGAACAGCAGAGATCCGTCGCCGCGCAGCTGGAGCGCGGTGAGATCAAGCTGCTCTATCTGGCGCCCGAGCGCCTCGTGCAGCCGCGCATGCTGGATTTCCTCAAGCGCCTGCCCATCGCCCTGTTCGCCATCGACGAAGCCCACTGCGTGTCCCAGTGGGGGCATGACTTCCGCCCGGAATACATGCAGCTCGGCCAACTGGCCGAACACTTCCCCGACGTGCCGCGCCTGGCGCTCACCGCCACCGCGGATTCCCGCACCCGTGAGGAGATGGCCAGTCGCCTGCACCTGGAAGAGGCCGAGCGCTTTCTCTCCAGCTTCGACCGCCCCAACATCTTCTACCGCATCGTGCCCAAGGAAGCGCCGCGCAAGCAATTGCTGGCCTTTCTCGCCGAGCGTCGCGGTGATGCTGGCATCGTCTACTGCATGTCGCGCAAGAAGGTGGAGGAGGTGGCCGAGCAGCTCAGCAATCAGGGCTTCCCCGCCTTGCCCTATCACGCTGGCCTGCCCAACGACGTCCGCGCCGCCAACCAGAAGCGTTTCCTCAACGAGGAAGGGTTGATCATGGTGGCCACCATCGCCTTCGGCATGGGTATCGACAAGCCCAACGTGCGCTTCGTCGCCCACCTCGATCTGCCCAAGAGCCTGGAGGCGTACTACCAGGAAACCGGTCGCGCCGGGCGGGATGGCCTGCCCGCCGACGCCTGGATGGCCTACGGCCTGCAGGACGTACTGCTGTTGCGGCAGATGATGCAGAACTCCGAAGGCGACGAGCGCCACAAGCGCATCGAGCGGCATAAGCTCGAAGCCATGCTGGCCCTGTGCGAAGAAACCCGCTGCCGGCGCCAGGTGTTGCTGGCCTATTTCGACGAGCACCTGCCGCAGCCCTGTGGCCATTGCGACAACTGCATCGACACCGTCGAGACCTGGGATGCCACCGAGCCGGCGCGCCAGGCGCTATCGGCCATCTACCGCAGCGGTCAGCGCTACGGGGTAGGGCACCTTGTCGACATCCTGCTCGGTCGCGAGACCGAAAAGATCGTCAGTCTCGGCCATCAACGCCTGGCGGTGTTCGGCCTGGGCAAGGCGCGCGGCGAAGACGAGTGGCGCACCCTGTTCCGCCAGTTGGTCGCCCGTGGCCTGGCCGAGGTGGACGTCGACGGCTATGGCGGCCTGCGCCTGACCGAAAGCTGCCGCCCCCTGCTGCGCGGCGAAGTCCGCATCGAATTGCGTCGTGATCCCAAGCCTCAGCGCGGGCGTGGCGCGAGTAGCGGCTCCTCGGCCAGCGCCGCCAGCCAGCTGGTACGTGCCGACGAACGCGAGCAGTGGGAAGTGTTGCGCACCCTGAGACGCAAGCTGGCCGAAGAGCACTCGGTACCGCCCTATGTGATCTTTCCCGACGCCACCCTGCTGGAGATGCTGCGCAGCCAGCCGCGCTCGCTGGACGAGATGAGTCGCGTCAGCGGTGTGGGTGCCCGCAAGCTGGAGCGCTATGGCCAGGCCTTTCTCAACGCCCTTAATGACGGTGGTGCGGCGCCGACTCCGGTCGCCGACGTGCGTCACGAGGTGCTGACCCTGGTACGCGCCGGCATGACCCCGGAGCAGGCCGCGCGCCAACTGAATTGCTCTGAAAAGAATGTCTATGCACTATTGGCCGAAGCCATTGCCCAACAGCAGATCGCTCTGGAGCAGGCCCTGGACCTGCCGGAGGAGCTGCTGGCGGAAATCCAGGATGCCTTCCTCGAAGACGAAGGCGAATTGCCGCCGGTAGCCCAGATCGCCCCGCGTTTCGAAGGGCGGGTGGCCAGTGGCGCGCTGTACTGTGTGCGGGCTGCCCTGCAGGCCGAGTTGGCCGACTAGCTGAGGACGGCGGTTGCTCCGCAGGGCCTACACCCAGAATAATGAGAAAATCCAAGTACAAGGTTTAGCCTGAATGACTACCGATCCACACCTGTTCGGCCGCCAGATCTTTCATGCCTCCCGTGCCTGGCGCGCCGAGCTCGACCGTCGCCTGAGTCACCTGGGGTTGTCTCAGGCGCGCTGGCAGGTGTTGCTGAACCTGGCGCGGATGAAGGGCGTCCAGCCCACCCAGCGTGAACTGGCCCAAAGCATCAGCATCGAGGGGCCGACCCTGGCCCGCTTGCTGGACGGCCTGGAAAAGCAGGGGCTGGTCAAGCGCCTGGCGGTCACCGAGGACCGTCGTGCCAAGCGCATCATGCTGACCCAGGAAGCCGGTCCGCTGATTGAGAAGATCGAGACCATCGCCGAGGCCCTGCGCAAGGAGCTGCTCAGTGGTCTCGACGATGAAGAGATCGCCATCTGCCAGCAGGTGCACCAGCGCGTCCTCGCCAATCTCGAGCGCGGCTGACCGCCGTCTGGCGGCTCGCTCCGTCCCGGTACCTTCACCCAGCACAGGTACTGGATCTGGCCGGAGCGTCTGGCATCGCCGCTAGCGCTCCATCCCATCCGCAGCCGTCCTTTTCGCGCTGCTGGTCATCGGTTTGCCGTCTGTCGGTATCGATGCTACGTTCCAGCGTGGCGGAGGCGATTTTTGTGAGCCACCGCGCTAAAACACCGGTTTCTTCGAATACCTGACGCAGCGGTATCCATGGTCGCGAAACGCCGTCCCCTTGCCTTTGTCATCCTGTCGGCCGCTGCGCTGACCACTCTTCCTCAAGCGGCGCTCGCGCTCGGCCTGGGGGGCATCACCCTGCAGTCAGCTCTCAACGAACCCCTGCGTGCACGGATCGAGCTGGTCAACCTCGGCGATGCCGATGCCGGGGACTTCCGCATCCACCTTGCGGCGAACGAGGCGTTCGCACAAGCCGGTGTGGATCGTACCCAGTTCCTCGACGATCTGAAGTTCACTCCGCACCTGCGCACGGCGGCGGGCAGCTATGTCGAAGTGACCTCCCGCCGCTCACTGGTCGAGCCCTATCTGGGCTTCATCGTTCAGCTCGAGCAGCCGGGTGGCAAGCAGCTGCGCGAATTCACCCTGCTGGTGGATCCACCGCGCAGTGGTGGCACGCCCACCAGCGTCGCCAGTACCGCCCCGGCGCGCGTCCAGGCGGCGTCCGCTCGCGCCGCTGCCCCGGCCGCCGATCCGGTGGTCCGCCAAACCGTATCTGCACCGCGCCAGGGGCTGGCGCCCTCGCCAGACCTATCCGCTGGGGAGGGCGTTTACCAGACGCGTCCCAGGGATACCCTCTGGAGCATCGCCAAGCGCCTGGGGCCAATGGCCAATCGATCGGTCGAGCAGCTCATGGCCGATCTGTTCGCCCTCAATCCGGCGTCCTTCGCCAACAATGATCCCGGACGACTCAAGGCCGGTCAGCGCCTGCGCCTGCCCGTGGGTGTCAGCGAACCTGCGCCGCGGCAGCCGGTAGTCGCCAGGACCACGCCGCCCGCACCCAGCCCGGTACCCGCC
>NZ_LSMW01000010.1:0-211371 GCF_001566765.1 Pseudomonas sp. HUK17
GCTGAGGCTTGAGCTGTGCTTGCTGGATCAGGTGCGGCTGGAGGTCTGCAAGAGCACCGACAGCCCGGCTACGCCGGGCTGTCGTGTTTGAAACGCGGCACAGACCCGGCGTAGGTTGGTGCTGAGCGCAGCGAAGCCCAACAGGCCGCAGACCACCTAACTATGGCCGCGATCACGTTGCTGCTGCCAGGGCGCTGCCGAAGCAGATAGAGCGCATCGCCGTATGAAAGACATCGTAAGAGTGCTGCGATAGGCAGGCTTCGTCGTACCACTGGTAGGACTGTCGATACTCTAATCTGTAATGATTCTGGATCTGCTTCAATCTCATGCGTTTTTTCGGTATACAATGCCCAGTGGCCTAAGGCCGGTAGGCAAGGGGTGCGCAGCGTCGTACCCCTTTTTTCTTTGCCTGACCAATCAAATTTATAGCGTAGCCCAGGATCCTATCCCTTGAACGTTGGGATCCGCGGACTGTTGTTTAGGTGACGCAAGCGATGAAAGCGCAAGCGAAGGGGATTCGATTTTGATCAAGGTGCTGGTTGTCGACGATCATGATCTTGTTCGTACCGGCATCGTGAGGATGTTGGCGGATGTGGCAGGAATTCAGGTCGTCGGCCAGGCCGACAGTGGCGAAAATGCGCTAAAGCTGGCTCGCGAGCTGGAGCCGGATGTCGTCTTGATGGATGTCCGGATGCCTGGTATCGGCGGGCTGGAAGCCACTCGCAAGCTGCTGCGCAGTCGCTCCGATCTGAAGGTGGTGGTCGTGACCGCCTGTGAAGAAGATCCCTTCCCGACCCGGCTGCTGCAGGCCGGCGCGGCAGGGTATCTGACCAAGGGAGCGGATATCGAAGAGATGATCACCGCCATCAAGCAAGCTTTCGCCGGGCGGCGTTACATCAGTGCGCAGATCGCTCAACAGCTCGCCCTGAAGCCTTTTCAGTCCAAGGCAGAGGCCTCGCCGTTCGATCAGCTGTCCGAGCGCGAGATCCAGATCGCCCTGATGATTGCCGGCTGCCAGAAGGTCCAGGTGATCTCTGACAAGCTCTGCCTGTCGCCCAAGACCGTCAACACCTACCGCTATCGGATCTTCGAGAAATTATCGATTACCAGCGATGTCGAATTGGCCATGTTGGCTGTTCGCCACGGCATGGTAGATGCAACGAGTTGATATGAGTCAATCTTTCGATGCTGCGGCCTTTCTATCCGGTTGCAGTGGACGTCCGGGTGTGTACCGGATGTTCGATGGGGGCGGTAAGCTCCTCTATGTAGGCAAGGCCAAGAATCTCAAGAACCGCCTTTCGAGCTACTTCAGGAAGACTGGTTTAGCGCCGAAAACGGCGTCCATGGTGTCCAAGATCGCCCAGATCGAGATCACCATCACCGGCAACGAGACCGAAGCGCTCCTGCTGGAACAAAACCTCATCAAGCAGTGGCGCCCGCCCTACAACATCCTGTTGAGGGATGATAAGTCCTACCCCTATGTCTATCTCTCCACCGAGGATCAGTATCCTCGGCTGACCATTCATCGTGGCGAGAAGAGAGGGAAGGGGCGTTATTTCGGACCCTATCCCAGCGCCGGTGCCATTCGCGAAAGCCTCAATCTGCTGCAGAAAGCCTTTCAGGTACGGCAGTGCGACGATAACTACTTCCGCAATCGGACGCGTCCCTGCCTGCAGTATCAGATCAAGAGATGCAAGGGCCCCTGTGTCGCGCTGGTCAGCGAGCAGGAGTATGGCGAGGACGTTCGCCATTCGGCCATGTTTCTCGAAGGCCGCAGCAATGCCCTGGCCGAAGAGCTGCAAGCCAAGATGGAAACCGCCTCGATCAATCTGCAGTTCGAGCGAGCAGCGGAGTTGCGTGATCAGGTGGCCCTGGTCAGGCGGGTGCAGGATCAGCAGAGCATCGAGGGCGGGACTGGGGACGTCGATGTCATAGCCGCCCTGGTCAACCCGGGTGGGGCCTGTGTGCATCTGGTCAGTGTTCGCGGCGGGCGAGTACTAGGTAGCAAGAATTTCTTTCCGGAGGTGGGGATCGAGGAAGACTCCAGCGAAGTGCTGGCCGCCTTCCTGGAACAGTACTACCTCGCCTACCTGGAGCGGGACCTGCCGGACGAGATCATCGTGAACTCCGTCCATGAGGACTTCGCCACCCTGATCGACGCCTTTGCCGAGGTTCACAAGCGCCAGCTGGTCATTGCCCATCGCGTCCGGGGTACCCGGGCACGCTGGCAGCAGTTGGCGGTGACCAATGCGGAGCAGGCCTTGAATACGCGTCTCGCCAATCGTCAGCACATGGGGGTGCGTTTCGATGCCCTGGTGCAGGCGCTGGATCTGCCAGAACCTCCGCAACGGCTGGAGTGTTTCGACATCAGTCATTCCAGCGGCGAAGCGACGGTGGCGTCTTGCGTGGTCTTCGGGCCAGAAGGGCCGCTCAAGTCGGACTATCGTCGCTACAACATCGAAGGTGTGACGGCCGGTGACGACTATGCGGCCATGCACCAGGCGCTGACGCGGCGCTTCAGCCGGCTGAAGGCCGGCGAGGGCAAGTTGCCCGACATTCTGCTGGTGGATGGCGGCAAGGGCCAGTTGGCCATGGCCCGCGAGGTGCTCAGGGAGCTCGCCGTGCCGGACCTGGTCCTGCTGGGGGTCGCCAAGGGCGTTACTCGCAAGCCGGGGCTCGAAGTGCTGTATCTGGACGATCCTTCCAACGAATTCACCCTGCCGGCTCATTCCCCCGCGCTGCATCTCATTCAGCAGATTCGCGATGAGGCGCACCGTTTCGCCATCACCGGACACCGCGCACGTCGCGGCAAGGCACGCAAGACGTCCTCGTTGGAGGAGGTCGCCGGCATCGGACCCAAGCGCCGCCAGGAGCTCTTGAAGCACTTCGGCGGACTGCGTGAATTGCAGCGCGCCAGTATCGAGGAGATCGCCAAAGCGCCAAGCATTAGCAAAAAGCTGGCCGAGCAGATTTATGCGGCCTTGCACAGCGAGTAGAATCGCCTCACGTTCACCAATAGCCGCGCCAATGAATATTCCAAATCTGCTTACCGTACTGCGCGTCTTCCTCATTCCGCTCTTCGTCATCCTGTTCTACCTGCCAGTCCATTGGAGTTACTGGACCGCCAGTGCCGTCTTCGCCATCGCCTGTGCGACCGATTGGCTGGATGGCTACCTGGCCCGTCGCCTGGGGCAGAGCACGCCCTTTGGCGCCTTCCTGGATCCGGTGGCGGACAAGCTCATCGTCGCCGTGGCGCTCGTGCTGCTGGTGCAGGAGCATGCCAACGCCTGGCTGACGTTGCCTGCCGTCATCATCGTCGGTCGCGAGATCGTGGTGTCCGCACTGCGTGAATGGATGGCCGAGCTGGGTGCGCGTGCCCAGGTGGCAGTATCCAATCTGGGCAAGTGGAAGACGGCGGCGCAGATGCTGGCCCTGGTGATTCTGCTGGCCAATCCGCCGCAGATGACCTTCTGGGTGATCAGTGGTTATGCCTTGCTCATCGTCGCGGCGGCCTTGACCCTGTGGTCCATGTGCACCTATCTGATGGCGGCCTGGCCGCACCTGATGAGCGCCGAGAAAAAGAAATAAGTTTTTTGAATCAATGGCTTGACATAAAGGGTAGCTCAGATAGAATGGCGCCCGTCACCAAGCGGGAATAGCTCAGTTGGTAGAGCACGACCTTGCCAAGGTCGGGGTCGCGAGTTCGAGTCTCGTTTCCCGCTCCATGTTTTACATGAGTGTCGCAAGACATTCAGGTTTGAGGCCGGGTGGCAGAGTGGTCATGCAGCGGATTGCAAATCCGTGTACGCCGGTTCGATTCCGACCTCGGCCTCCACTATTGAAAGCCCCGTAGATCTCAGGTCTACGGGGCTTTTCATCATCCAGGGATGTGTGAATACTGGATCAGGTTCTGCGGACTCGGAAATTGCTTGGTCCGGCTATGCCCGAGTGGTGAAACTGGTAGACACAAGGGACTTAAAATCCCTCGACTTAACGGTCGTGCCGGTTCGATTCCGGCCTCGGGCACCATCCAAAGAAAAAGGCCACTCACGCATGAGTGGCCTTTTTTCGTTTAGGAGGGAATCGTCCAATAGGGTGTTTCATCCGCATCGCGTTCGATGCGGGAGCGACTGTCGAGAATGAAAGCCTCGAGCATGGCGGCGTCGAGCAATTCGGTGCGGGCGATGGGGCGGTTGAGTACCGACTGACCGCTGCGGGAAAAGACCTCGACATCGTAGGCACGCTGATCGCGCGTGGAGATCACGCAGCGCAACGGCTCGAATCCGCCTTTCAGGGTGTTGAAGGCACTGGCGAGTTCGACATAGAGGGTCATCCGGAAGAGCTTCCTGTTCAAAGGTGGCACTGTGACAGCATTGGCTGCTACAGGGTTTCACCTTTGCAGAAAAGTGCCGTCATATCGCGATGCTAGTCGCAAAATCCCGGCGCTGCTTTCGGATTTTCATTGCCAGCCTTGCAGCCAGCATTCTGCATCCTGCAGCTCGTGCCAGTCCAGCGTCCAGGTGCGGCGAGTGAGAACGGCTTGTATATCTATCTGCGAGATGGGGTCGGTATCGACGCCCGGGGTGTGGACGCGGGTGACGATGAAGTGCTTTTGCCGTTCCCGCGGCTGGACGGCGGTCCATTTGCTGAGCAGCAGCTTGTTGGGGTTGATCTGACGCTGCTTCATCCCTGCATGGCCTCCAGCAGAGGGGCGCTGCGATAACGCTGCAGCAAGGCTTCGAGGTTGCGATCGGGCATGGCGTGGGCCCTGAGCGCCGTGATGGTGCGCTCGACGTACTCCAGGGTGGTGCCGAAATGGCCGCAGGCTTCGGTCAGGACGCGATTGAGGATGTCATCGGAGAGACTGCCGGCATAGCAGGGGAGATTACGTTTGAGCACGAAGCCAAGCGCCTGGACCTTGCTGCCGTCTTCGAGGTGACATTGCAGCCAGCGGGGGCGGTAGGAGCCATCTGGCATCTCCCGTTTCCAGAGCGCCAGCAGATGATCGTCCAACTGATCATCGGGCAACTGGTAGGCGAAGCCCGAGCAGGAGCCGCCGCTATCCAGTCCCAGTACCAGGCCGGGCTGCTCGGGGGTGCCGCGGTGTAGCTGGGACCAGAGATAGAGGCCACGGTGATAGCCATGTACCCGAGCCCGGCGCACGGCGACGGCGGGGCACTCGGGGCGCCAGATCAGCGAGCCGTAGGCGAACAGCCACACCGGGCCGGGTTGGCGTTGGGCCAGAGTGGCCTCCAGAGAGGCTACGAGTTCAGGATGGGTGAGCGGGGTGGCGGGCGCCAGCTTGGGGGGATAGGAATCGTGGGTGCTGGAAGAAATCTGTCTGTGCATATGTCGCCTGGTCCTCAACCGCTGGAGCTGCCAGGTCTAGGAACCCGGCACTAAGATCCTAACGAAAGTCCGGGAAGAACTCCTAGACCGTTCGTGCCCATCTTTATGACGCCTGGTTAGGTTGCAGCGAGAAACATGCCAGGGCGCACCGGAAAAGCGCCAGACGAAAAAAAAACCGGCGGTTGCCGGGCTGAGAAAAGAGCACGAGACCAATCAGACGCTGGTGCGGATCAGGTGATCGAAGGCTGCCAGAGAAGCCTTGGCGCCTTCGCCCAGAGCAATGACGATCTGCTTGTAGGGCACGGTGGTGACGTCGCCTGCGGCGAAGACGCCGGGCAGCGAGGTCTGGCAACGGGCGTCCACTTCGATCTCGCCACGCGGCGACAGCTCGACGGTGCCCTTGAGCCAATCGGTGTTGGGCACCAGCCCGATCTGCACGAAGACGCCTTCCAGGTCGATGTGATGGAACTCGCTGGAGTTGCGATCCTTGTAGACCAGGCCGTTGACCTTCTGCCCGTCGCCCTTGACTTCACTGGTGAGGGCGCTGGTGATGACGGTCACGTTGGGCAGGCTGAACAGCTTGCGCTGCAGCACGGCGTCGGCACGCAGCTGGCCGTCGTACTCGATCAGGGTCACCTGGGCGACGATGCCGGCGAGGTCGATGGCGGCCTCTACACCCGAGTTGCCGCCACCGATCACGGCGACGCGCTTGCCCTTGAACAGGGGGCCGTCGCAGTGCGGGCAGTAGGCCACGCCGCGGTTGCGGTATTCCTGCTCACCCGGGACGTTCATTTCGCGCCAACGGGCACCGGTGGCGAGGATCAGCGTCTTGGCCTTGAGCGAGCCGCCATCGGTGAAGCGAACCTCATGCAGGCCGCCGGCTTCGTGGGCCGGGATCAGCTGCTCGGCGCGCTGCAGGTTCATGATGTCGACTTCGTACTGCTTGACGTGCTCTTCCAGCGCCATGGCCAGTTTCGGCCCTTCGGTCTCCTTGATGGAGATGAAGTTCTCGATAGCCAGAGTGTCCAATACCTGACCGCCGAAACGCTCGGCGGCGACGCCGGTACGAATGCCCTTGCGTGCGGCGTAGACGGCTGCGGCGGCACCGGCAGGGCCACCACCGATGACCAGAACGTCGAAGGCGTCCTTGGCGTTGAGCTTGTCGGCGGAGCGGGCAGCGGCGCCGGTGTCGAGCTTGGCGACGATTTCTTCCAGGCCCATGCGGCCCTGGCCGAAGGGTTCGCCGTTCAGGTAGACGCTGGGCACGGCCATGATCTGGCGACGCTCGACCTCGTCCTGGAACAGGGCGCCGTCGACGGCAACGTGCTTGACCCGGGGATTGAGCACGGCCATGAGGTTCAGGGCCTGCACCACGTCCGGGCAGTTCTGGCAGGAGAGGGAGAAATAGGTTTCGAACTGGTAGTCGCCGTCGAGGGCCTTGACCTGCTCGATGACGTCCTGGCTGGCCTTGGAGGGATGACCGCCCACCTGCAGCAGGGCCAGGACCAGGGAAGTGAATTCGTGGCCCATGGGCAGGCCGGCGAAGCGCAGGTCGATGTTCTGACCTGGGGTCAGCAGGGCGAAGGAGGGACGACGCGCATCGCTGCCGTCAGTGCTTAGGCTGACCTGATCGGACAGGCTGGCGATGTCCTGCAGCAGGCTGTGCATTTCACGGGACTTCGCGCCATCGTCGAGGGACGCGACGATCTCGATGGGGCGCGTGACGCGTTCGAGGTAGGTCTTGAGCTGGGCTTTCAGATTGGCGTCCAACATGGCGACGTGGCTTCCGTAAAAAATGGGCAAAAAAAGAGCGCGCGGGCAAGGCGCCCGGGCGCTCGGGCTAGATCAGGCGGGCGTTAGATCTTGCCGACCAGGTCCAGCGAGGGGGTCAGGGTCGCTTCGCCTTCTTTCCACTTGGCCGGGCAGACTTCGCCCGGGTGGTTGGCGACGTACTGGGCGGCGCGGACCTTGCGCAGCAGTTCGCTGGCATCACGGCCGATACCGTTGTCGTGGATTTCGCACAGCTTGATCTGACCTTCCGGGTTGATCAGGAAGGTGCCGCGCAGGGCCAGGCCTTCTTCTTCGATCAGGACTTCGAAGTTGCGTGCCAGGCGAGCGGTGGGATCGCCTACCAGCGGGTAGTTGACCTTCTTGATGGCTTCCGAGGTGTCGTGCCAGGCCTTGTGCGCGAAATGGGTGTCGCAGGAAACGCCGTAGATCTCGACGCCCAGCTTCTGGAACTCGGGGTACAGGTCAGCAAGGTCTTCCAGTTCGGTGGGGCACACGAAGGTGAAGTCGGCCGGGTAGAAGACGATGGCGGACCACTTGCCCTTCAGATCGGCCTCGGTCACCTGGACGAATTTGCCGTTGTGGTAGGCGGTCGCGGTGAAAGGCTTCACTTCGGTGTTGATCAGGGACATTGATGACTCCTTGATGGGTTTAAGTCAGGGTTGAAATCGATAGGACGCATACTAATCGCATTTTGACGATTCACCTCATTGTTAAAGGCGATGCCAACGATTGGGCGTCTCTATCGGATACTACAGGTATTGAGGCAAATCAGTGACTTAGCCTGCCTCAGGCCGGGCCCAGCGCCTTAGTCGTAGCAGGATGCTGACCCCATTCGCTCCAAGAGCCGTCGTAGAGTCGACCATCCGGCAGGCCGGCGACGCTGAGGGCGAGCAGCAGTACCGCGGCGGTGACGCCACTGCCGCAGCTGGTGATCACCGGATGCAGGCCATCTATACCCAGTGCCTGGAAGCGCTGGCGCAGCTCCTGGGGTGGCAGCAGGGTACCGGCCGCGGTCAGCAGGCTGTCGTAGGGCAGATTCTGGCTGCCGGGCATATGACCAGAGGCCACGCCTGGGCGTGGTTCGGGAGTTTCGCCAATGAAGCGCTTGGCGCCGCGGGCATCGAGGACCTGGGTCTGGCCCAGGCTGAGCGCGGTCTGCACATCGCCCAGGCCACACAGCAGGCGATTGTTGAAGATGACCGGGTAGGGCGGCTGCGGGCTGGGCTGGTTTTCACCGGCCTCCAGCGGCAGGCCCTGTTCCCGCCAGAGTGGCAGGCCGCCATCGAGCACCATCACCTGGTCGTGGCCGAACAGGCGGAACAGCCACCAGGCCCGGGCAGCAGAGAAAAGGCCCTTCTGGTCGTAGACCACCAGGGTCGTCTCGGGGGTGACGCCCAATTCGCCCGCGAGGCGGGCGAAACGGCCCGCGCTGGGGACCATGTGCGGCAGCGGGGTGTCCGGATCGGAGAAGTGTTCGATATCGAAGCGCAGGGCACCCGGGATGTGCTGCTGTCGATAGGTCTCGTCGGCGATCTGGGGTTCGTTGGGCAGGTAGAGACTGGCATCGAGGATCAGCAGATCCGGGCGACCGAGTTGCTCCTGCAGCCAGGTGGCGGTGACCAGCGGGGAGGCGATCATGGGCGGCGTTCCTTGATGAACAAAGGGCGACAGCTTAGCGCGCCTGGCGCGACGTGGGCTGTCAGGGATCAGCGGATACTTTATCCTCGTCAGCCTGGCAACTGGATAGATGACTTATGAGCGAACTTAACGGGCAATCCACGGGCGGCAATGACTGGCAACTAGGACGGATCGTCGGTGAACTGCATGAGGCGCGCAGCCAATGGCGCGAGACCCATGGACGCTTCCGCGAATTCAGCGGCCGCGAATTGCCGTCGCGCAGCGTCATGGCCAGCGTGATCGAATCCCTGAGCGGTGCGCTCTTTCCGCTGCGCCTCGGTCCGGATCAGTTGCGCCAGGAAAGCGAGGACTTCTATGTCGGCTTCGAGCTGGAGCGCGCGCTCAATGCGTTGATGATCCAGGCGAAGCTGGAGCTGGACTATTTCGCCAAGCAGCGTGGCGAGAATGGCGTCAATCGCGCCGACGAGGCGCGCCGGCTGGTGCAGGCCTTCGCCCTGGCGTTGCCGGACCTGCGCCGTCTGCTGGATACCGACGTGATCGCCGCCTACCAGGGCGATCCCGCGGCGCGCAGCGTGGACGAGGTGCTGCTCTGCTATCCGGGCATCCATGCGATGATCCATCACCGCATCGCCCATCACTTCTATCGCAGCGGTTTGCCGTTGCTGGCGCGCATGGTCAGTGAGCGGGCGCATTCGGCGACCGGGATCGATATCCATCCGGGCGCCCAGATCGGCGAAGGCTTCTTCATCGACCATGGCACGGGCGTGGTGATTGGCGAGACTTGCATCATCGGTGACCGGGTACGCATCTATCAGGCCGTGACCCTGGGCGCCAAGCGCTTCCCGGCCGATGCCGAGGGCAACCTCAAGAAGGGGCACCCGCGCCATCCCATCGTCGAGGACGACGTGGTGATCTATGCCGGGGCCACCATCCTCGGGCGCATCACCATCGGCCAGGGCTCGACCATCGGCGGCAACGTCTGGCTGACCCATGGCGTGCCGGCCAACAGCAATGTCAGCCAGGCCAGCCTGCAGGGCTGCGCCGGTCTGGCTCAGGAGTAGTCGGCGGCGTTGTCACGAGCGAACTTGGCGAGAAAGCGCCGGGTTCGTTCCTCGCGTGGGTGATTGAACAACTCGGCCGCCGGGCCCTGCTCGACGATGCGTCCACCGTCCATGAACAGCACCCGGTGGGCGACGTCGCGGGCGAAGGCCATCTCGTGGGTGACGATGAGCAGGGTGCGACCCTCCTGGGCCAGCCCGCGGATGGTCTCCAGCACCTCGCCGACCCGTTCGGGATCCAGCGCCGAGGTGGGTTCGTCAAAGAGGATGGCCTGGGGGCGCATGGCCAGCGCCCGGGCGATGGCGACCCGCTGCTGCTGGCCACCCGATAGCTGCCCTGGATAGCTGTCGACCTTGTCGGCCAACCCGACCTTGGCCAGCAGCTCGCGACCGCGGACGAGGGCGGTATCGCGCGGCTCGCCCTGGACGATGAGGGGACCCTCGATCACGTTCTCCAGCGCGGTGCGATGGGGAAACAGATTGAAGTTCTGGAAGACGAAGCCCATGCGCTGGCGCAACGTGCGAATGCTGCCCTGCTGGGCCTTCAGCGGCCGGTTGGCATCGATGCGCAGGTCCCCCAGGCGGATGCTGCCGGCCTCGGGGGTCTCCAGCAGATTCAGGCAACGCAGCAGGGTGGTCTTCCCCGAGCCGCTGGGACCGATGATGGCCACCACCTCGCCTTGAGCCACCTGGAGGTCGATGGCCTGGAGCACAGTCTGCTGTTGAAAGGACTTGGACAGCCCCTGCACCTCGATCATGACGGGCCTCGTTCGTTGATGTGGCGTCCGTAGTGCCGCTCCAGGCGGTTCTGCAGGGTCGACAGCAGGCTCGCCAGCACCCAGTAGAGCAGCGCTGCCGCCAGGTAGAGACTGAAGATCTCGAAGGTGCGGGCAGTGATCAGCTGGGCCTGGCGGAACAGCTCAGGCACCTGGATGGTGGCGGCCAGCGAGGTGTCCTTCACCAGCGAGATGAAGCTGTTGCCCAGTGGCGGCAGGGCGATGCGCAGGGCCTGGGGCAGGATGGCGCGCCTCAGGGTCTGCAATGGCGTCATGCCGATGCTGGCGGCGGCTTCCCACTGGCCGCGGTCGATGGCGCCGATGGCCGAGCGGATGATTTCCGCGGTGTAGGCGGCCATGTTCAGCGAGAAGCCGATCAGCGCCGCCGGCAGCGGATCGAGCTGCAGACCCAGCTCGGGCAGGCCGTAGTAGATGACGAACAGCTGCACCAGCAGCGGCGTACCCCGGAAGAACGAGATGTACAGCCGCGCCAGGCTGCGTAGCGGCAGACTCTGGGAGCGACGCAACAGGGCCAGGCCGAAGCCCAGCAGCAGGCCGAAGAACATGCCGCCGAGGCTGAGGACCACGGTCCAGATCGCGCCCTTCAGGAGGAAGGGCAGCGAATCGAGCAGGAGCTGTAGCGTGTCGCTCATTGGGTGACGTCGGCCTTGAACCACTTCTCGGAGATCTTGGCCAGGGTGCCGTCGGCGCGCAGCTTGGCGATGGCCTGGTCGACCGCGGCATGGAATTCCGGATCACCCTTGCGTTCGGCGATGCCCGACTCCTGGCGGCTGAAAGGTTCGCCGGCCAGGGCCAGACGATCCTTGGTCTTGGACAGCAATTCTAGGGCGGCGAGGCGGTCGACGAGGATGGCGTCGATGCGGCCGACGCGCAGGTCCTGGTACTTGGTGGGATCGTCTTCGTAGGTGCGCACGTCCGCCTTGGGTACGTTCTGGCGCAGCCACTGCTCGTAGTTGGTTCCCAGGCCGACACCGACCTTCTTGCCGGCGAGATCGGCGGCGGTCTTGATGCTGTCGACGTCGTCCTTGCGCACCAGGGCCTGGATGCCGGAGACGGTGTAGGGGGTGGAGAAATCGTATTTCTTCTTGCGCTCGTCGCTAATGGTGACCTGGTTGATCACCACGTCCAGGCGACGGGATTCCAGGGCGGCCAGCAGGCCATCCCACTTGCCGGGCTGAATCTTGGCATCGACGCCCAGCTCCTTGGCCAGGGCCTTGGCGAAGTCCACTTCGAACCCGGTCAGTTGGCCCTGTTCGTTCTGGAAGCTGAAGGGTGGGTAGGTGCCTTCCAGGCCGACGACGAGTTCGCCGCGCTGCTTGACGGTCTGCAGGAGGTCTTCGGCCTGGGCGGTGGCCTGGTGGGCCAGGCCCAGGGCCAACAGCAGGGCGGCGCTACGGAGCAGACGCTGGGGGAGAGGCTTGCGCATGAAGGAAATCCTTGAGGTTGTTAGGGTGCGCCACTATGGGGGTGTCTGATCTGACATCCCAAGTCCGAAAACTGCTGACGTTATGCCATCGTCCAGTTCGTTGGCTAGCCGATCACGCCAACCAGTCGCCATAGGCGAAGGTGCCTGGCGCGCCGCCGGTGTGCAGGAAGACCAGCGGGCCGGGTGGCAGGGCGCCGCCCGCCACCAGGTCCAGCAGGCCGGCCATGGCCTTGCCAGTGTAGACCGGGTCGAGCACCAGGCCTTCCAGCTGGCCCAGCCGGCGAATGGCCGCCAGGGTCCCGGCATTGGGTTCGCCATAGCGGGGGCCGAAGTAGCCGTCGCGCAGTTGCGGCGGATCCTGGGGCAGCGCGACGCCCAGCAGCTCGGCCAGTTGCTGGCGCAGCAGGGTGACCTTGGGTAACTGGTCGGCCTGGGTACGGGAGACGGTGACGCCGATCACCGGCAGGTCGGGGCGCAAATGGTGCAAGGCCAGATCCAGGCCGGCCTGGGTGCCGGCACTGCCGGAGGCCAGGATGATGGCCGCGGGTTGCAGATCCAGGGCGTCCAACTGAGCGTCCAGTTCCAGACCCGCACGCACATAGCCGAGGGCGCCTAGGGCGCTGGAGCCGCCAATGGGGATCACCCAGGGCTTGCGCCCTTGCTGGCGCAGGCGCTCGGCTTCGGCCTCCAGCTGGCGGATCGGGTCGTCGAGTGCGGCGACCGACCTGATTTCGGCACCGAACAGTTCCAGCAGCAGGCGATTGCCGCCGTGCAGGTAGCCGCGATCCGCGGTGGCGATGGGATTTTCCAGCAGGGCGACGCAGGCCAGGCCCTGTTGCGCGGCGACGGCGGCGGTCTGACGGACATGATTGGACTGGATGGCCCCGGCGGTCACCAGGGTGTCGGCGCCGGCGCCCAGCGCCTCGGCGACCAGGTATTCCAGCTTGCGCACCTTGTTGCCGCCCAGGGCCAGGCTGGTGGTGTCGTCGCGCTTGCAGTAGACCGGTCGGCCCAGCTCTGCCGAGAGCCGCGGCAGGACCTCCAGCGGGGTCGCCGAGGGTTGCAGCGTCAGGCGCGGAAAGCGGGCGAGGGCAGTGGCGAGCATGGCGGGACCCTGGGCAGTGAAGAGGGCATCACTCTAGGGCCAAGCCCTGCCCGCCAGCAATCCTGGCCTCAGGCGAGGTCCGGACGACGCGCCCAGGCCTGGGGCACCAACGAGCGCAGCAGCACGCCGTAGAGGGGTACGAAGAGCAGCAGGCTGACCGTTAGCTTGACGCCGTAGTCGACCAGGGCGATCTCCGGCCAGTGGCTGGCCATGAAGGGATTGTCGCTGTGCCAGAAGGCGATGGAAAAGAAGGCCAGGGTATCGAGGGCGTTGCCGAACAGGGTCGAGACCGTAGGCGCCAGCCACCAGTGGCGCGAACGCCGCAGCCGGTCGAACACCTGGATGTCGAGCAACTGGCCGAGCACATAGGCGCAAAAGCTGGCCAGGGAGATGCGCAGGACGAAGACGTTGAGCGCGGCCAGCGCCGCCCAGCCCTGGAAGCCGCCGTCCTGGAACAGCACCGAGACCGCGTAGGAAACCACTAGCGCTGGGAGCATCACCCGGGCGATGACCTGGCGGGCCGGCGCCTTGCCCATCACCCGGACGGTGAGGTCGGTGGCCAGGAAGATGAAGGGGAAGCTGAAGGCGCCCCAGGTGGTGTGCCAGCCGAACAGCTGCAGCGGCAACTGCACCAGGTAGTTGCTGGCGATGATGATGAGGATATGGAAAGCGACGAGCGCGGCCACCAGGGCACGCTGCGGGGTGACAAGCAAGGCAGACATGGGCAGTCCTTTTTTGGTTACCTGGGGTGAGGGAACCCAGGGCGCTGAGGCGGGGCGGCATTCTACGGATTCGCGGCGCACCTGGCGAGGGTGCGGTGGTCGGCGCCCGATCGAAAGGCTCATCGGCGCGATGGGCAGAGCGGGCAGCCTCCTGCTAACTTGTACGACTTCCGCACCGACAGAGAGCTTCCTGATGCACTTTCGATCGCTGGGTCGTACCGATCTCAAGGTTAGCGCCATCGCGCTGGGCACCATGACCTGGGGTGAGCAGAACACCGAGGCCGAGGCCTTCGAACAACTGCGCGCCGCCAAGGCCGCTGGGGTCAATTTCATCGACACGGCGGAGATGTATCCGGTGCCGCCACGTGCCGAGACCTATACCCGCACCGAGACCATCATCGGCAACTACTTCCGTCGGCATGGCGATCGCGCCGACTGGGTGTTGGCCAGCAAAGCGGCCGGTCCGGGGCGCGACATGGACTATATCCGCGAGGGTGGTCTGGCCTTTACCAAGGCCAATCTCACCGCGGCGTTGGAGGCCAGTCTCCAGCGGCTCAACACCGACTATCTGGATCTCTACCAGCTGCACTGGCCGGATCGCCGCACCAACTACTTCGGTCAGCTGGGCTACGAGCACAGCGAGGCGGCCTTCACGCCCCTCGAAGAGACCCTGGAGGCCCTCGACGGCCTGGTGCGCGCGGGCAAGGTCCGCCATGTGGGGCTGTCCAACGAGACGCCCTGGGGCGTCCAGCAATTCCTGCACCTGAGCGAGACCCGGGGTTGGCCGCGGGTGGTCTCCATCCAGAATCCCTACAACCTGCTCAATCGCAGCTTCGAGGTGGGCCTGGCCGAGCAGGCCATCCGCGAGCAGGTGGGCCTGCTGGCCTATTCGCCGCTGGCCTTCGGCGTGCTGGCCGGCAAGTACCTGCAGGGCGCACGTCCGGAGGGCGCGCGACTGACGCTGTTCGAACGCTTCCAGCGCTACAGTAATCCCCAGGCGCAAAGGGCTGCCCAGGCCTATGTCGAGCTGGCACGGGAACGCGGTCTGGATCCGGCGCAGATGGCCCTGGCCTTCGTCACCAGCCGGCCCTTCGTGACCAGCAACATCATCGGCGCCACCTCGCTCGCTCAGCTGGAAAGCAACCTGGCGAGCAGTGAAGTGGAATTGAACCAGGAAACCCTGGCCGCCATCGAAGCCATCCACGTCGACCAGCCCAATCCGGCGCCCTGATCGCGCGGTATCCGGCGCCCGGTACAGCAGCGGTACCGGGCGCTTTTTTTGGCTCGCCTGACTGGACGGTGACCAACAGGGCAGTGGCGCAAGGCCTGCTGTCCGCGACGCCTATTAAAACTGCGGCCTCGACGCCCTAGAGTCGGTCGGACCTCCTACGCCTGCAGGTATCCGTCATGACGTCGTACGAAATCGTGCTCCTGGGTGACCAGGACGCTTCCATCGTGGCTCATCAGGCCATCCCCCAGGCCCTGGCGCTGACCGCCAGGACATTGGGCATCACGTTGCGATCACGCTGGCTGCCGAGTGTGGCGGCCGATGGCGCCCTGGCTGAGTGCGATGGCCTCTGGTGCGTGCCGGGTAGTCCCTATCGCAATCGAGACGGGGTGCTGGCGAGCATCCGCACCGCCCGTGAACGGCGGATTCCCTTTCTCGGTACCTGTGGCGGGCTGCAGTACGCCCTGCTGGAGTACGCTCATGCCGTGTTGGGATGGACGGACGCGGCCCACGCCGAGGAGGATCCGCTGACGTCGCGAGCGCTGCTGGCGCCCCTGAGCTGTGCCCGCATCGAGTATCACAATGAGCTCCGCCTGGAGCCCGGTTCGCGCCTGGCGGAGGGCGAGGGCGGTCTGCGGGCGCAGGCCAGCTATCACTGTCGCTTCGGCGTAAATCCCGAGTACCTGCCGGCCTTGCTCGCCGCCGGCTGGCGGGTACTGGCCTGGGATGAGGAAGAGGTGCCCGTGGCCTTCGAGCTGGCCACCCAGCCCTGCCACTTCGGCACCCTCTATCAGCCCGAGCGTGAAGCGCTGACCGGCCGGGTGCCCGCCGCGGTGCGCGCCTGGCTGGAGGCCGTGGTCGCAGCGCGGAGACTACAACCATGAGCCGGCCGGACCTGCCGCCCGATTGCGTGGTGATCGCCTTCGTCTCGCAACGGGCAGACGACGATCCGGCCTATGAGCGCATGGCGGCGCGCATGCTGGAGCTGGCGCAGGCGCAACCGGGCTTTCTCTGGGTGGAATCGGTACGCGGCGCCAATGGCCTGGGCATCACCCTGTCCTATTGGACCGACCAGGCCGCGGTCGCGGCCTGGGGTGCCCATCCGGAGCATCGCCAGGCGCAACGGTTGGGCCATGAACGCTGGTATCGCTGGCATGACACTCGGGTCCTGCGATTGCTGTCGTCGCGCTCCGGAACGGGCGTCATTCCAGGCGGATCGCGCCCAGCGCCGGAGTGACGCGAATCCAGCCGATGCGACTGTCCTCGCCGATCAGCATGACCTTCTTCCAGGGGCGGAAGGGCGCGCTTTCCAGGACCAGGATGCGGTCCCCCGGTTCGAGCATGGCGAGCAGTTGGCGATTGGCGACCACGCTGCGCTCCGGCATCGAGGGATACTGCATCAGCGGAATCTGGCCGCCACGGATTTGCCAGGTTTCGCCACCGGCGGCGTTGATGAAGGTCGGCAGCCGCGTCAGCAGGATGGCCAGCGCGAAGAACCCGATCAGCAGCAGGACCAGCCGCTGCGTCACGGTGCGGGCGGCAACGATATCGGGTGACAGCTTGCCAAGCGAGGACATGAGAATGGCTCTGGGCGGCGGACGGTAGAGGCTCGATGCTACCGTCGTGCGGCCCATTGACATCATTCACATGAAGGAAAGGTCAACGGCTGCTCATTCGCCAGTGCCAGACTGTGAACGGCCGCAAAGCGGCCGGCTAGAGAGGCGGCTCAGGGTGCCAGCTGACGGGTGACTTCCACAGCCTTGTCGAAGGACGGATAGCCACTCTTGGCCACCGCCAGCTCGCCATAGGCGCTCTTGTAGGTCTGCGCCTGGATGGGATCCGCTTCAGGAACCAGGAAGGGATCGGTGTACAGGCGATAGAGCAGGGCATAGGCCAGCGGATAACGATGATCGGCAGAGGCGTTCAGCAATTCCAGGACATCATCGGTCTGCGGGCCCTGCTTGATGGCGATCACCGCGCGATAGAACTCCACCTCGCCATCGGCACTGGTCCCGCCGTTGCGCAAGAGCAGGGCATCCGCGAGCTTGAGCTGTTCTTCGCTGCCACCCAATACCAGCAGTTTGGCCTGCAACAGGTCGTTCTGGCGCAGCAGGGTGGTCTGTTCCGCGCTGAGCGGCCGCGTTTCCGCTACCTCGTGATGACCGCCCAGGGAGCAGCCGGCGAGGGAAACACACAGCAACGGGAGCATCCATTTCTTCATGTCGAGATCTATCCGCGGAGTCGTGACGCTGGTTCCAAACTTTGGACGATAGCAGTTCTTTGCAGCTTTGCGCAGAACCGGAAGGCAATCCTGGAGTCGTATCCGCACGTCCACAGAGCGCCCATGCCTGGCTATTTCCAGCGTCGCGCGCTTCGGGCATTGTATGCGACAAGCGGCTGGATAGACCGCCGTTCGTTTTGCCTTCACGTACAGATCAAAGGACTCCCATGATCACCAAATGTCTGTTTCCGGCAGCCGGCTATGGCACTCGTTTTCTCCCTGCGACCAAAGCCATGCCCAAGGAAATGCTGCCCATTGTGAACAAGCCGCTGGTGCAGTACGCCGTGGAGGAAGCTCTGGAGGCGGGCCTGCATCAGATCGGGATCGTCACCGGTCGTGGCAAGCGCTCGCTGGAAGACCATTTCGACATCAGCTACGAGCTGGAAAGCCAGATCAAGAACACCGACAAGGAAAAGTACCTGGTCGGCATTCGCAAGCTGATCGACAACTGCACCTTCTCCTACACCCGTCAGGTGGAAATGAAGGGCCTGGGTCACGCCATCCTGACCGGCCGCCCGCTGATCGGTGACGAGCCCTTCGCCGTGGTCCTGGCGGACGACCTCTGCCTGAACCTGGAAGGCGACAGCGTCCTCAAGCAGATGGTCAAGCTGTACAACCAGTTCCGCTGCTCCATCGTGGCCATCCAGGAAGTCCCGGCCAACGAGACCAACAAGTACGGTGTGATCGCCGGCGAGATGATCCGTGACGACATCTACCGGGTGAACAACATGGTCGAGAAGCCCAAGCCGGAAGATGCACCGTCCAACCTGGCGATCATCGGCCGCTACATCCTGACCCCGGACATCTTCGACCTGATCGAACAGACCGAGCCGGGCAAGGGTGGCGAGATCCAGATCACCGACGCCCTGATGAAGCAGGCCCAGGACGGTTGCGTACTGGCCTACAAATTCAAGGGCCAGCGTTTCGATTGCGGTAGCGCGGAAGGCTTCGTGGAAGCCACCAACTTCTGCTTCGAGAATCTGTACAAGGCGCTGTAAGACGCCCTGTGCGATGGACGAGGCCACCTGCGGGTGGCCTCGTCGTTTCTGGCGGTTGGCCAGCCGTGCCGCTGCCCGGGGTGGCCTTGCGTTATGCTGGCGCCAGCAGCAGCAGAGAGAGAGCTCCATGACGACCTATGATTTCGACCTCTTCGTGATCGGCGCCGGTTCGGGCGGCGTGCGCGCGGCGCGTTTCGCCGCCGACTTCGGGGCCCGGGTGGCGGTAGCGGAAAGCCGTTACCTCGGCGGGACCTGTGTGAACGTGGGCTGCATGCCCAAGAAATACTTCATCTACGGCGCTTCCTTTCGCGATGAATTCCGTCAGGCCCGGGGCTATGGCTGGGACGCCGAGGTCCCGGCCTTCGACTGGAATACCCTGGTCGCCAGCAAGGATCACGAGATCCGCCGGTTGAACGGCATCTACCGCGCCCTGCTGGTCAACAGCGGAGTGACCCTGCTGGAGGCCCATGCCCGCATCCTCGATCCCCACACCGTCGAGGTGGAAGGCCGGCGTTATCGCTGCGAGCGCATCCTCATCGCCACCGGTGGCTGGCCGGACGTGCCGGATTTCCCCGGTCGCGAGCATGCCATCACCTCCAACGAAGCCTTCTACCTGCCGGAGCTGCCCAAGCGGGTGGTGGTGGTGGGCGGTGGCTACATCGCCGTGGAGTTCGCCTCGATCTTCCAGGGCCTGGGCGCCAAGACCACCCTGCTGTATCGCCGCGAGCTGTTCCTGCGCGGCTTCGACCAGGGCGTGCGCGAGCACCTGCGCGACGAGATGCTCAAACGTGGCCATGATCTGCAGTTCAACGCCGACGTGGCGCGGATCGACAAGGTCGCCGATGGCAGCCTGCAGGTGACGCTCAAGGACGGGCGCCTCCTGGAAGCCGATTGCGTCTTCTACGCCACCGGCCGCCGGCCGATGCTGGATGACCTGGGCCTGGAAAACACCGGCGTCACCCTGGACGATCGCGGCTTCATCGAGGTCGGCGAGACCTTCCAGACTACGGAGCCCTCGATCTACGCCATCGGCGACGTCATCGGCCGGGTGCAACTGACCCCGGTGGCGCTGGCCGAGGGCATGACCCTGGCGCGACACCTGTTCAGCCCCGACAGCTATCGCCCGCTGAACTACGACCTGATCGCCAGCGCGGTCTTCAGCCTGCCCAACCTGGCCAGCATCGGCCTGAGCGAGGAGGAGGCGCGCGAGCGTGGCCACCGGCTGAAGATCTTCCAGAGCAGCTTCCGGCCGACCAAGCTGAGCTTGACCGAGGTGCAGGAGCGCACCCTGATGAAGCTGGTGGTGGATGCCGACAGCGATCAGGTGCTGGGTTGCCACATGGTGGGGCCGGACGCCGGCGAGCAGATCCAGTGCCTGGCCATCGCCCTCAAGGCGGGGGCGACCAAGGCCTGCTTCGACGACACCCTGGGCATCCATCCCACCGCCGCGGAAGAGTGGGTCACCATGCGCAAACCGGTTCGCGAGGACGAGGCGCGCTGATCGGGCGCCTCGCCACCGCGCGCATCACTTGGGTAGCGGCGCTACCACGGGCGTGACAGGCGCTACCGCCTCACGCTTGGCGTAGCGCTGGGCCAGCACCGCGCAGACCATCAGCTGGATCTGGTGGAACAGCATGATCGGCAGCAGCACCGGCCCCATGGTGCTGCCGGCGAACAGCACCTTGGCCATGGGCACCCCCGTGGCCAGGCTCTTCTTGGAACCGCAGAAGACCACGGTGATTTCGTCTTCCTTGCTCATGCCCAGCAGCCGCGCGCTGTAGCGGGTGGCGAGCAGCACCAGGGTCAGCAGGGTGGCGCAGATGAACACCAGGCCTACCAGCGACAGGATCGGGGTCTCCCGCCACAGGCCTTCGATTACGGCCGCGCTGAAGGCGGTATAGACCACCAGCAGGATGGAGCCCTGGTCGACGAACTTGAGCTTGCCCTTGTGGCGGTCCACCCAGTGGCCGATCACCGGGCGCAGCAGCTGGCCGGCGACGAAGGGCAGCAGCAGCTGGACGCAGATCTTGACGATGGCATCCAGGGTGCTCTGGCCATCCGAGCCGCCATGGGCGTCAAGCAGCAGCCGGACCAGCAGCGGCGTGAGGAAGATACCGAGCAGGCTGGACAACGACGCGCTGCAGACCGCCGCCGAGACATTGCCGCGGGCCATGGAAACGAAGGCGATGGAGGACTGCACCGTGGCGGGCAGGGCGCACATGAACAGCACGCCCAGATAGAGCTCGGGCGTCACCAGCGGCGCCAGCAGCGGCTGCAGCGCCCAGCCCAGCAGCGGAAAGCTGATGAAGGTGAAGGCGAACACCAGCAGGTGCAGCCGCCAATGGGTGATGCCGGCCACCAGTGCCTGGCGCGACAGCTTGGCGCCATGCAGGAAGAACAGCAGGCCGATGGCGATGTTGGTCACCACGTTGGCGATCTGGGCGGCGAGGCCCCGGCAGGGCAGCACGCTGGCGAGAATCACCGTGGCGACCAGCATTAGGGTGAAGTTATCGGGCATCAGGCGGGGACGAGCCATGGTCTCTCTCGGGTTGTCTGCGAATAGCCCCAAGGCTATCGTCTCCTGACCTAGCCGACTAACGCGAAAAGCCCCAATGATGTCGTCAAACGGACATTCTGCGGTCGAACGTCCCGTTCCCGAACTCGCCAACCTGCCACGGCGCCTCTATGCCCGGGTCGAATCCCTGGCGCAACCGGCCTGGACACCCTGGCACCGACATCCCTGGGGGCAGCTGTCCTATGCCATCAAGGGCGTGCTCACGGTGACCACCGCCGAGGGCAGTTATGTGGCGCCACCGCAGCGGGCGGTGTGGATCGCCGCCGATGTCGAGCATCAGGTGCGTTCCTCGCCCAAGGCGGAGATGCGCAGTCTCTATGTCAGTGCCGAGGCGGCGCCCTATGTCGGTGAGCGCTGTCGGGTGGTGGCGGTGAGTCCGTTGATCCGTGAGCTGATCAAGACCTTCAGTGGCTTCGCCCGGGAGTATGACGAGGACGGTACCGAGGGCAGGCTGGTGTCGGTGATGCTGGATCAGTTGCAGGCGGCGCCCGAGGTGGGGCTATCGCTGCCGGCGCCCCAGGATGGCCGGCTGCGCCTGCTGTGCGAGGCCCTGGCGGCCAATCCGTCGGACGATCGTACCCTGGCGCAGTGGTCCGGGGTGCTGGGCGCCTCGGAAAAGACCCTGAGTCGGGCCTTTCTGCGGGATACCGAGCTGACCTTCAGAACCTGGCGGCAGCGGTTGCGGCTGATCAGTGCTCTGGAGCGCCTGGAGCAGGGCGCCGCGGTGACCGAGGTGGCGCTGGATTGCGGCTACAACTCGCCGTCGGCCTTTATCGCCGCCTTTCGCCGGCAGTTCGGCGCGACACCCGGGGCCTTCGCCCTGGGGGCCTAAGGGTCAGGCGGTAGCGCCAAGCAGATTCAGGTAGTCGCCGAAGCCGCCGCGCGCGCGGCAATCCAGCCGTGAGCTGGTACGGACGCGTACGCTGTTGCTCCAGGCGATGCGTGCGCCCTGGGTCTTGAGCGCGGTGACCAAGCTGACGTCTTCGTCCACGGTCATGGACGGAAAGCCGCCGGCTTGCAGATAGGCTGCGGTAGAAATGCCGAAGTTGGCGCCATGGATGTGCTGATGGCCTTCGCGGTCGTGATAGGCCGCCTCGTAGCGGGCTCTCAGACCAGGCGAATGTGGCGTCCAGTCATCCACTTCCACTACGCCACAGACGGCATCGGCGCCATAGGCGAGCTGGGCGGCGAACCAGTCCGGCGCCACCTCGGAGTCCGCATCGGTGCAGGCCAGCCAGCGAGCGCCACGCTGGATCAGGTGCGCCGCGCCGGTCGCCCGGGTCAGGCCGACGTTGCAGGCCCAGACCTCCAGGGCGGTCACCGGCAAGCGGTGAACGATGTCGGCGGTGCCGTCGGTGCAGCTGTCCAGCACGATGACGATCTCGACGGCTTCACCCAGCAGCGCCGGATGTCGCGCGGCGCGCAGCACCGATTGCAGGCAGCGTTCGACGTGTTGCTCTTCGTTATGAGCGGGTATCACGGCACCTATCATAGAAGCTGCTCCCGGCGGGCGACGGAGGTGGGGTCGGAGGACCAGAGGGTGAGGAGAAAATCGGATTCTTCGAGGTGGCTCAGGCGATGCAGGCCGGGCAGGGCGGCCATGCGTTCGTGGACCTGGTCGCCGGTCAGGGCGCAGCCTTCGATGGGGTGGCGCCAGTGGCAACCGAGCAGGACGCCGCCGGGTAGCAGGGCGCTGTGAGCGCGATCCAGCAAGGCCGCCAGGCCGTTCTCGCCGAGGTAGTAGCCGATCTCGCTGATGACGATGAGATCGAAGGCGCCTGCCGGCCAGGCGTCCGGCAACAGCAGGTGGCGTACCTCGACATGGGCCTGATCGGCCAGGCGCTCACGGGCCGTGGCGACCGCGGAGGCGTTGCCGTCGCTGACCAGCAGGCGTTCGCAACGCTCGGCCAGCCGCCTGGACAGCTCACCAGTGGAACAGCCCGGCTCGTAGCCCTGGGTGTAGCGGCGGTGGGGCAGCATGGCCAGGGTCAGGTCCCGCTTGCGCGCCTCGTACCAGCGATGGCGATAGTCCCAGGGGTCTTCACTGCTGGCGTACAGGGAGTCGAAATAGCTCATGGAGACGGTCACGTCAGATAGACCTCCCAGGCACGGGTGAGACGGGCGACCACCGCAGGCGGCAGGATCGGCCCCTGTCCCGTGCTGGCATCCTCGGTCAACTGACTGCCGAAGGCATTCACCGCACGCTTCTTCAGCGCCAAAACGTCTTCTTCCAGATCCAGGCGGCGCGCTCTTTCCCAGGGCACCCGTGGGTCACCCGGAGCGGCCCAGTGCCAGGTCCAGACCGGTACTTCGATGCAGCGAGCGCCACGCAGCCGGCAGGCTTCCACCGCGGCGCGGCCGGTGGCTTCGTGATCGGGATGGCCATCCAGCCGCCAGGTGGCGAAGACCACGTCCTCGGGCGTGATGAATTCCAGCAGCCGCTGTTGCAGCACGGCTTCCTGCTCGCTCACCTGGCCATCCGGAATCGCCAGGCGCGTCACGGTGGCGCGCTCCAGGCGCAGGCGGCGCAGGGCCTCGCGGGTCTCCAGTGGACGGGTATTGCGCAGTCGGGTGGTGGGCCAGAGGGTGGATCGCGGGTGACTACCATCGCCATCGGTGACCGCTACCAGCGCCAGGCGGCGACCCAGTTCACCCAGCTGGCAGAGCAGGCCGCCGCAGCCCAGGATCTCGTCGTCCGGATGCGGCGCGACGACCACCGCGCGATGTCCGGGCGGGACCAGTTGCGACGCCTCGATGGCCGGCATCTCGCCAAAGCCGGACCACTGTAGCCAGGCCTCGGGCGTGGTGCCGGCTCCTTGAATCTGACGATCGCCTACAGTTGCCAAGGGGCACCCTCCAGCAGATTGAGGTCACCCAGTACCGCCAGATCACGCTCGGCATGACTCTGGCGCAGGTAGACCGGCAGGTCCGCCATATGGCGGGCGCAGTAGGCGTCGCGGCATAGCGGGGCGGCGCCAAAGGCCCGGCCGGTATGGCGGACGACGATTTCGGCGCACTGTTCGACCAGGGCCCGTAGCTGGCAGATGGGATAGCGGGCGTCCGCTACAGGCTCCTGATCTATCCAGTGGGCCGCCTGACGCAGCGCGGTCGCGGCGCCGAGCAACGCGGCATCCACGTGGCCCAGATGGGCCAGGGCATGGGGCTCGCGATGGCGTTTGCAGTAGGCGCGCAGGGTATCGGCCAGGGCGGTGGCCGAGCCATACCAGCAGGCGGCAATGCCCCCGCCGCCGTGCCAGAAGCCAGGGCGATGCAGATAACGGCCAGGGGCACCGACCAGTACGCCAGCTGCACCATCGAACAGCACGTCGACGCTGCCCGTATGCTGCATGCCGATCGCCCGCCAGCCGTCCTGAGTGACCTCGACGCCGGGTTGATTCATTTCCACCGCCACCAGCATCGGATGGTCGTCCATCCAGGCGGTAACTAGGGCGTGACTGACCAGAGCGGCACCGGAGCACCAGGACTTGCGGCCGTGCAGGGTGACCATGCTGTCGGCGCCATAGCGCACCAGCAGCCGGGCATCCGGCGGCTCGGCGGCCCAGACACCCCAGAGGCTGCCGGGAGGCGGCACGAAGCCATCCAGTTCGCTGAGGATGGCGAGGGCGTCGGTGTGGCCTTCGTACAGCTTGACCAGGCCCAGGTCGTGATTGGCTACCTTGGCCAGGGCGCGCCAGCGCTCCAGGGTCTGCCCCTGGCCTGGCAGCGGCAGGCGATCGAGGCCGCGCTGGTTGAGAATCTGGAGTCGGTGTTGCAGCAGTGCAGGAGTGACCTCGTCATAGGCCCACTCGTCCAGGGTGTCCTGAAGGTTATCCAGATCGATCGACATCGGCTCCATCCCGTGGCTGGCGACGGCGCTGTCCACGACAACGCTCGTTAGTGCAGACCACGGGCAACGCGGAGGGGTTTCGCTTAGGCGGTACGTTGGCCGACGGCAGGCGCGTCGCTACTCGACGCCCAGCCGTTTGCGCCGTGCCGCCGTGAGGCCCTGGCGCACCTTGGCATACCCGGCCCAGGGATCGTCCTTGAGCGCTTCGAGGCGTGGCAGCAGGGAGTCGAAGCGCCATTGATCGCTCGCCTCCAGGGACGACAGCTCCTCGCGAGCGATCGGCACCGAAACGCCAAGGTGCGGACGGGCGCGCAGGGAAAAGGCGCTGACCGTGGTGGCGCCATGGCGATTGCGCAGGTAGTCGACGAAGATCCGCCCCTGGCGATTCTGCGCGCCCATCTTGGCGGCGAAGAGCTTGGGCAAGGTATTGGCCAGGTGCTGCGCTGCCGCCTGAGCGAAGGCCTTGACGATCTCCCAGTCCTGGCGCCGATCCAGGGGCACCACCAGGTGCAGGCCGCGACCGCCGCTGGTCTTGACGAAGGCCTGCAGCTCCAGCTCGTCGAGCAGGGTCAGTACCAGCTCCGTCGCCTCCACCATGCGCGACCAGGGCAGGGCGGGATCAGGGTCGAGATCGAGGATGAAGCGGTCGGGGCGCTCGATACGGCCAGCGGTGGCATTCCAGGTATGGAGTTCCACCGTACCCATCTGGGCCGCGCCGATAAGGGCCTCGCGGCTGTCGATGACCATCAGTGGCGCGTGGCCGGGATCCAGCGCTGGATCCAGCTCGCGCATGTGAGGGATCGCGAGGGTCTGCTTGTGCTTCTGGAAGATCTGCTCACCGGCGATGCCCTCGGGCGTGCGGACCAGGGCAACGGGGCGGTCGGCCAGGTGCGGCAGGA
The DNA here is from genome assembly GCF_001566765.1 of Pseudomonas sp. HUK17. NCBI lineage: Bacteria > Pseudomonadati > Pseudomonadota > Gammaproteobacteria > Pseudomonadales > Pseudomonadaceae > Pseudomonas > Pseudomonas sp. HUK17. Next base: position 25,715 of record NZ_LSMW01000010.1, read on the forward strand.
GCCAGTCGGCGACGGCGGCGTAATAGCCGGCCACGTCGAGCTTGCGGGCACCACTGGCGTCGTCGATGACGCGCTCCGGATGGCTGATGCGCACTCCGGCCACGGTGGCATCCCTCTCCTTGCCTGCGGACGGGCGGCGTGAGGCAGAGGGGGGCGCCGCCTCGGCCTCCCGGGCCGGAGTCGCCTCCTCCAGCCCGATCTCCCGGGCTGGCTTGTCGTCGCGCAGGCCATGGAAGACGCCCTGGCGGACGATGCGATCCTGGGTCATCTCGGCGTAGGCGATTTCGCACAGCTGTTCGGGCTTCAGCCAGGTCACCTCGCGGTAGGCGGCGCCCTTGGGCGGATCCACCACGGGTGGCCGCTCTACGATCAGCGGCTGGAATCTGCCATGCAGTTGTTTGAGCATCGCTGCGGTGAAACCGGTGCCGACCTTGCCGGCATAGTGCAACTCCCCTTGCTCATCATGCAGCGCCACCAGGAGCGCGCCCAGGTGCTGCCGCCCGCCCTTGGGCGGGGTGTAGCCGACGATGATGAATTCCTGGCGATGGGCACACTTGAGCTTGATCCAGTCCTTGTTGCGCCGAGAACGATAGGGGCTGCCCAGGCGCTTGCCGATCACCCCTTCGAGACCGAGTTCGCAAGCACTCGCCAGGATGCGATCGGCGGGCACCTCGAAGGCGGCGGAAAAGCGCAGCAGGTCGCTGCCGTTGCTGTCCTCCAGCAGTTTGCCCAGCAGCTCGCGGCGCTGCTCGACCGGGACCTCGCGCAGGTCCGCACCGTTCAGATAGGGCATATCGAACAGGTAATAGGCGATGCGGGTGGCCTTGCCGGTCTCGAAGGCATTCTGCAGCGCCTGGAAGCTGGAGACGCCCTGGCCGTCGTTGACCACGATCTCGCCGTCCAGCCAGGCGTTGTCGAGGCCCAGCGCGGCCAGCGCCCGGGCCTGTTCCGGCAGGCGCTCGGTCCAGTCGTTGCCGCTACGGGTGAAGAGGCGCACCTCGCCGCCTTCGATGTGGGCGAGCAGGCGGTAGCCGTCGTATTTCACCTCGTACAGCCAGTCGCCGGCGGGTGGACTGTCGACCAGGGTGGCCAGTTGCGCCTCCAGGGTCTCCGGTAATTCGGCCTTACGCGCCTTGGCCCTGCGTGCCGGCGGCTTGGGACTGGTCGAGCGGGTGCTGGCCTTGGTCTGCTTGCCCTGACCCAGGCGCGGCAGGGTCTTGTCGCTCAGCACGCTGTCGGGCTCGGCGGCGGTCACGTCGTAGTCGGCGATGTCACGGGCCTGGTCGTCGCGTTCCTTGATCAGCAACCACTGAGGTTTGTCGCTATGACCCTGCAACCGGGTGCGCACCAGGGTCCAGTGGCCGCGCAGCTTTTCGCCCCTGAGTTCGAACTTGAGCTTGCCGGCGGCATAGCCCTCGGCCGCATCGCCATCGGCCTGCCACTCGCCGCGATCCCAGACGATGACGTCGCCCGCGCCGTACTGGCCTTCGGGAATGCTGCCCTCGAAACTGCCATAGGCGAGGGGATGATCCTCGACCTGCACCGCCAGGCGCTTTTCACCCGGGTCCAGGCTGGGCCCCTTGGGCACCGCCCAGCTCTTGAGGGTGCCGTCCAGTTCCAGGCGGAAGTCATAGTGCAGACGGCGCGCGTCGTGCTTCTGGATGACGAAGCTCAGAGCGCCCTTGGCCTTGCGTCGACGTGGGCTGTCCTCGTCACGCGGCTCGGCGGTGATGTCGAAGTTGCGCTTGCGGTTGTATTCGCTGGTCGAAGGAGCCATGGCAGCGATCCTCACTTGGCCTTGCGACGGGCGGCAGGGCTACGCCGACTGGTCGAGCGGCCAGAACTCTTGGGCTTGGGTGCATCCTTGGCCTTGTCCTGCTTGCCACCCAGGCTGCGGCGCAGCAATTCGGTGAGGTCGATGACGTCGGCGCCACTGTCTTCGGGTTCGGGTTCTTCAGCAACGGCTTCGAGCTTGCCATCCTTGAGCTTGCGCTCGACCAGGGCCATGACGTTGTCCTTGAAGGTGTCGTGGTACTGGTCCGGATCCCATTGCTCGGTCATGTCGTCCACCAGGCGTTGGGCCATGTCCACTTCCTTCTTGCTCACCTTGGCGTCCAACCCTTCGAGTCCGACGTCTTCCGCGGACCGCACCTCGTCGGCCCAGCGCAGGGTATTGAGTACCAGCGCATCGCCCAGCGGCATGATCACCGCCAGGTGCTGCTTGGAGTGCATCACCAGGTTGGCCACCCCGACCTTGCCGGCGGCGCTCAGGGTGTCACGGAGCAGGGCATAGACCTTTTCGCCATTCTTGTCCGGCGCCAGGTAATAGGGCTTCTCGAAGTGCAGGATGGAGATCTCGCGCGCCTCGACGAAGGTCAGGATGTCGATGGTGCGGGTGGCCTCGGGCAGGGCGTTGTGGATCTCGTCCTCGCTGAGCACCACGTACTTGCCCTTACCATGTTCGATGCCCTTGACGATGTGTTCGCTGGGCACCTCCTTGCCGGTGGTCTTGTTGATGCGCTTGTAGCCCACCGGGTCGAGGCTGCGTTCGTCCAGCCAATCGAAGTCGATGCCCGACTGCCGGGTCGCCGAGACCACCGAGACGGGGATGTGCACCAGGCCGAAACTGACGGCGCCTTTCCAGATCGAGCGGGGCATGGACGTTCTCCTTGAGGGGTGTCCCTCTATGGATAGGCCGGCGATCCACCCGGTTCCGCCCCGGGGAACCCCGCTTCGTTGTTGGGTTCTACCCCCGAACGACGATTTTGCCGTTGCAGGTGCAGGGTAGAGAGGAGCAGGGCGTGGACAGTGTCGATCAGGAAGTTTTGCGCAAGACCCTGGCCTGGCGACGGGAGGGCCATGGCGTCAGTCTGTTCACCGTGGTCCAGACCTGGGGCAGCTCGCCGCGGCCGCCGGGCGCCATGCTGGCCCTGCGCGACGATGGCCAGGTCTGTGGCTCCGTGTCCGGTGGCTGCATCGAGGACGATCTGATCGCCCGACTGCACGCCGGCCAGTTCGCCGGGAAGTGCCCGGAGATCATCACCTACGGTGTCTCCGGCGACGAAGCGGCGCGTTTCGGGCTGCCCTGTGGCGGTACCCTGCGTCTGGTCCAGGAACAGGTCGGGGAATGGCGCTGGGTGGAGCAGCTGTTACAGCGCTGCGACGGCCATGAACTGGCCTTGCGCGAGCTGGACCTGGCCACCGGCGAGGTACGGATCTCCAGCACCACGCGCGACGAGCCGGTCACCCTGGACGAACGACGCCTGCGCCTGGTGCATGGGCCACGCTGGCGCCTGCTGCTGATCGGTGCCGGTCAGCTGTCGCTCTATGTCGCCGACATGGCCACCATGCTCGATTTCGAAGTGCTGGTCTGCGATCCCCGTGAGGAATTCCGCCAGGGGTGGGAAACGCGCGAGGCGCGTTTTATCTCCGGCATGCCGGACGATGCGGTGCTGTCCATCCGCCCGGACGAACGCACCGCGGTGGTGGCCCTGACCCACGATCCGCGCCTGGACGACCTGGCGTTGCTGACGGCGCTGCAGTCCGATGCCTTCTATGTCGGCGCCCTGGGTTCGCTGCGCAACAATGACCGCCGTCGTGAGCGGCTGCTGCAGCTGGAGGTGCCAGTGGCGGCCATCAACCGCCTGCATGGCCCCATCGGCCTGCATATCGGCAGCCATACGCCGCCGGAGATCGCGCTGTCGCTGCTGGCGGAGGTGGTAGCGGTCAAGAACGGCATCGCCCTGACCCAGAAGAAGCGGGCCCTGGTGGCGGTGGAACAGGTCGCCTAGGGATGACAGGGGTACAGGTGCTCGTCCTGGCAGCCGGAGCCGGTAGCCGTTTCCGCGCAGCGGGCGGTGACGACAAGCTGCAGGCACCATTGCCCGGTCACCCCGAATCGACAGTATTGCAAGCCACCTTTCGCCTCTGGAAGAGCCTGGATCTGCCCTGCCTGGCAGTGGTCGCGAGCGGAGCCCCCTGGCGCGCCGAGCTGGCCCGAGAGGAAGGCCTGGAAGTGCTGACTCTGCCCACCACCGGCATGGGCGACAGCCTGGCCGCCGCGGTGCGAGCGACGCCGGACGCATCCGGTTGGCTGGTCGCCCTAGGCGACATGCCCTTCGTGCAGCCCGCCACGGCGCGACAGCTGCTGGCGCTGCATGACCCCGCGCGCGTCGTCGTACCCGTTTTTCAGGAGAAGCGCGGTCACCCCGTGCTCTTTGGTCGGAATTTTGCCGCTGCGCTGGGTGACCTCCAGGGCGACGAAGGAGCGAAACGGCTCTTGCGCCAGGCATCGGTGCTAGAGCGGAAGGTGACGGACGCCGGTATCCACCTTGACATCGATACCCCCGCTGACCTTGAAAAAACACCCTCGATGGCTCTCGAACTTCCTCATTTCGCTGTTCTTCCAACGCAGGAGAACGCTACTTGGGGCAAGACGATCATGAACACCATCGAGTCCATGCTGGACTATCTAAAGGATCACGAGCTGCAGCTCACCACGGCGGAATCCTGCACCGCGGGCAAAGTAGTAGGGTTGCTGTCGGAAATACCCGGCAGCGGCAGTTGTATCGAGTCCGGTTACGTCGTCTATTCGCCCGAAGCCAAGCAACGTCTGCTGGGCGTCAAGCCGGAGACGATCGACCGCCATAACCTCACCAGCGAAGCTGTGGCACGAGAGATGGCCGCGGGCGCCCTGCGCGACAGTCCGGCCCAGGTGGCCATCGCCAATACCGGGCTGGCCGGGCCGGGCGGGGCGGATGGCATTCCCCAGGGAACCGTCTGCTTCGCCTGGGGCTATCGGGTCGGTGACGACATCGTGCTCTATTCCGAAACCCAGCATTTCGACGGTGACCGCGAGGCCGTGCAGCTGGCCGCGGCCCGGCACAGCTTGAACGCCGTAGTGCCCTATCATCAACGTCTCGAACGCGAATCAGAGGAGAATGCCCGATGACCGAAGCCCTTCAGCGCGACATCATCCAGGCCCTGCAGGTACCCGAGCAATTCGATCCAGCCCAGGAGGCCGAGCGGCGCATCCAGTTTCTCAAGGATTATCTGCTCAACAGCCGCCAGGAGAGCTATGTGCTGGGCATCAGTGGCGGCGTGGATTCCTCCACCGCCGGCCGCCTGGCGCAGCTGGCCGTGGAGCGCGCGCGCGAGGAGAGCGGCAACGCACGTCTGAGATTCATCGCCATGCGCCTGCCCTATGGTGTCCAGCGTGATGAGGAAGATGCCCAGCGCGCGCTCAAATTCATCCAGCCGGACGAGACCCATACCGTCAACATCAAGCCGGCCAGCGACGCCATGCTCGCCTCGGTGCGCGAGGCGCAGGTGGCCTTCGATGACGAGCTCCATGAAGACTTCACGCTGGGCAACATCAAGGCGCGTCAGCGCATGATCGCCCAATACGCCGTGGCCGGCGCCCGTCGAGGGCTGGTGATAGGCACCGACCATGCGGCGGAGGCTCTGATGGGCTTCTATACCAAATTCGGCGATGGCGCCTGCGATCTCACGCCCTTGCACGGCCTCAACAAACGGCGGGTCCGGGCCGTGGCCGAATGGCTGGGGGCGCCGGACGATCTGGTACACAAGGTGCCCACCGCTGATCTGGAATCCCTCTCACCGGGCAAGGCCGACGAAGATGCCTTCGGCATCACCTACGCCGAAATCGACGACTTCCTCGAAGGCAAACCGGTGAGCCCGGCAACCCTGGATATCATCCTCAACACTTACCGGCGCAGTGCCCATAAGCGTGATCTTCCCTATACCCCTTTCTAATTGATTCAAAGGGTTAGGACGTTTTATAAAGGTTTTTTCTGACGTCCGTTCCTGGGTATTGCCCGCCTTTCAGCCTGCGTCCCGGTATGTCCCAGCGAATACCGGGACACAGGCTTATTCTTTTATAAATCACTTTATATTCCTGTCATAAGCAGATGATATTTAGGGATTTTATCCATTTTTCAGAAGCTATCGGTCATTGCCGTTTGGCTGAACTTTTGCGCGCCCTCGGTGCTCAGACTCTTTCAGACACACCCGCGTGAGTGCTTCCGGTTGCAGTAGAGCCGCGGCTGTCTGGAGTGGTGTCCTCCTGGGCATCGCTACGGGTTACCGATCCCTCTGCGAGGGGTTGGCCAGCCAGGCCTCTTTGGCGGCAAGCCAAGCAGTAGTGGGTTCATGACCTAGGTCGCAGCGCTTGAGCGCTGCGACCTTTCACGCGTCTCTAGATGGAGTCAGGCTCGATGTCGAACACCGATCTCCCCGGTTCTTTTTCCACGCTTTCCCTCGATCCCGCCACGGCTGCCCAGACCCCGCGCATCGCCATCGAATCGGTCACTCCGGCCGTGGACAATGGCCAGTTTGCCGCCAAAGGTATCGCCGGTCGGGTCGTCGAGGTGACCGCCAAGATCTTCGCCGATGGCCACGACAAGCTGGCTGCCAGCGTGCTCTGGCGTCAGGAGGGCGAGGAGAACTGGCAACAGGCTCCGCTGACCCTGGAAACCAACGATCTCTGGCGCGGTCGCTTCACACCGCCGGCCGTGGGTCGTTACGAATTCGTGGTCCAGGCCTGGTGGGACGTCTGGGGCACCTATCGCTACGAGATCGAGAAGAAGTACGCCGCGGGTGTCGGCCTGAACCTGGAGTTGCAGGAAGGCCGCATCCATGTGGAACAGGCGCTGTCTCGCGCTGAAGGCGAGCAGCGCGGTCCGCTGGAGGCGCTACTGCAGCGCCTCGATCAGGCGGGCAGTGAGGGCGACAAGGTCGCCGTGCTGCTGGCGGGTGAGGCCAGCCAGGCCATGGCACCTGTGGATGCCTATGTGCATCTGACCCACAGCATCGAATACCCGCTGGACATCGAGCGCCTACGCGCCGAATTCGCCAGCTGGTACGAACTCTTCCCACGCTCGATCACCGATGACCCCCAGCGCCACGGCACCTTCCGTAACGTGATCGGCGAATTGCCGCGTGTTCGCGACATGGGTTTCGATGTCCTGTACTTCCCGCCGATCCATCCGATCGGCCTGGCCCACCGCAAGGGCAAGAACAATACCCTGGGGGCGGGCGCGGATCAGCCGGGCAGTCCCTATGCCATCGGCAGCCCCGATGGCGGCCACGATGCCGTGCATCCCGAGCTGGGTACCCTGGAGGACTTTCGCGCCCTGGTGGCCGCGGCCGCCGACCACGGCCTGGAGATCGCCCTGGACTTCGCCATCCAGTGTTCGCCCGACCATCCATGGCTCAAGGAACATCCGGGCTGGTTCTCCTGGCGGCCGGATGGGTCCATGCGCTATGCGGAGAACCCGCCGAAGAAGTACCAGGACATCGTCAACGTCGACTTCTATGCCAAGGATGCCGTGCCGGATTTGTGGCTGGCGCTGCGTGACGTGGTCTGGCACTGGGTGGAGCAGGGCGTGAAGATCTTCCGCGTCGACAACCCCCACACCAAGCCGCTGCCGTTCTGGGAATGGCTGATCGCGGACATCCGTGGGCGCGACGCCGATGTCATGTTCCTCGCCGAAGCCTTCACCAAGCCAGCGATGATGGCGCGCCTGGGCAAGGTGGGTTATAGCCAGAGCTACACCTATTTCACCTGGCGCAACACCAAGGCTGAGCTGACCGAGTATTTCACCCAGCTCAACGAAGCGCCGCTGCGCGATTGCTACCGGCCGAATTTCTTCGTCAACACGCCGGACATCAACCCGGGCTTCCTGCAGACCAGTGGCCGTCCCGGCTTCCTGATCCGCGCGGCCCTGGCCACCATGGGTTCCGGTCTGTGGGGCATGTACGCCGGCTTCGAGCTCTGCGAGGGCGCGCCCCTCACGGCCGGCAAGGAGGAATACCTGGATTCGGAGAAGTACGAGCTGCGCCCGCGCGACTTCTATGCGCCGGGCAACATCATGGGCGAGATCGCCCAGCTCAACCGTATCCGCCGGCAGAACCCCGCCTTGCAAACCCATCTGGGGCTCAAGGTCTACACCTGCTGGAACGACCAGATCCTCTATTTCGGCAAACGCACCGACGACCTGGGCAACTTCATCCTGGTGGCGATCAACCTGGATCCCTTCAACGCCCAGGAAGGCCATTTCGAACTGCCATTGTGGGAGCTGGGCCTCGATGATCACGCCACTACCTATGGCGAAGACCTGATGACCGGGCACCGCTGGGCCTGGCACGGCAAGACCCAATGGACACGGCTGGAGCCGTCGATGCCCTTCGGCATCTGGCGCATCCAGGCGGGCCACTAGCGACCTCTCAGACGGGTCGACCAGGCAGCGGGAGATATCCCAGCGTGCCTGGTCCGATCCATCTCCATCGCCGGGCGGCATGGACGACCGGCGCACGTATCTGATTCAGACGCCCTGTTAAGGACCTGACGACATGGCAAAACCCAATAAAGCTCGTTCCCGCAAACCTGCCGCCTTCATCGACGATCCGCTGTGGTACAAGGACGCGATCATTTACCAGGTGCACGTGAAGTCGTTCTTCGACTCCAACAACGATGGCATCGGCGACTTCCCCGGCCTGATCGAGAAGTTGGACTACATCGCCAGCCTGGGCGTCAACACCATCTGGCTGCTACCGTTCTATCCCTCGCCGCGCCGCGATGACGGCTACGACATCGCCGAGTACCGTGGCATCCATCCCGACTACGGCACCATGGCCGATGCCAAGCGATTCATCGCCGAGGCCCATGCCCGTGGCCTGCGGGTGATCACCGAGCTTGTCATCAACCACACGTCCGACCAGCACCCTTGGTTCCAGCGCGCCCGCCGCGCCAAGAAGGGCTCAGCGGCGCGCAATTTCTACGTCTGGTCCGACGATGACCAGAAGTACGATGGCACCCGCATCATCTTCCTCGACACCGAGAAGTCCAACTGGACCTGGGACCCGGTCGCCGGCCAGTACTTCTGGCACCGCTTCTATTCCCACCAGCCGGACCTCAACTTCGACAATCCCCAGGTCATGAAGGCCGTCATCTCGATCATGAGATACTGGCTGGATCTGGGTGTCGACGGCCTGCGCCTGGACGCCATTCCTTATCTGGTGGAGCGCGACGGTACCAACAACGAGAACCTGCCCGAGACCCACGTGGTGCTCAAGGAGATCCGGGCCGAGATCGACGCCAACTATCCGGACCGCATGCTGCTGGCCGAGGCCAACCAGTGGCCGGAAGACACCCAGCTGTACTTCGGCGATGGCGACGAATGCCACATGGCCTTCCACTTCCCGCTGATGCCGCGCATGTACATGGCCATCGCCCAGGAAGACCGCTTCCCCATCACCGATATCCTGCGCCAGACCCCGGAGATCCCGGCCAATTGCCAGTGGTCGATCTTCCTGCGCAACCACGATGAACTGACCCTGGAGATGGTGACCGACCGCGAGCGGGATTATCTCTGGAACTACTACGCCTCGGATCGCCGCGCGCGTATCAACCTCGGCATCCGTCGTCGTCTGGCGCCTCTGCTGGAGCGCGACCGTCGCCGTATCGAGCTGCTCAACAGCCTGTTGCTGTCGATGCCCGGTACCCCGACGATGTACTACGGCGACGAAATCGGCATGGGTGACAACATTCACCTGGGCGACCGCGATGGCGTACGGACCCCGATGCAGTGGTCGGTCGACCGCAACGGCGGCTTCTCCCGCGCCGATCCAGCCAGCCTGGTGCTACCGTCGATCATGGATCCGCTCTACGGCTACCAGGCAATCAACGTCGAGGCCCAGTCCCGCGATCCCCATTCGCTGCTCAACTGGACGCGGCGCATGCTGGCCGTGCGCAAGCAGCAGAAGGCGTTCGGTCGCGGCACTCTGAAGATGCTGTCGCCCACCAACAGACGCATCCTGGCCTACCTGCGCGATTTCACCAATGCCCAGGGTGAGCACGAGACCATCCTCTGCGTGGCCAACGTTTCCCGTGCCGCCCAGGCGGTGGAGCTGGACCTGTCCAGCTTCGCCGGTCAGGTGCCGGTGGAAATGATCGGCGGCAGCGCCTTCCCGCCCATCGGCCAGCTACCCTACATGCTGACCCTGCCGCCCTATGGCTTCTACTGGTTCTACCTGGCCGGCAACGAACAAATGCCCGCCTGGCACACCGAGCCGCCGGCGCCGATGCCCGACTACCAGACGGTAGTGATCAAGCGCAATCTGCAGGAGCTGCTCGACGGCGAGCCGCGCCGCATCTTCGAAGAGGTGCTGCCGGTCTATCTGCCCAAGCGCCGCTGGTTCGGTTCCAAGGACGAGGCCATCACCGGCGTGCGTCTGGACTATGCCGCCCAGATCAATACCCCCAAGCTGCCGGTGATGTTCAGCGAAGTGGTGGTGACCAACGCCAAGGGCGAGGAGCGTTATGCGCTGCCGCTGGGTTTCCTTGCCGAGGAAGACCAGCACTGCAGCCCGCTGGCGACCCAACTGGCCATTTCCCGCATCCGTCATGTGCGCCGCGTGGGCCTGGTGACCGACGCCTTCGCCCTGACCAGCTTCGTGCATGGCGTGTTCGACGCCTTCCACAAGGGCGCCAAGCTTGCCGTGCCCGCGGGTGAACTGCGCTTCGAGGTCTACGATCAGGCCGAGGACTTCGCCCTGGATCCGGATATCGAGATCAAGCACCTGGGCGTGGAGCAATCCAACAGTTCGCTGATCGTCGGCGATCACCTGATGCTCAAGCTGATCCGCAAGGTGGCGCCGGGTATCCATCCGGAAGTGGAGATGGGCCGCTATCTGGCCCAGGCCGGATTCGCCAACATCGCGGCGACCCACGCCGTGGCCCAGCGCGTCGCCGCGGATGGCACGCCGCACGTACTGATGCTGGTCCAGCAGCACATCCACAACCAGGGTGATGCCTGGACCTGGAGCCTGGACGGGCTGGATCGCGTCACCCGCGACCTGCTCAGTGGCGGCATCTCCGATGTGGAGAACGAATTCACCGCCATGGGCGATCTGACGGCCTTCGCTGGCGTACTGGGCAAGCGCCTGGGTGAGATGCATCTGGTGCTGGCGCAGCCCACCGAGGATGCAGCCTTCGCCCCCGAGACCGTGGACGCCCAGGCGGCCAAGGAACTGGCACATCGCGTACGCGTCCAGGTCGACGGCGCTCTGGATACCCTGCAGGGCATGGGCGACCAGCTCGATGCTACCGGCAAGGAGCTGCTGCAGCGCCTGGTCGGCAAGCGCGAAGCCCTGGCCAAGCGGATCGAGGCCCTGGCCGCCGACGTCGAGGGTGGTCTGCGTATCCGTGTCCACGGCGATCTGCACCTGGGTCAGGTGCTGGTGGCTCAGGACGATGCCATCCTCATCGACTTCGAAGGCGAGCCGGCGCGGTCGCTGGAAGAACGCCGCGGCAAGTACGGTCCGCACAAGGACGTCGCCGGGGTGCTGCGCTCCTTCGACTACGCGGCGGCCATGGTCACCCAGTCGAGCAACGCCGGCGCCGATACCTCGGAAGAGCATCTGCAACTGCGTGCCAAGGCGGCAGAGACCTACCGCAATGCGTCCTACGCAGCCTTCCTGGAAGGCTATCGCACTGCGGCGGCCGACATCGGCCACCAGTGGAGCGAGCGGGGCGAGCAGGCGGCGCTGGATCTCTACAGCCTGGAGAAGGCGGTCTATGAGATAGGCTACGAGGCTGCCAATCGACCCACCTGGATCAACATCCCGCTACGTGGCGTCGCCGCCATCGTCGAGACCCTCTTGTCCGGAGCCCGCGCATGACCGATCACAATACCGCCCCCGTCGCTCCCCTGGACGACGCCCGGCTCTCGGCTGCCGAAGCCGAGTCGCTGGCCCGCGGCGAGCACGGCAATCCCTTCGCCGTGCTCGGTCCCCATCCCGATGGCGAGGGCGTGATCGTCCGCGCCTTCCTGCCCAGTGCCCTGGGTGTCGAGCTGGTCGATCGCGTCAGCGGTCGGCCACTGGCCCAGATGCAGCCCGGGCGGGTGCCTGGCCTGTTCGTCGCGCGGCTGGAGTACGCCGCGCCCTACAAGCTGATCATCCGCTGGCCCAGCGGCGTGCAGGAAACCGAGGATCCCTATTCCTTCGATCTGCTGTTGGGGGAGACCGATCTCTACCTGTTCAACGAAGGCCGCCACCGCAATCTCGGCGAGACCTTTGGCGCCCAACGCTGCCAGGTCGACGGCATCGAGGGCGTGCGCTTCGCGGTCTGGGCACCCAATGCCCGGCGCGTCTCGGTGGTAGGCGACTTCAACAGCTGGGATGGCCGCCGCCTGCCCATGCGTCTGCGTGCCAACAGTGGCGTCTGGGAGCTGTTCGTCCCGCGCCTGCCGGTCGGCACGGCCTACAAGTACGAGATCCTTGGCCAGCACGGCGTGTTGCCGCTCAAGGCCGACCCCATTGCCCTGGCGGCGGAGTTGCCACCGCGCACCGCCTCGGTGGTGGCCGACAACAAGCCTTTCACCTGGCACGATCAGGACTGGATGGCTCGCCGTCGCGAGTTGCAAGGCGTGGAAGCACCCATCTCGGTCTACGAATTGCACGCCGGTTCCTGGCGCCGCGAAGGGGGTGACGAGGGGCGCCAGTACAACTGGCGCGAGCTGGCGGAGCGCTTGATTCCCTACGTCCGCGAGATGGGCTTCACCCATATCGAGCTGCTGCCGATCATGGAGCATCCCTTCAGCGGTTCCTGGGGCTACCAGCCGCTGGGCCAGTTCGCGCCCACCTCGCGCTTCGGCACCCCGGCGGATTTCGCTGCCTTCGTCGATGCCTGTCACCAGGCGGACATCGGTGTCATCCTCGACTGGGTCCCGGCGCATTTCCCCACCGACGAACACGGCCTGGCCCGTTTCGACGGTACCGCCCTGTACGAATACGAGCACCCCTTCGAAGGCTTCCACCAGGACTGGAACACCTATATCTACAACCTGGGGCGCCACGAGGTGCACGGGTTCATGCTGGCCTCGGCCATGCATTGGCTCAAGCACTTCCACATCGACGGCCTGCGGGTGGATGCCGTGGCCTCCATGCTCTACCGCGACTATTCGCGCAAGCACGGTGAGTGGATTCCCAACATCCACGGCGGTCGCGAGAACCTGGAGACCATCGCCTTCCTGCGTCACCTCAACGAGGTGGTCCACGAAGAGGCACCAGGTGCCCTGGTGATCGCCGAGGAATCCACCTCCTGGCCGGGCGTCAGCGCACCAGTCAGCGAAGGGGGGTTGGGTTTCGACTTCAAGTGGAACATGGGCTGGATGAACGACACCCTCCACTATGTGGAAGAGGATCCGGTCTATCGCCAGTACCATCACCACCAGATGACCTTTGGCCTGGTGTACGCCTGGTCCGAACGCTTCATGCTGCCCATTTCCCACGATGAGGTGGTGCACGGCAAGGGCTCGATGATCGAGAAGATGCCGGGCGACGTCTGGCAGAAGTTCGCCAACCTGCGTACCTACCTGAGCTTCATGTGGACCCACCCGGGTAAGAAGCTGCTGTTCATGGGCTGCGAATTCGGTCAGTGGCGCGAGTGGAGTCATGACCGCGAGCTGGACTGGTTCCTGCTGGAGCACGGCACCCACCGGGGCGTGCAGCAGCTGCTGGCCGATCTCAACCACCTTTATCGTCATGAGCCGGCCCTGCACGAGCGTGATCATCTGCCTGAGGGCTTCGATTGGGTGGTAGGGGACGACAATGGCAACAGTGTCTTCGCCTGGCTGCGCAAGGACGCCCAGCAGCGACCGCTGCTGGTCATCGCCAACTTCACCCCGGTGCCGCGTCACGACTACCGGGTGGGCGTGCCTGCACTGGGCCATTGGCAGGAGATCTTCAACAGCGATGCCGAGCGCTACGGCGGCTCCAACTTGGGCAATGGCGGCGGCGTGACGGCCGAGGAAATCGGTGCCCACGGCCAGCCGGCCTCGCTCAATCTGCAAGTGCCGCCGCTGGGTCTGCTGGTGTTCAAGCCGCAGGGCTGATCCGGGAGCGCCCCATACGGGGCGCGTTCCGCTGACAGGCATCCCCGTTCTGGGCGATGCTTGTCAGGCATCTGGCCACCGAGAAACCCATGATCGATCTCGCCGAATGGAATCTGACGGTTCCCGTACCCATGCCCGTGGCCCAGGTACAGACCGCCGAACTCAACAGCAGCGCCTTTCGCAGCCCCTACCTCACGCGCGGCGAGGGGGGATCGCTGGTGTTCTGGGTCCCGGTGACCGGCACCCCGCAGCTCTTCAGCAGCTATCCCGCCACCGAGCTACGCGAGACGCGTCCGGACGGCAGTGCCTATGCCTGGAAGTACCGCGAGGCGGATGCCCTGCTGCAGGCCGAGGCGGCGGTGCAGCAGGTGCCGTCACGCCCTGAGGTCATCATCAGCCAGATTGAGGATCAAACCCCGATACCGGCTGCGCCTCAGGCGCTGTTGCAACTGGTCTATCGGGTGGAGAGTCCGGCCATGGGCAATGGGCAGGTCGCCCAGGGTCAACTGATCGCCCGGTTGCGAGAGAGCCCCAGCGACAGCCCCAAGGACGTCATCCTGCTGGAGCACCTGCCGCTCAACAGTCGCTTCAGCTACGACATCAAGCTGACGCGCAGTGGCGTGCTCACCATACGTGCCCATGGTGCCGGTTCACGAAACGGGGATCTGGGTCTGCAACTGGACAACGCCTGGAGCAACCATCACCTGTATTTCAAGGCGGGCGCCCACTTACGTGACGGGGAAGGACCCGCCACCGAGGGCGGACGGGTACTCTTCTACCGGCTGATTTCCATGCACCAGCCCAATAATCGGTAGGCCCGTCTCAGGTGGCGTGCTTTTCCTGCTGCTTGCGCTCTTCGCGCCGATCATTGCTCACCTTGAGCTTCTTGGCACGACCTTCCAAGGCGAAATAGAGCACCGCAGCGATCAGCAGCGGGATGATGAAATACAGCGTCCGGTAGCCAAGCAGGGCGGCGATGATCTTGCCCTGGCTGAGTCCGTCATTGGCCAGCAGGGCGATGAAGACCGTCTCCAGTACGCCTACACCAGCCGGGATATGCACGATGACCATGGCGATGCTGGAGAGCAGCAGTACGCCGAGCACATGCAGATAGTCCACCTGACGGCCGAGGAAGAGATAGACGATGGCCGCCATGGCCATCCAGTTGATCGAAGACACCAGCAGTTGCAGGCAGGCCATGCGTAGCGAGGGCAGGGCGAGCCGCTGCTTGCGCACCGTCCATTCGCGCTGTTTGGCAAAGGCGCAGACACCCAGGTAGAAGACGATGAAGGCCAGCAAGCCGAAGCCGATCAGCCGCAGCGTGGTGTCGCCGACGAACCAGTTGGGTGGCATGTCCACCACACCGCTGACGAAGATGCCACCGGCGAGCAGCACGTACCCCAGCCAGTTGGTGGCGATGCTCAGGGAGAAGATGCGGGTGATGGTGCCACTGGAAAGACCCAGCCGCGAGTAGAGGCGATACCTCATGCCGATGCCGCCGACCCAGGTGCTCAGGGTGAGGGTAAAGGCGTAGCAGATGAAGGACACCAGGAACACCTGGCGCTTGACCAGCTTGTGCCCGCAATAGGCCCGACCGATAAGGTCGTAGCAGCCGTACATGATGTAGGACAGCACCACCAGGCCACCGGCCATGGCCAGCGTCGTCCACTTGTAGCCGGTAAAGACCTTCCAGACCTCGCCCCAGTCGACCTTGCGGGCGTAGATCACCAGCAGCACCACGACCGCGATCAAAAACACCCAGGTCAGGATCTTCTTGGCCAGGACCCAGCGGCCGTTCTGCGGCTTGGCGGCAGTCTGCCCGTCTTCCTGGTCGTCGGCGTGATCCAGGGTGTCGCTGTGGCTGCTCATCGTTGGGGATACCTTGAAATCGGGGAATCGACCCGGTCCTGGGTTTCCAGCTCGGGCTGCACCGGTGGACTCACCAGTTCGATCTTGGGGGTATGACCGGGCAGCCAGCCGACCCAGGCGGGGAAGTGGCGCAAAAAGTGGAAGACCAGCATCGTCTTGGCCAGGTGCCAATAGGTGCGCTTGGGCACCTTGCTGCTGTCGACGTGCTCGCAGTGATGCTGGATCAGGGTCTCCAGGCGACCGCGCAATTCACGGTTGAAGGCGTGGTCATGGAAGATCAGGTTGCATTCGAGATTGAGCGAAAGACTCAAGGGGTCCAGGTTGCTCGAACCCACGGTGGACCAGTGCTCGTCCATGGTCGCCACCTTGCCGTGCAAGGGGCGCAGGCAGTATTCGTAGATCTCCACCCCGGCCTTGACCAGGTAGTTGTAGAGCATCTGGGCGCCGACCTTGACGATGGCCATGTCCGGCTCGCCCTGCACGATCAGCACCACCCGGACGCCGCGCTGCGCCGCGTTACGCATCTCCCGCAGCAGACGATAGCCCGGGAAGAAGTAGGCGTTGGCGATCACCACCTCGCGTTTGGCGTTGCGCAGCATTTCCAGGTAGTGCTTTTCGATGTCGGCGCGATGTTCGTCGTTGTCGCGGTACACCAGCAGGGCCTGGGCATTGCCCGGGTTGCGGTTGTTGGCCGGCTTCTGCGAGCGCTTGCCCCACCAGCGGTGGGTTTCCTCCGGCGAGTTGATGGCGTCGCGCGCGAAGCGATGGATATCGTCGACGATGGGGCCTTCCACCTCGACGGCATAGTCCTGCTTGGCTTCCGGCCCGAAGTCACCCAGGTGCTCGGCGGAATAGTTGATGCCACCGATGAAGCCCAGGCGGGCATCCACCACCACGATCTTGCGATGCAGGCGGCGGAAGAGGTTGGTCCTCATGCCCATGACCAGCGGGCGCGGATCGTAGTAGCGGAAGCGCACGCCGGCATGGACCATCTCATCGATGAAGTCACGCGGCAGATCGGGCGAGCCATAGGCGTCCACGGTGATGTCCACCTGGACACCACGCTTGGCCGCCGCCACCAGTTCTCGCTGCAGGCCCTGACCCACCTTGTCGTAGAACAGGATAAAGGTCTCGATGATGACCTCGCGCTCCGCCTCGCGGATCGCCTCGAAGACCCGGGGAAAGAAGTCCTCGCCGTTTTCCAGCAAGGCGATGCGGTTTCCGTCCCGCCACTCGAAGTTCATAGGTGAAAGTCCGCAGCCAGGGGCGCGTGGTCGGAGAGGTGCGACCACGGCTGATTGCCCAGCACCTGTGGGCGACCGACGCTGACGTTACGGGTATAGATGCGGTCCAGGCAGAGCAGGGGACGCTTCGCCGGGAAGGTCTTGGGCAGCCGCCCTGCGGTCTTCATGAACACCTCTTCGAGTCCCGCGCCCTGGCCAAGGATGTCGTTGGCCTTCTGGCGCCAGTCGTTGAAGTCCCCCGCCACCACGACGGGCGCGTCGCTGGGCAGGGAATTGATGTGTTCGCAGATCAGCTTCATCTGCATCTGGCGATGCTTTTCCCGCAACCCCAGATGGACGCAGATGACGTGCAGATCCACCCCTTGATCCGGTACGCGCAGGACGCAATGCAGCATCCCGCGTTTTTCCGGACCGGCGATCGAAATGTCGAAGTTGTCGTAACTGACGATGGGAAACTTCGACAGCACCGCATTACCGTGATGGCCGTCCGGGTAGACCGCATTGCGCCCGTAGGCGAAATCGGTCCACATCGAATCGGCCAGGAACTCGTACTGCGGCGCCGCCGGCCAGTTCTCGAAGCGCAACGGGTGCTTTTCGTGGGTACCCAACACCTCCTGCAAGAAGACAATGTCCGCTGACACCGTCCGCACCGCCTCGCGCAATTCCGGCAAGATGAACTTGCGGTTGAAGGACGTGAAGCCCTTGTGCGTGTTGATGGTCAGGACCTTGAACGAAAAACCCTGTTGCGCGTTCGTCATGCCTGGCGCTTCCTCCGCTTGGTCTGGGTCAGCTCGAACAGCAGTACCGAGCGTCCGGTGACCTGATAGGTGTCTCCAAAATTGAAGACGTCGCCGGCATCCAGGTCAGGCTGATTGGTATCCAGCTGCAGGGACCAATGCTCGCCCATGGGGACTTCCGGCAGGGTGAAATCCACCACGTCATAATGAGCATTGACCAGAATCAGCAGCGAGGTATCCGCGCCCTTGCGACGAATGCCGGTCGGCTGGGCACGGCCATCGAGCAGGATGCCCATGCACTTGTTGCTGCCGTCCTGCCATTGCTCGTCGCCCATCTCGGTGCCGCCGGGCTGCAGCCAGGTGACATCCTTGACGCCCAGCTCCTCGTTGTAGGCACCGGTGAAGAAGCGGCTGCGACGCAGCAGCGGATAGCGACGACGCAGGTCGATCAGGTTGCGCACGTATTCCTGGAGCTCGGCGCTCTTTTCGCTGATCTCCCAGTTGACCCAACCGATCTCGCTGTCCTGGCAGTAGCCGTTGTTGTTGCCGCCTTGGGTACGGGCGAATTCGTCACCGGCCAGCAGCATGGGCGTGCCCTGGGACAGGAAGAGGGTGGCCAGCAGGTTGCGCATCTGGCGATAGCGCAGTTCGATGATCTCCGGATCGTCGGTCTCGCCTTCGACACCACAGTTCCACGATAGATTGTGGGAATGGCCGTCGTTGTTGCCTTCGCCGTTGGCCTCGTTGTGCTTGTCGTTGTAAGACACGGTGTCGGCCAGGGTGAAGCCGTCGTGGGCGGTCACGAAGTTCACCGACGAATAGGGCTTGCGACCGCGACGGTTGAACTTGTCGCCGGAGCCCAGGAAGATCTTCGCGAAATCGCCGATCTTGTCTTCGTCACCCTTCCAGAAGGCCCGCGCGGTGTCACGGAAGGTATCGTTCCACTCCATCCAGCCGGGTGGGAAGTTGCCGACCTGGTAGCCGCCGGGACCGCAGTCCCAGGGCTCGGCGATGAGCTTGGTCTCGGCCAAGATCGGATCCTGACGGCAGGCGTGCAGGAAGCCGCCGCCTTCGTCGAAGCCATCCGGCTCGCGGCCCAGGATGGTGGCCAGGTCGAAGCGGAAGCCGTCCACGCCCATCTCGGTGGCCCAGTAGCGCAGCGAGTCGGTCACCATCTGCAGCACGCAGGGATGGCTCATGTTCAGGGTGTTGCCGGTGCCAGTGTCGTTGATGTAGTAGCGCGCATCATCGGGCATTAGGCGGTAGTAGTTGGCGTTGTCGATGCCCTTGAGCGAGAGGGTCGGGCCCATCTCGTTGCCTTCGGCGGTGTGGTTGTAGACCACGTCGAGAATGACCTCGAGGCCGGCATTGTGCATGCGCGCGACCATCACCTTGAATTCGCCGATGGACTGGCTGGCCATGTAGCGCGAATGCGGCGCGAAGAAAGCCAGGGTGTTGTAGCCCCAGAAGTTCTTCAGGCCCTTTTCCAGCAGATGGTTGTCGTCCAGGAAGTAGTGGATCGGCATCAGCTCGACGGAGGTTATGCCGAGGGACTTGATGTAGTCGATGACCTCGCTTTCCTGCAGGCCGGAGAAGGTACCGCGGGCACTCTCCGGGACGGCCGGGTGCTGCATGGTGTAACCCCGGACGTGGGTCTCGTAGAACACGGTGCGATCACGCGGGACCCGCGGATGGGTGGTGTTGCCCCAAGTGAAGGCGGGGTCGATGACCCGGCAGCGCGGCATGAAGGGCGCGCTGTCACGCTCGTCGAAGGACAGGTCGCCATCGGCGTGGCCGATGGTGTAGCCGAACAGGGCGTCGTTCCACTCCAGCTCGCCGACGATCTGCTTGGCATAGGGATCGATCAGCAGCTTGTTGTGATTGAAGCGATGGCCGTTCTGCGGCTCGTACGGGCCGTGTACCCGGTAGCCGTAGAGGGTGCCGGGACGGGCATCGGGCAGATAGCCGTGCCAGATCTCATTGGTGAATTCCGGCAGTTCGATGCGCTCGATTTCTTCCTTGCCTTCATCGTCGAAGAGGCAGAGTTCGACCTTGGTGGCGTTGGCGGAAAAGATGGCGAAGTTCACGCCGGAGCCGTCCCAGGTAGCGCCCAGGGGATAGGGCAGGCCTTCACGAACACGAGACTTGGACTTACTGATGAAAGTGGTTGCTTCGGTTAACGGCTTGTTGGACTCAGTTGAAGTCATTTCGACGCTCTCGGGATAGCTAGGAAGGAAGTAGCTCTGACTCGGCTCTCAATACCTGCCGGTGGCTGAATCGATACAGATCCGGCTACCTGCATATGAAAGGCCCGGCGCAGCGCAGTTCCGAGCTCCCATGGCGAGCCGACAAAGCGTTGTTTTTGCAGGAAAAATCAGAAAACCAGGGATAACGTAGACGCCGCAGCGAGGCGGCAGAGAGAAGGCCTGGCCGAGTGGCCAGGCCGGAACATCACATCACTCGCTGGCGGCGGGCTTGGCCGTCGTCGCCTTGGCCCGGGAGGCACGCGGCTTCTTCGGCGTAGCCGGTGCCACACCTACGCCGGTAGCCTCGACGTTGGCATCGGCCTTGGCCTTGCTGGCACTGGGCTTGACCGCCTGCTTGACCTTGGAGGCGACCTTCTTGGCAGCCGACTCGACCTTCTCGGTCACGGACTCACCGGTAGCTTCCGCCTCGGTGGCCGCCTTTTCGCTGCCACTCTTGGTCTTGCCAGCGGTGCGGGCCTTGCTCGCCACGGGCGTGTCCGCGCCCGCAGTGGTCTTGGTTGCACGAGGCTTCTTGGTCGCGGTCTTCTTGGCCACGCCTTCCTGTTCGGCTTCGTACAGTCGGGTCGCCATTTCCCAATGGCGATCGTGTTCGTGGGCCGGCCGTCCTTCGGACTCCCAGATCTGATAGGCGAGCTGCTGGATGCGTTCGTCTTTTTGGGTCATTGCGGTACGGCTCCTTGAGTGATGTCTTGTGTGCTGAGCAATCCAAGCGGAAAACGTGCCAGAACCTCGCCGACAGAAAGCTCTTTCTTCTGGTCATGGACAGACGAAGGGGCGAAAGTTTCCCCAAAACGGTACATGGACAAGGTTTCCGGGAGTTTTATCCGGGTATCACCCCAGGCCGCTGCAGAAAAGCGCAATGTTTCGCTGTTCTCCAGCAGGTCGGAGGCATGCACCGGCACGATGACGATCACCGCCTGCTGCTCCCAGGTACGGGCGAAGGCCAGTACCTGATCGGCGTGGGCGCCCGCAACGGACAGCGGGAGGTAGCTACCTTCGGTGAACAGCTGTGGCTGCAGCTTGCGCAGTTGCAGCACGCTGGCCAGCACCTGTTGTTTGATCTCGCCGTTCTGCCAGGTATCCAGAGCCGCGTCGGCAGTGGTGTGCTTGGCCAGGGCCTGCTGCCGCGGGGCGTAGTCCACGGCGCGGCGATTGTCGGGCTCCACCAGGCTGAAATCCCAGAATTCACCACCTTGGTAGAGGTCGGGCACGCCGGGCGCGGTATTGCGCAGCAACATCTGCACCAGGCCATTCAGGGCACCGGCTGGAGCCAGTTCACGGACGGCTGCGACGATCTCGCGGCGCAGGGCAAGATACTTGTCGTCGGTGAGGAGGCCTTCCAGGAAGGCCTTGCAGGCCGCTTCGTAGTCCCCATTCGGCGCCCACCAGTCGGACTCCAGCTTCTCTTCGCGCAGGGCCTTTTCCTGCCACTGCAGCAGGCGCTCCAGATAGGCCTGCAGGCCCTGCGGGTCGTCGGCCTGCAGCTGTAGCGGCCAGCTGGCGAGCAGGGTCTGGTAGAGCATCAGCTCATCACCTGGGGTCGGTGCGGGTGCATCGTTCCACTGGCCGCGCAGAGGAGCAGCCTGTTCCATCCAGCCACTGACCTGGGCGATATAGGCTTCCGGGCGTTCCGAGACCACCGCCAGGCGGGCGCGGGTGTCTTCGCCACGCTTATGGTCGTGGGTCGCGGTGGTCAGCATGTTGCGCGGGAAATGCTCTGCACGCCAGCCGCTGGCCTGGTGGAAGGCGCTGACCGGCTGGGCGAAATGCTGCGGATCGAAGCCCACGTCGTTGCGCGATAGCAGTGGAGCGGAGCGATAGCAGGCGGTGTCTTCCACGGCCTTAGCGGCGATGGGCGAGGTGAGTTGCTGGAATTTGGTGATGGCACGGCGCTGTTCGCGACGGGCCACGCTGCCCACTGGCTTGTGGCGCGGCGCATCGCCACCTAGCCAGGCGCGTAGTTGCTCCAGCAGCGGCTGCTCCGCTTCGCTGACATGGGGGCGGGCGGCCTCCAGCGCGGTATCGAACCACTGGGCATCGGCGCCGACGAAACCCGCCGCGCCGGCATAGGTGCGATAGACCTTGAACTGCACGATCAGCTCCAGCAACACCCGGCGGATGGCGCCCTGGCTGGTGTCGCGGGTACGCCAGTCCTGTTGGGCCAGCAGGTGCAGGGTGTGCACGGCCGATTCGAATTCGCTGGACAGTGCGCCGGTGAGCACCAGGCGCCGTGCTTCCCGTACCTCTTCGAGGAAGTCCTCGGTACGACCGGTCTGCTCGGCCC
Source organism: Pseudomonas sp. HUK17 (assembly GCF_001566765.1). Lineage (NCBI taxonomy): Bacteria > Pseudomonadati > Pseudomonadota > Gammaproteobacteria > Pseudomonadales > Pseudomonadaceae > Pseudomonas > Pseudomonas sp. HUK17. The sequence goes on from NZ_LSMW01000010.1 coordinate 48,035, forward strand.
AGAACCGGCGCAGCGGCGCTTCACCGCTGGCCGCATGCTGCACCGCTGAGACCTCGTTCATGAACTCGTAGCCAGTGGTGCCGTCGATGCCCCAGCCTTCGCGCAGCTGCTCGCCTTCGGCCAGGATCTTCTCGATGTAGATGGGGAAGCCATCTTCCGGCGCACCGCCGGCACGGTTGGCACAGAGGTCGTCCACCCGGCGGCGCAACTTGCGGCAATAGGCGCGCGGATTGGCCAGGCCGTCGATGTGATCCAGGCGCAGGCCGTCGAGCAGGCCTTCGCTGATCAGGCGGAAGATCAGCGAATGGGTTTCCTCGAACACCTCGTGGCGTTCCATGCGCAGGCCACCGAGTTCGGTGATGTCGAAGAAGCGCCGCCAGTTGATGTCGTCCGAGGCAGTGCGCCAGCTGGCCAGGCGATAGTGCTGGCTCTCCAGCAGGGCGTGCAAGCGTTCCTGATTGGCCGGCTGGCTACCGTCGAAGGCGGCGACCGCCTTGTCGATGGCGGCCGCCACGGCCGGGTCCTTGGCGGCGTCCGCCAGCTGGCGCTGGGCGCCGCGCGCTTCTTCCAGGTCCTTGGCACGCGCCGAGAAGGCATCGGCGAACAGGCTCAGCTGGGGCAGGTCGCTCTCGCGCAGGATCTGGCCGTAGGTCCCTGGATTGATGGGGAAGTGGTGGGCGTAGTATTCCACGCGGAAGGCGCCTTGCTCGGCGTCGAACACCAGCTTGAGCTCACCGGCCTGCAGCACGTTGCCGTAGGCGTCACCCAGGAAGGGCAGCAGCACCTGGCCCTGTAGATCCGGGTCCGGCCCGTACCAGTTGATGTCGTAGAAGCCGGCATAGCGGCTCTGGCGGCCCCATTCGAGGATGTCCAGCCACCAGGCGTTCTCCGAGCCGCCCACGTTGGTGTGGTTGGGCACGAAGTCGGCGATCAGGCCCATGCCATGTTCGCGCAGCCGAGCGACCAGGCGACGCAGCGCCTCTTCACCGCCCAGCTCCGGGTTGACCCGGGTGGGGTCGACCACGTCGTAACCGTGCACGGAGCCGGCGCGGGCGGTGGTGATGGGCGACGCATAGATATGGCTGATGCCCAGTTTGGCGTAATAATCGACCAGGGGCAGGGCATCGTCGAAGGTGAAATCCTTGTGGAACTGCAGGCGTACGGTAGCGCGCAAGCGACTCATCGAGTGTTCTCCGGATTGTTACGGGCAGTGCTCAGCACGCTTAGGCGTCGTTCAGGGGTGGCGGCGTCCAGCAGGCGCTCCGCGGGAGCGTCCCAGCGGCGCAGCCAATTGGGGTGTTCGTTGGTGGTGCCGGGCAGGTTGGCCTGCTCCAGCTGGCCCAGGGCGTCTTCCACCGGCAGGATGATCAGGGGCGCCGGCGTGCGACCGATGAAATCGATGGCGGCATCGACGGCCTGTTCGACATTGCTTTCGCGGCTGTCGTCCAATTCCAGGGCCTTGGCCAGGTAGCGGCGATCCTCGGCGCGCTCGTCGAGTCGGTCCTGGCGCGATGTGCCGTCGGGCAGCAGGCCGAGCTCTTCCTGCCAGTCGGCGTCGCGACCCTGCCACCAGCCGGTGAGCGTCGGCAGGTCGTGGGTGGTGGGCATGCCCATGGCCGTGTCCGACCACTGCGCGGCCTGCTTGAACGCCTTGTCGTCGCGCTCGAACAGCAGTACCTGCATGCCCATGATGGCGCGTTCGGCCAGTCGTTCACGGAAGCCCTCGGGCACCGTACCCAGATCTTCGCCCATGACCACGCAGCGATGCCGCCAGGATTCCAGGGCGACCAGGCGCAGCAGGTCGTCGATGGGGTAGGAGAGATAGGCGCCGTCGGCCGGGGAGGCACCCTCGGGCACCAGCCAGAGCCGTTGCAGACCCATCACATGGTCGATGCGCACACCGCCGGCGTGCGCGAAGTTCGCCTTGAGCATCTCGATGAAGGCGCGGAAGCCGTGCTGGATCATGCCGGTAGGCGAGAAGGCGGATATGCCCCAGCCCTGGCCTTTCTGGTTGAGCAGGTCCGGCGGACAACCGACGGTGACCGAGGCCAGCAGCTCTTCCTGACGACTCCAGGCCTGGCTGCCACCCCCATCCGCGCCCACGGCGATGTCGGCGATCAGACCGATCTTCATGCCCGATTCGCGGCACTGCTTCTGGGCGGCGGACAGCCCTTCGCTGGCCAGCCACTGGGTGAAGGCATAGAACTCCACGTCCTGGGCATGGCGTTCGGCAAATTCAGCCACGGCAGGATTCTTGGGATCACGATACTGCTGCGGCCAATGCTGCCAGCTCGGCGATGCAGCGCCCTGGGTGAAGGAGGCATGCAGGGCTTCGAAGCGGCAGTGATTCTCCAGGGCTTCGCCACCGTCGCGACGGAAGGCCTCGAAGCGCTCGCGCAGTGTGCCGGCGGCGGTGCGAAACTCCAGGTGCAGGGTACGCAGCAGGCGCAGCCGCAGCTTGGCCAGGGCCGGCCAGTCGATCAGCTCAAGCTGTTCGAGGCGCTCGGCTTCCGCCTGCAGGCCGGCGCGCTGCATGGCCTGACGCACGGGCTCGGCGCCCAGCACCAGCTCTGGCGCGGCATAGAGCACATTGAAGAACACCCGGCTCGACGGCGAATAGGGGCTGTAGCGACTGCCATCGGCGCTGAACATGGCGTGCAGCGGGCTGATGGCCAGGGCATCGGCGCCCTTGCCGGCAGCTGCCTTGGCGAGCTGCACCAGACCCTGCAAATCGCCCGCACCGCTGCCACCGTCGCGTCTGAGGCTGTAGAGCTGCACAGCCAGGCCCCAAAGCCTGGCCTGCTCGTCGCCTGTGGCGTCGGCGATGGTAAAGCAGCGCTCTGGCGCGACGGCCAGGATCAGAGCTTCACCACCGATTTCCGCCTGGTGATAACCGGCGGTGCTGATGGGCGCGAGCTGGCCCTGGTCATCTACCTGACCTTCCAGGCGCTCGCCGTCTTCCAACTGCACCTCATAGCGGACGCCACGCTTGAACTGGTCGGGTGTCCCGACGGGTTTACCGACCACGGCCGTGAGGAGGGGTGGCAGGTGATCCTTGTCACCGACCTCGGCCAGCTTGCGCAGGCTGGCATCGATGTCCGCGTCACTGTCCGCGGGTAGCTCGATGGCCTTGAGCAGATTGCGTAGCGCCTCGGGGCTCACCCGTTGGCACTTGCCATCGTAGGCGGTCCATTCGATGGCGATACCGGCGGCCTTGGCTAATTGTTCCAGACGATCTCCACTCATGCCTGTTTCTCCAGCCAGACCAGTGCGCAGTGGGCAGCCAGCTGACCCTCCTGCCGGGCTGGCGTTGCTGCAGCGTCGCTGCTGTGCAGCAATTCACCCTGGGGCGCCTCGTCCACCTGCACGGCGTTCTCGCTCAGGTTGAGTTCGATGGTCAGGCGGCTGCCATCGGCCAGGCTCCAGCGTGCCCGCACGGCGCGGTCGGCCAGGGCTTCGGCGCCTTCGGCACGGGCGCCTTCCAGGCGCGGGAAGAGTTCCCGGCGACGAATCTCCAGCAGTTCGCGATACAGGCCCACCCAGGCTGCATGGTCAGGCTGATCGGCCTCGCCGAAGTTGGGTTTGGAATCTTCGAAGGTCTTGGGCGCGTTCGGGTCAGGGATCTGCTGGCGATGTTCTTCACTGGTGAAGAAGTCGAAGTCCTTGAACTCGTTGCGGCGGCCATCACGTACCAGTTCGGCGAGCTCGTCGTTGTGGCTGGTAAAGAACAGGAAGGGTTGGCGGCTGCCCCATTCCTCACCAATGAACAGCAAGGGAATCATCGGACTGAGCAGCAGCAGGGCGGTAGCGGCCTTCAGTGCGGGTTCCGGCGCCAGTTGGGTCAGGCGTTCACCGAAGGCGCGGTTACCCACCTGGTCGTGGTTCTGCAGGAAGATGACGAAGGCCGAGGCGGGCAGATTCTTGCTCGGTTCGCCCCGGGCCTTGCCATGACGGGTCGGCTCGCCCTGATAGATGAAGCCTTCGCCCAGGCAACGCACCAGCTTGGCCGTCGCATCCTCGGTGAAGTCCTGGTAGTACCCTTCGTTCTCACCGGTCAGCAACGGGTGCATGACGTTGTGCCAGTCGTCCGCCCACTGGGCGTCGTAATGCTGTCCGCCCAACAGGGTAGCGGTGTTGTCCTCGTTTTCCAGCATGAGGTGGACATGGCGACCCGGCTCGACGGTACTGCGGATCTCCTCGGCCATTTCCTCGAGGAAGCCCTTGTCGCCAATGGCGTGGACGGCATCGAAGCGCAGGCCGTCGAAGCGGTACTCCATCAGCCACATCAGGGCATTGTCGATGAAGTAGCGGCGCACGGCGTCCTGGCGGAAGTCGATGGCGGCGCCCCAGGGGGTATGGATGTCTTCGCGGAAGAAGCGCTCGGCGTAGGCGTGCAGGTAGTTACCGTCGGGGCCGAAGTGGTTGTAGACCACGTCCAGATAGACCATGACGCCATGGGTGTGGGCGGTATCGATCAGCGACTTGAGATCGTCGGGGGTGCCGTAGGAAGCTTCCACGGCATAGGGCAGGACGCCGTCATAGCCCCAGTTGCGACTGCCCGGGAACTCCGACAGGGGCATCAGTTCGATGGCGGTGACGCCCAGCGCGGCCAGGCGGGGTACCAATTTCTCCACGCCCGAGAACCCGCCCAGGGTGCCGACATGCAATTCGTAGATGACGCTCTCGTGCCAGGGGCGACCCTGCCACTCGACGGACTGCCAGTGGTAGGTGGTGGGGTCGATGACGATGCTCGGCTCGTGCACATCGCCGGCCTGGGCGCGGGAAGCAGGGTCCGGGACCAGCAGATCTTCGATCTGATAGCGATAGCGGGTGCCGGCACCACACTGAGCCTCCACCGCGAACCAGCCGTCTTGCTCGGCTTCCATGGGGATGGTCATGCCGCCTTCCAGCACCACCGACACGGCGTCGGCGCTGGGCGCCCAGAAGTGAAATAGCGTACGGTCCCTGCTCACCAGGGTGGCACCGGCGCGGGTTTGCCAGGCGTAGCCCCCGGTCACCGCGGCTGCGTCGCGCGAAATATCAGTCATGGATGGAGAACTCCCGAAACCGGACGGCAAAAAAGGCACTGCGGCCCAATTGGCCGCAGTTGCTGTTATGACCGGTGAGAGTTGCTCAAAGTTGGGCGGGGTGAGCGCTTTTCGTCGGCCTTTTGGCCAGGGAAAAGCGCTTGGTAGCCACGTCGGACATCAGACGCCGACGTGACGCTCCTGGTGAGCGGTGGCCTGGAGCAGATCAAGGTACAGCGAGGCATAGGGTTTGGCGCATTCGGACCAGAAGAACGGCCCTTGCATGGCCCTGTGACGCATGGCCAGCAGCAGGCCCTGGCGTTCGAAAACACCCAGGGCGCGATCGATCGCACCGATGTAGTTTTCCAGCGACAGCGGGGCGAACAGGAAGCCGGTAGTACCGTCTTCGATGCTGTCGGCCAGGCCACCGGTACGGGTAGCGATTGGCAGCGAGGCGAAGCGCTGGGCATACATCTGGCTCAGGCCGCAGGGCTCGAAGCGCGAAGGCATCAGCAGGAAATCGCTGCCTGCATACATGCGTCGGGCTTCCGTCTCGCAAAAGCCGATGTGGGCGCTGACACGACCTGGATAGCGCAGAGCAAGAGCGCGCACCTGCCGCTCGATGTGCGGCTCGCCGCAACCGATGATCATCAACTGGCCACCGCGGGCGACAATGTGATCGGCGGCCTGGATGGTCAGATCGATGCCTTTCTGCTGGACCAGACGCGAGACCACGGCGAACAGTGGGCCATTGGACGGCTCGAGGCCGAATTCCTCGCGGATGCGGGCGGCGTTGACCGCCTTGCCGTCCCAGTCGGATTCGTGGAACTGCTGGCAGAGGTGCGGATCGCTGCAAGCGCTCCAGCCATCGTCGATGCCGTTGAGCAGGCCGGTCAGCTTGCCGTCCCGCGCCTTGACCTGCAGCAGGCCTTCCAGGCCACAGCCGAATTCCGGCGTGGTGATTTCCTGGGCGTAGGTGTGACTGACCGTGGTGATATGGTCCGCATAGACCAGACCGGCCTTGAGAAAGGAGACCTTGCCCCAGAACTCCAGACCTTCCATCTGGAAGGCGTGGGCCGGAATGTCCAGGTCGGCCATGACCGAGGCCGGGAACAGGCCCTGATAGGCCAGGTTATGGATAGTGGTCAGACAGGGAGTGCTGGCACCCTTCCAGCGCAGGTAGCCGGCGGCGAGGCCGGTCTGCCAGTCGTTGAGGTGCAGCAGATCCGGTATCCAGCGAATCGAGGCGTCGCCCAGGGCGAAGTCAGCGGCAGCGCTGGCCAGACGACCGAAACGGATGTGGTTGTCAGCCCAGTCGGCGCCGTTCAGGTCGCCGTAGGGGTTGCCCGAGCGCTCGTACAGCTCGGGACAGATCAATACATAGACGACCAGCCCGTCGTCCAGATTGACGCGACCAATGTCACAGGCGGGCATGGCGGCACGGGCAGCGATGCGGCCGACCATCTGCACACGGTCCTTGATCGCAGCCATCACCTGACGGTAACCGGGGATCAACACCCGGACATCATGGGAGGCCGCGAGGGCGCGCGGCAGGGCGCCCGAAACCTCGCCCAGGCCACCGGCCTTGACGAAATCGGAAATCTCCGGGGTCACGAAAAGAATGCGCTTGCGGCTTTCGACAACGGAGCTCAGCGTCAGCTGAGGCTCTTCGACACGCTTGCGAGGAGAGCTGGATGTGGTGGTGCGAGTGGCAGTTTCTACGGGCTCCAGAGCCCCAAATTTCCCCACGACGGCATTTGCCATGGTGCGCTCCCAATGCAGCAAGTTCGAGACTGAGGTTTACCTGATTGCTTCTTCCTGAAGCTCGATGCTCCTGGTTCAAAAACGCCTACAGCCGAGCTGCTACAGCCTTTTTGCCGGTCACCTCTTCTGAGATGTCTGGATTTGGGCGAGAACTGCTTCGCGGATTTCCAGATTGCTCTCGCACTGACTCACGGACGACGTCACAAGTTTCCCGCGCGAATGTTGCGGTCTTGCTTCGCGTTGCCAAATACATGCCCAAAAGGTGGCGCTCATTCTTGGTGCGCTAAGAAATAAGGGCCAGGTGAACCGCTTTATGGGCGCCTGATCGCTGCAATTGGCCGAAAAATCAGACTTCTGGCTGGCGTACGACTGGCTCCTGCCTTTCGTCGGATCGCGGCGTGGGAAGGGCATCGCGGCGCCCCAGTTCAGTCCGTAGCTTGGGCAGACAGAGGGGGAATTCGCGATTGATGTAGGTGATCAGCCGTTCCCGCACAAAGCAGCGCAGGTCCCAGTTCTTCGAGGAATCACCCGAGCTCACCAGCACCCGGATCTGGATGGAATCATGGGACGCATCGGTCACCTGCAGCACGCAGACACGCTCGTCCCATAAATGGGGCACTTCGGCACAGGCGCGTTCCAATTCGGTGCGGATCGGCGCCAACGGCAGGGAATAGTCAACCCATATGAAGACCGAGCCAATGAGACTGGACGACGAGCGTGTCCAGTTCTGGAAGGGGGTTTCGATGAAATATTGCAGGGGTACCACCAGGCGGCGGTCGTCCCAGATGCGTACCACCACATAGGTACCGGTGATCTCTTCCACGCGCCCCCATTCACCCTCGACGATGACCACGTCATCCAGCCGGATCGGTTGGGTCACGGCGATCTGCAGGCCGGCGATGAGATTGCCCAGGACCGGGCGCGCGGCGATGCCCGCCACCAGGCCGGCGACACCGGCGGAGGCGAGCAGGCTCGCACCTACTTGGCGCACCGCCGGAAAGGTCATCAGCATCAAGGCGATACCCACCAGCAGCACGATAAAACTGAGGCTGCGTACCAGCACCCGGTTCTGCGTCTGAATCCGGCGGGCCCGCAGGTTGTCCACCACATCCACCGGATTGCGTAGGGCGATTGTGGCCCCGACGGCCTTGACCGCCCGGAGGCCCAGCCAGGTAAAGGCAGCGATGCTCAGTAGACCGGTGACGTGCTGTACGGCGCGCAACAGTGGAAGGGCATCGGGTGCGGAATTCCAGACACCTTGGAGCACCACCAAGGGTACGGCGAGGCGTGCGGGTTTTTCTGCGTACTTGACCAGGTTGCGAGCGAGCAGGAAGGGACTGGCCAGGCGGCGGATGGCGGCGAATGCCAGCGTCAGGGCGATGATACTGATCAACAGGGCGACCGCCGCCGCAATCAGCGTGGTGACCCAGGGGGCGTTGAGCCAACCCGTCCAATCGATGGCCGTCATGCGCATTTTCCTCCGGCAGACGGCTCCCCGTGATCCTGAAAAGCTGACACGCCGGAATCGCGAGGGAGCCTTTCGAGATACCTGTTTTCCGACTGAGGGGCTCCGGTACGGTTCCCTGGAGGAACCAAGCTTTATAGTAATACCACCCCTTAAATAGAAGGCTTTGGTTACCGGACAATTTTTTTGTAATCAGTGAGGCAGGATGTCGCACCACACGACTAAGCTCAGGGGAGACTGCGCAGCTGACGCCAGATAGGAGTAGAATTCGCGCCCCAACGAGATACGTCCAGTCAGATGGCGGACCTGCGGAGATCGAGCGGATTTATGAAACCAGTGGTAGTGGTCGTCGAAGACGAGAACATGTTGCTCGGGCTGATGGAAGAGGTGCTCGAAGGAGAAGGCTTTCAGGTGCGCACCTTCGGTACCGCGGATCAAGCCTGGGAGTACCTGTCGAGTGCGCGTCCGACGCCGGATCTGCTGATCACCGATGTCCGCATGCCAGGTGCCATCGATGGTCTGGAGCTGGCGCGCCGCGTCAAGCAGCAGCTGCCGGGTCTGCCCATCATCGTCTCTTCGGGTTATTTCGAAGAACTCCAGCCCGAACGCGCCCCCGATATCTACTATCTGCCCAAGCCCTGGCGCTTCGACGATCTGCTGGCTGGCTGCTTCCGCTTCCTCAATCAGCGCAAAGGCTGATCCCTGTCTCTTGCGGCCTGGTTCCAGGCCGCGGCTCGCTGTTCGGAACGGTTACCTTGCCAGCCTGTAAATGACCTTCCGGCTCTCTGCCTAAGCTGATTCCATATAGTTATTTATCAAGCGATCTTTAGATCGTTTAGCTTGGCCTCCAACAGGCATCGCGTTGATGCCGAGGACGCGCTTTGGCGCGTCTGCCGACAAGGAGGCCTTTGTGAATTCGCTGATCAAATCCCTGGTTCTGACTGTAGGCATGGCAGCGCTCGCGGGGCAGGCGTCCGCGGTCGATCTGGTGGTGGGCTACCAGACCGGTGTCGATCCATCCAAGGTCGCCCAGGCCGATGGCCTCTACGATAAGGCGGTCGGTCAGAAGATCGACTGGCGCCGTTTCAACAATGGTCCCGAGGTCGTCGCCGCACTGGCTTCGGGGGATGTGCAAATCGGCAATCTAGGTTCCAGCCCCCTGGCAGCGGCCACCTCGCGCAAGCTGCCGCTGGTGACCTTCCTCGTCGCCGCACAGATCGATTCCGCCGAAGCCCTGGTGGTGCGCAATGGCAGCGGTATCGACCAACCCGAGCAACTGGTTGGCAAGACCATCGCCACCCCCTTCGTCTCCACCTCGCACTACAGCCTGCTCGGCGCGCTCAAGCACTGGGGCGTGGACCCGACCAAGGTCAAGATCGTCAATCTCAATCCCACCGAGATCGCCGCGGCCTGGCGCCGGGGCGACATCGATGGCGCCTTTGTCTGGTCACCGGCGTTGGGCGAGATCAAGAAGAACGGCAAGGTCCTCGCCGATGCGGCCCAGGTAGGCAGCTGGGGGGCACCGACCTTCGAGGTCTGGGTGGCGCGCAAGGACTTCGCTGAAAAGCACCCCGAAATCCTCGCCCAGTACGCCAAGGTCACCTTGCAGGCCTTCGCCGACTATCAGGCCCACGGCAAGGACTGGAACGCCGGGTCCGAGCAGGCCAAGAAGATCGCTCGCCTGACCGGCGCGGACGCCGCTGATGTGCCTGAGCTCCTCGCCGGGTCCCGTTATCCGGACGCCGAGGCCCAACTGAGCCCTGAGCTGCTCGGTGGTGGCACGGCCAAGGCCATCGCTCGTACCGCCGAATTCCTCAAGGAACAGAAGCGCATTCCCACGGTGCTCGACGACTACTCGCCCTATGTCAGCGCCGAATACGTCCGCGCGGCCCAGTAACGACCCTTCTTCACGCCACGACTCGCCCCTCTTTGGAGGGGCTTTTTTTCCCTGCCGACAGGAGCCGGTCATGAGTCGACTCACCCTAGAACAGGCCAGTCTCGGATTCGTCCGCGGTGGTCGCCGTCAACCGATCTTGCAGCAGCTCGACCTCGCGGTGGAGAAGGGCGCTTCCCTGGTGGTACTGGGGCCGTCCGGCTGCGGTAAATCCAGCCTGCTCAACGTCCTCGCCGGGTTCCAATCGCTGGACGCGGGGCGTGTGCAGCTCGATGGTCGTACCTTGGCGGGACCGGGCGGCGAGCGCGGCGTGGTGTTCCAGAACGATGCCCTGATGCCTTGGCTCAATGCCCTCGACAATGTCGCGCTCGGCTTGCGCCTGCGGGGGCTGAGCCGGCGTGAACGAGAGGACAAGGCCCGCGAGATGCTCGACCTGGTCGGGCTGGCGCACCATGCCGGCCATGGCATCGGCGAATTGTCCGGGGGCCAGCGCCAGCGCCTGGGGCTCGCCCGCGCCCTGGCGGTGGATCCGGATTTCCTGCTGCTGGACGAACCCTTCGGCGCCCTCGACGCCCTGACCCGGGAACGGATGCAGGTGCTGCTGCTGGAGGTATGGAAGCGCACCGGCAAGGGCCTGTTCCTCATCACCCACAGCGTCGATGAGGCGCTGTTTCTGGCCACCGAACTGCTGGTGCTGGACGGGCCGCCGGCGCGCATCGTGCGGCGCCTGGACGTGCCTTTCGCCCGCCGTTATCTGGCAGGGGAGCCCGTTCGCCAGATCAAGGCCGATCCCCGTTTCGCCAAGCTGCGCCAGGAGTTGCTCGACCTCTTTCTGCAGGAGTCGCCCGATCATGTCCTCTGACACCCTCGTTTCCACTCTGCAAGACTCCCGAGAGCGCCGTCGATTGCGCCTGGATCGCCGTCGCGTGGCAGCGCTGGGCACCTTGGCCGGCGTGGCGACGCTCTGGTGGAGCGCGACCCATCTGGGCTGGGTGGACACCCTGTTCCTGCCGTCGCCCGAGCAACTGCTGGTCGCCCTGCAGGGGCTGCTCGCCGAGGGCTACCTGGATGCCAGCCTCTGGCAACACCTGGGCACCAGCCTCCTGCGAGTCCTGGCTGCGCTACTGGCAGCCGTGTTAACCGCGGTGCCCCTGGGTATCGCCATGGGCCTCAATCCCACGCTGAATGCCGCACTGGATCCGCTGGTGGAGTTCTATCGACCGATCCCGCCGCTGGCCTATCTGCCGCTGATGGTGATCTGGTTCGGTATCGGCGAGTTGTCCAAGGTGCTGCTGATCTATCTGGCGCTGTTCGCACCGTTGCTGATCGCCACCGTGGGCGGGGTGCGGCGGGTCGATCGAGCGCGTCTCCAGGCAGTGCGCTGCCTGGGCGCGTCGCGAGGGCAGGTGGTGCGTCACGTCATCCTCCCCAGCGCCTTGCCGGACATTCTCACCGGCCTGCGTATCGCCCTGGGTGTGGGCTGGTCGACCCTGGTGGCGGCCGAGCTGATCGCCGCCAATCGCGGCCTGGGCTTCATGGTGCAATCGGCGGCGCAATTCATGGCCACCGATGTGGTGGTGGTGGGCATCCTGCTGATCGCCAGCATCGCGCTGTCCATCGAGCTCGGCTTGCGCGCCCTGCAGCGCCGCTATGCCGGTTGGCGCTGAGGAGCTCGTGATGGCCATCACCTTCGAACGTCTCGGCTCTGCCTTGGGTGCGCGCGTCCATGGCCTGGATTTGCGCGAGGCCCTGGATCCCGCCAGCCATGTCGCACTGCATCGGGGATTGCTGGAGCACCAGGTGCTGTTCCTCCGTGACCAGTTGCTCACGCCTCGCCAGCAACGGGACGTAGCCGCCCATTTCGGTGATCTGCACATCCATCCGATCTATCCCAAGCATCCCGAGCAGCAGGAAATCCTGGTGCTGGATACCGAGTTGAACGATCTGCGGGACAATGCGCTCTGGCATACCGACGTCACCTTCATCCAGACGCCACCCCTGGGATCGCTGCTGAGCGCACGCCAGGTGCCGGCGTACGGCGGCGACACCCTCTGGGCGAGCAATTCGGCGGCCTATGCGGCCTTGTCCGCGCCGCTGCGCGAATTGCTCGACGGCCTGAGCGCCTGGCACGACCTGAGCAAGTCCTTTCCACTGGAACGCTTCGGCCATACCGCGGAAGGCCTGCAGAGCTTCAACGCGGCACGCGCCGCCAATCCGTCGGTACGCCATCCGGTGGTACGGGTACATCCGGAAAGCGGGGTCAAGGGATTGTTCGTCAGCGCCGGCTTCACCACCCGGATCCACGAGCTGGAAGAGGCCGAAAGCGATGCGCTGCTGCAGCTGCTGTTCGCCCACGCCGCCCGACCGGAGTTCCAGGTGCGCTGGCAATGGCGGGTGGGCGACCTGGCCTTCTGGGACAATCGCATCACCCAGCACTATGCCTGTGACGACTATCGTCCCCAGCGTCGCGTGATGCACCGGGCGACCATTCTGGGTGACCGTCCGCGTGGCCCCGGCGAGGCGCGGTGATGGCGCGTGCCGCGACCGGGAGCGACGGGATCAGTTGCCCAGGACGTCGACCAGCCCCAGGACGAAGAACAGCACGATGCACACCGCCGCCACGACGACAGGGATGAAGCGCGGATCCTTGATAGCCTTCCACATGGCCTGACGATTGCTGCGCGACCTTTCCATGACACCGCTCCTGGGAGAAAGCCGGCGAGCTTAAAGCATCGCCGGGGGCGGCGAACAGCGGGGCAGGGCCGCTCTCGTCGCCGTTTCCGGCTGCTTCGGCAGCCTAGGCGACGCCGATCTTCCATTGCGGCGGTGGCGGAGTGCCGTTGACCGCGAAGTCACCGACGATACGATCCTTGTAGATGCGCGGATTGTGGGAGGCGAGGGTGCGGGCATTGCGCCAGAAGCGATCCAGTCCCAAGGGTCGCAGCGTGGCCGAGGCGCCCAAGGCATCGAACAGGCGGCCGGAGGCGTCGATGATCAGATCCGTGACCACATTGAGCGATTGGCAGACCTCCAGTTCGGCCAGTGCCACGGCGCTGTCTTCAGCAGCCTGGTCGTCCGCCTGCCAGAGGTCATGCACGCGCTGCAATGCCTCGGCATTCTTCAGCGCGATCACCCCGGCGCAATAGGCGGCGCTGCGTACCTGGCCTACCACGGCCAGCACCTGCGGATCCTGGCTGACACGGTCGGCGTTGCCGATGGTGAAGGTGCGGGTACGGGCCGCGACCGCGGCGGCCACCTCGCTGCTCATGGCCCGGCCCAGGCCCGCCAGATTGGCGAGATGAAAGACCTGGAAGAAGCCGGGCGAATAGCGGAAGCGCTCGCCCACGGTGACCACATCGGTGGGTTCCACCCGCACATTGGTGAAGGTCGCCGTGCCACTGGCGGTCAGGGTCTGGCCGAAACCGTTCCAGTCGTCCACCACCTCGACGCCGGGCGTCTCGCGGCGGACAGTGGCCATTACGCGGTCGCCAGCGTCGTCGGTGGCACCCACGTCGATCCAGTCGGCATAGAGCGACCCGGTGGTGTAGAACTTGGTGCCGGAGAGCAGCAGGACGTCTCCCTCCCGGCGCAAGCGGGTGCTGAATTCGGCCCGCCGGGCATCGCCGACTTCGCTGGACGCCGGACCCAGGGTTTCGCCGGCGGCAATACGGGCGAACCAGCGTGTGCGGCGTGCCTGGTCATCGCTGTTGAGCAACCCTTCGACAAAGCCCATGTGACCGCGCAGCGCCTGGACCAGATTGGAATCCGCCTCGCCGAGCTCGATGAGCAGGGCGAACAACTCTGGCAGCGTGACACCGGCGCCACCGTGCTCGATCGGTACTCGCAACGCGGTGAAGCCGGCCGCCCTCAGCCAGTCCAGTTCTTCGACCGGCAGCCGCCGCTGCACCTCGCGCTCGATGGCGCCTGCGCGAATGCGCTGGAACAGCGGCTGGAAGCGCGCTGAGAGTTCGGCATGGCGTTCGGAAGGGCCGGCTCCCCAGCCTGCGGAGAGGGTGCTCATGGGATAGGAGATCCTTGTGGTCGTGTCGGGCGGGATTCAGGGCAAGCGAGGCCAAGACGGGCCATTTCGGTGTGGGCGGCGTTGGTGCGACCGATCAGCAGGATCGTCGCGACCAGGCGATGAACCAGGTCGTTCAGCGCCGGTAGCCTCGCCACCGGGCGACAGCCAGGGGATATGGCCTGTCCGTGAGCGGCTGCCCGCCGCACCTTGACCCGGCGCGGGTGGAAGGCCCGCTGGCTCGCAGGACCCTTCGCCGCGAAAAAGGGCGCGGTCTTAGTGCTAGGGAAAATATCGATAAAGAAGCGCATGGCCACTTCTGGCAGAACGAAAGTCCAACGAGTCTAGAAGACTCGCGGAGAGCGCTGCCAATCTTCAAAGCTGCTAAGGATATGCCCTTAGTTGTCTCGCCAGATAACTGTCTTTCCGGCAACACCTGAACTCGGTTAATGGGTTTTTTACTTCTAAGCTTAGGCTTTTAAAGCCAGGGGTATAAAGCAGTGAGTGATGGAAAGTTGGTGTCGGAACCCGTTTGGAATAGCGCTGGAGTTGTCTAGACCGAATGCCCGAGAGCAACTTCATGAGGTAATGCTTTAACGATATTTGGCTTCTCGACTGTTTGTCCCTAGGGTCACCACTGTTATCCGCTATCAGGACCCCGTGGTGACTGTCTATCTGGATGCGCGGCATCGCCGCCTGGTCAAATTACTTCTGAGTACCTTTGCCGCCCGCAGCGAGTGGCCTACCTGGGGGCTGGTGGTTGGCGTTTACGCCAGCTGGCTGACGCTCATCTGGGCCTGGCCATTGCTCGGCTACTGGACACTGCCGCCGCTGATACTGGTCGTGGTGCTGCACCAGTCCCTGCAACACGAGCTGATCCATGGTCACCCCACGCGCTGGTCCCGCGTGAATGCGCTGTTGGCCTATCCGCCGCTTGGCCTCTGGTTTCCCTTTCCGCTCTACCGCGATAGCCACCTGGCCCACCATCGCCGCGAGACCCTTACCGACCCCGCGCTGGATCCCGAGAGCCGCTATGTCGATGGGGAGCTATGGGAGCGGCGAGGACAGACCGGGCGTGCCTTGCTCTGGCTGGACAAGACCCTGATCGGGCGAATCCTGGTGGGACCGGTCCTGTCGCTGCACGGCATGCTGGATCACGAACGGGGTCGCTGGCGGCGTGGCGAGCAGGGCGTACTGCGCGTCTGGCTGGAGCATCTGGCGCTGTGCGCGGGACTGCTTCTGACGATCCACGGGCTGTCTGGAATGCCCATCGCCGTCTATGTGCTAGGGGTCGCCTGGCCGGCGCTGGCGTTGGCACTGGTCAGATCCTTCTACGAGCATCGCCGGGCCGTGGATCTTGCCCAGCGCTGCGTACTCAACGAAAGCGGCGGGGCCATGCGCTGGCTGTTTCTCAACAATACCCTGCACCTGGTTCACCACGATCTTCCGGGCTTGCCCTGGTATCTCATCCCGCGGGTCTACCGCGCCCGGCGCGGTGCCTACCGGATGCGCAGCGGTGATTTCGTGTTCTCCGGTTATCGCGAACTGGGTCGGCGTTTTGGTTGGCGCGCCGTGGATGCACCGTTACACCCTACGGCGCCCCTTTCAGCGCGCCCGCTAGGGACCGAGGATCGCCCTTGCGTTTCCAGTCTTTCCTGGTAATACCACCCCCTTGTAAAAGATCCCTGCCTATCTCGTACCGTGCCAAGTGGAAAACAGGGTGGTGCAGTGCCCCTTGCGACCTTGGCAGCTCTGCTAGAGTGCCCACTCTGCCAGGATGCCCAGGAGATAGGCGTGCAAGACTCGACCTTTGACGTGATCGTGCTGGGGCTGGGCGCCATGGGTTCGGCCACGCTCTACCACTTGGCCAAGCGTGGCGTGAAGGTCGCGGGCGTCGATCGCCATTCGCCACCCCACGACCTGGGTTCCAGTCACGGCGCAACGCGCATTACCCGCCAGGCGGTGGGCGAAGGCGCGGCCTACGTGCCCCTGGCGCTCCGCTCGCAGCAGCTCTGGCGCGAGCTGGAAGCGGAGCGGGGCGTCAGCCTCTTCGAGCAATGTGGCGTGCTGATCATGACCGCCACGGCGACGGCCACCTCCCATCACGGTCGCCCGGATTTCACCCGGGCGACGCTGGAACTGGCTCGCCAATACGGCATCCCCCACGAAGCCTGGGAGGGCACCGCCATTCGCCAGCGTTTCCCGCAATTTCGCGTGGCAGACGATGCCCTCGGCTATTTCGAGCCGGGAGGAGGCTATCTGTATCCGGAAGCCTGTATTCAGGCGCAGCTGGACGGGGCTCGGGAGCGGGGTGCGCGGATCCAAACCGATACGGTCATCGAACGCCTGGAAGCGGACGGGCAGGGCGTGCGACTGCATTCTGCCGAAGGCAGCTGGCGAGCGAGGCGGGTCATCGTCGCCGCCGGCATGTGGAGCGCTGAACTGCTGAGAGCGCCTTTCGATCGGTTGCTGCGCGTTTGCCGCCAGAGCCTGCATTGGTTCGAGGTGGCCGACCCCACGCTGTTTCCGAGCGATTCGCCCAGCTTCATCCTGGCCCACGGCAGTGGCGACGCCGATCTCTTCTACGGCTTTCCACCGTTGCCCGGCGAGAACGCCGTAAAGGTCGCCACCGAACAATATACGGATAATACCACCCCTATATGCATTGATCGAAATCTACACCCGGAAGAATCGCACCAGCTGTTCAGTGATCAAGTGGGGAGGTGGGTCGGCGGTCTTTCGGCGCGCACGGTGCGCAGCGCCGTCTGCGCCTACACCGTCACACCCGATTTCGGTTTCATCGTCGACGAGCATCCCGCGCTGCCGGGCGTGACCGTGGTCAGCGCCTGTTCGGGACATGGCTTCAAGCATTCGGCCGCGCTGGGCGAGGCGCTTGCCCAGCGCGTGACCACCGGGCACAGCGACATCGATCTGGACAGCTTCAGCCTGGCGAGATTCGGCTAGCGGTTGCGCACCGTCAGGGTGACCAACCGGGTCACTACCAGGGCGATATACATGACCCCGGAGAACTGACCGAGCATGACCAGCGAGCGCGCCATCGGCTTGATCGGGTAGATGTCGCTCAGGCCGACACCCGACAGGATGGCGAAGCTGACGTAGAGCAGCTCCGTCCAGGTGCGGGCGGCGAGAGGATCGTTGGCGGCGGTAAAACTGTTGGGCTGCAGGATCTGACAGGCCGAATAGGCGTGAGCGAAGGCCCAGGCCAGCAGTGTGAAAGTCGCGCCCACTGCGAAAAGTTCGTCGGTGGTGGCTCGCTGATCCTCCATCATGTAGGCGATGAGGCTGCCAGCGGCATAGAAATAGAAGATCGCATCGAGGATGGCCAGGGACACCACCAGGTGCCGATTGCCATGCCATTCCACCAGTACCGTGAGCACCAGGATGCAGCCGGCGAGGATGAAGCCCAGCCATTGGATGGTCGGGCTGCGTCGGACCATGCGCAGGGCGGTGGCCAGGACGATGATGCCAAAGGCACCGATGATGGCGCGACCATGCTCTTCCTGTTCCACGAAGGGATAGAGCAGCAGGCCGAGCAACTGGATGAACAGCAGGTTGGCGGAAGGATAACGGACCAGGTAGTGCAGCGGACTCTTCATCGCGACTCGGCGAAAGCTCAAGGGGCGGCCAGCGTAGCGGGTGGCGCAGCGCTTCGCCACGGGAGCCTTGCGCCCCCGTGGCTTGGGCCTCAGACCGCCTTGCGGCGGGTGGACGGCAGCAGGATGGTGAGGATGCCCAGCAGCGGCATGTAGGAGCACAGCTGGTAAACGTACTCGATGCCGCGATGGTCTGCCAGATTGCCCAGGCCGGCGGCGGCGATGGCGCTGAAGCCGAACATCAGGCCAAAGAATATTCCGGCGATCATGCCGACGTTGCCCGGGACCAGTTCCTGGGCGTAGACCACGATGGCCGAAAAGGCCGAAGCCAGAATGAAGCCGATGATGACGCTGAGCACGCTGGTCCAGAACAGATCGACGTAGGGCAGGGCGAGGGTGAAGGGCGCCGCACCCAGGATCGAGAACCAGATGACGGCCTTGCGACCGATGCGATCGCCGATGGGGCCACCGAAGAAGGTGCCCGCCGCGACTGCACCCAGGAAGAGAAAGAGGTGCAGCTGGGAGCTGGCCACCGAGAGACCGAATCTTTCGATCAGGTAGAAGGTGAAGTAGCTGGTGATGCTGGCCATGTAGATGTACTTGGAGAACACCAGCAAGGCCAGCACGATCAAGGCGAAGGTCACTCGCCCGCGCGACAGGCCGTGGCTGACCGCGGCCGCTTTGCGACCCTTGGCGCTGCGCAGGTGATTGCGATACCAGCGCGATAGCCCGTATTGCACGCCGATGGCGAACAGCGCGAAGAGCGCGAACCAGGCGACGTGGGTCTGGCCGTAGGGGATGACGATGGCTGCGGCCAGCAGCGGGCCGATGGCCGTGCCGGCGTTGCCGCCGACCTGGAAGGTGGATTGCGCCAGACCGAAGCGACCGCCCGACGCCAGGCGCGCCACCCGCGAAGTTTCGGGATGGAAGGTCGAGGAGCCGACACCGATCAGCGCCGACGCAGCCAGGATTGCCGGAAAGCTGCCGACAAAGGCGAGCAGCAGTACGCCAATCAGGGTGCAGACCATGCCAGCCGGCAGCAGATAGGGTTTAGGATGGCGGTCGGTGTGGAAACCGATCCAGGGTTGCAGCAGGGAGGCAGTGATCTGGAAGGCCAGGGTGATCAGACCGATCTGGGTAAACGTCAGACCATAGCTGTCCTTGAGCATCGGATAGATCGATGGCAGTACGGACTGGATCAGGTCGTTGATCAGATGGGCAAGCGCACAGGAGGCCAAGATTCCTGCTACCAGCGGCGAAGCGCCTGCGGCAACGGCGGTTGGAGTTTCGCCAGCGGTGGCTGGCGTGGCAGGGGAAACGGCCATGCAGGTATTACCCTTATTATTTATGTCCAGCCGCTCACTGTGGCATCCTGTGGCATCGGAATCCAGTGCCAGTTACCGGATGTTTCCGGCAACCGACCCCTTATCATCTGGGCTATTGACCTGGATTGGGATCGATCGCACCTTCCACTCTTTCACGCTTTTTGTAATGGCAAATCCCATGACAGCCAAAGATCCACTGCTCCTCGATCAGCAATTGTGCTTCTCCCTGTATTCGGCTTCGCTGGCGATGACGCAGCTCTACAAGCCCCTGCTGGAGAGCATGGGCCTGACCTTTCCACAATATCTGATCATGCTGGTGCTCTGGGAGCACGACGGCCTCACCCTCAAGGAGCTGTCCAACCGTCTGCGACAGGATTCCGGCGCCCTGACCCCGGTGGTCAAGCGTCTCGAAGCGGGCGGACTGGTCACGCGCCGCCGCAGCGCGGAAGACGAGCGCAATCTGTCGATCGAACTGACGCCTGCAGGTCGCACGCTGCGGGAGCAGGCCAATGGCGTAAACGGCCGGGTTCGGGAAGTGTGCGCGCTGGGCGACGCCGGATTGGATGACTTGCGCGAGACGCTGGTGATGCTGCGCAATCGACTGGACGAGGAAGGCAATCCGACTTCCTGAACCAACCGGGGACACACGGTTCCCATGGCTACAGCCGCCGGGGAATTCGCATGACCTTCACCTACCAGCCCGATCAAGATTACCTGCTCGTGGACCTCACCAGCGGTCGCACTGCGGGCAAGTTGCTGCAGGGCGAGCTGCACATCGCCAAGAGCTGCCAGGAAGAGGATCCCCGGACCTATGCGCAGCTGCTCGACGAAACGCTGCGCAGCACCCTGGGCGACGAGGTCGGCCAACGCGAGGGGGATATCCTTACCCTGCGTCGTACCGGTATCAAACTGCGCCTGGTCCCTCTGGAAATCGCCTGTGACTAGGCGGCGCCACGGCCAAGGAGCGTTCTGAACAACCAGGCGACCAGCGCCACGTTGATCAGCGCCAGCAGGCAGAGCAATCCCAGCACTGCCTGCGGACCCTGGTGCTCCAGCACATAACCGCAAAGCAGGGGCGTGGCCGCCTGGCCCAAGAGCGCCGGGCGCGCCATGCGTCCCAGGACCGTGGCGTATTCGGCTGGACTCCAGAGCGCCAGGGGCAGGGCGCCACGAATGATCGCCCTGAGGCCATTGCCCGCGCCAAAGATCACCAGACCCACCACCGTCACCCAGACGAGGCTCGGCCCCAGGGTCACCAGCAGCAGACCGACTGCCGTGCAGATCACCGAGGCGAGGGCCGTCCACAGGGGGTGGCCATTGCGATTGAGCAGGTCGATGATCCGCGAGGCCACCTGGCTCGGCCCCAGGCAGGCGCTCAGGGCCACCGCGCTCGCCAGGCTGTAGCCAAGGCCCTGCAGCAGGGTGATCAGCTGGATGGAAATGGCCGTCATCAGCACGGCGCCCAGGGTGAAGAGCGCCGTGAGCACGGTATAGAGCAGACGGTTTACTGCTACCTCCGGCGCCACCTGACTTGGCCGTGGTGCCTGGGCGGCGAGGGCTGGCGCGGGCAGGGCGCGCCGGTACAGCGGCCAGATCGTCAGCAAGAGAACGGCCGCATAGGCCAGGCAGGCACCGCGCCAGCCGAGGTGACTGACCATGAAGGCCGCGATGGGCCAGGTGATGGCGGTACAGAAGCCGGATACCAGGGTGATGCCGCTGATCGCCGAGCGAGCCTGGGCGCCGTAGCAGGTACCCAGGGTGGCGAACAGTGCATCGTAGAGACCGGCGGCCATGCCGATGCCCATCACCACCCAGGCCAGCAGGAACACCGGCAGATGTTGGGCGCAGGCCATCAGCGTCAGGCCGGCGGCAACGCCCAGTCCGCTCAGCGACAGCAGCGTGCGGCCACCCTGGCGGGCGATCAGGCGTCCGCAAGCGGGTGCCAGCAACCCGGACACCAGGACCCCGAGCGAGAGCCCCCCATAGACCCATTGGCGAGACCAGCCGGTCTCCTGAACCACCGGATCGGCGAGCACGGCCAGAATGAAGAAGGAACCACCCCAGACGAGGATCTGAGCGACGCCGAGCAGCAGGATGTGGGACGTGGAGGCCTTGGCGGAAACGACGGACATGGCGGACTGCACCGACCGGAAAGGAGGAGGCGGACCTTAGCGGCGACCCTTCTTCACCGCAATCGTCTGATTTGTTTTTTGGCGCCAGTATTTTGCAATCAATCCGACATCTCCCTTGCCTAGACTGCTGACTCGAACGTCTTTTTGCAGTGACCTTCCATGCGCCGTATCCTCGCTCCATTTCGTCGTCTGTCGCGTCGTTCCTGGCTGAGAGCCTTAAAGACCGGTCCGCGGATGCTGTGTTCCTTTACCTTCGCCGCCGTCCTGCTCGCCGGGCTGGGCAGCTTTTCGCTATGGGAAATGCAGCAGTTGCGTCGTCAGGCCCTGAGCATGGAACAGGACTGGTTGCCGAGCATCGCCATCGCCGATTCCCTGGCGATCAACCTCGGCAAGTTGCGCAACCAGGCCTCGGTGGTCCTGCTCAACGCCGAAGACCCGGGCGCCGTGGCCATGAGCCGAGTGACCCTGGAGCAGCTGGTCAACGAGACCGACCAACTGTTCCGCGACTATGAGCCGGTCATTACCGATGCGACCGAGCGGGATTCGGTCAAGGCCCTGCACGAGGCCTACCTGCCTTTCGTGGAAGGACTGCGCGAGGAGGTGCGTTTGATCGAGCAGCAGCAGCTTCCGGCCGCGCGGATGCAGCTGGATACCGTGGTTGGCCTCAAGGGCGACCTGATGGACATGCAGGTGCAGCTCCTGCGCGAATTGAACAAGCAAGGCGCCGCCCAGGCCAAGGAGGTGGCCAATGCCCAGTTCCTTCAGGCCCGCGCCATCGTCTGGTCGGTCATTGGCGGCGCCATTCTCCTCTTGCTGCTGCTGGCCTGGCGGCTGACCCGGAGCGTGGTGCAGCCGCTGCGGCAGGCACTGGACATCTCCGCCGGCATCGCCGCGGGTGACCTGCGGCAGCAGATCCAGCCACAAGGACGCGACGAGGCGGCCATGTTGCTGCTGGCACTGGAGCGCATGCAAGGCAATCTGCGCGAGGTGCTGGCCCATACCGGCAATGCCTCCGAGCAGTTGGCCTCGGCCTCGACCCAGATGAGCGCGGTAATGGATGAGAGCAGCCGAAACCTGGAGCAGCAGACGACCGATATCCAGCACGCGGCGGATGCGGTCAATCTGCTCAATCAGGCGGTGCAGTCGGTGTGCGAGCACGCCACATCCACCTCCGCCGAATCGCGTCGCTGCGTCGATCAGGCCAAGCAGGGGCAGGCGCAGGTGCAGCAGACGCTGGTCGCGATCACTCAATTGGTGGGTAACGTGGATGAAGCCGCTACCCAGGCCGATCACCTGGCCGAGCAGTCCAAGGGCATCAGCAAGATGCTCGACGTCATCCGCAACGTGGCGGAGCAGACCAACCTGCTGGCGCTCAATGCCGCCATCGAGGCCGCCCGTGCGGGTGATGCCGGGCGGGGCTTCGCCGTGGTGGCCGACGAGGTGCGTGGCCTGGCGCGGCGTACCGGCGAGTCCACCCGGGAGATCGAGGGCCTGATCGACGGTGTGCAGCAGGTCAGCGAGAAGACCGTGGTCGCCCTCGACCAGAGCCGGATCCAGGCCAGCCACACCCGCGAGCAGGCGCAGGCGACCTGGCAGGTGCTGGAGGGCATCACCCAGGCCATCACCGCCATTGGCCAGCGCAACGACGCCATCGCCGCGGCCACCGAAGAGCAGACCGCCACCACCGCGGCGGTCGATCGCAATCTGACGCTGATCCGCGACGCGGCGACCCAGACGTCCGCCGGCGCTCAGCAGACCAGCGCCAGCAGCCAGCAACTTTCCGCCCTGGCTGCCGATCTGCACACTGCCTTGCAGCGCTTCGTGGTCTAGGTTCTGTACGAAACGTCGCCGAGCGCAGGCACTTCTCGTACTAAGCCTAGGGCGAGCCCGAATTCAGGCCGCCAGCATCACCCGGTCGCGGCCTTCCTGCTTGCCACGGTAGAGCGCCTGGTCGGCGCGCTCCAGGGCGCTGGCGAAGGCTTCGCAGTCGCGGATCTCGCACACGGCCAGGGTCGCCGTGACGCGCGCGGGACCGCGCTCCAGGGACTGGGTCACCTCGCTCAGTCGCTGGCGGATCCGCTCCGCCACGCCCCAGGCCACCTCGCTCTGGGCCTTGGGCAGCAGTACCAGGAATTCCTCGCCACCCCAGCGCGCGGCCAGATCCGACTGGCGAACCTCACAGCGGATGACGTCGGCGATGCGTTGCAGCACCAGGTCGCCACAGTCGTGGCCGAAGCGATCGTTGATGTGCTTGAAGTGATCGACGTCGAAGAGGATGAGGCTGCCACTCACGCCGCTGCGCTTCTCGGCCTGGTCGAGAATGCGCCGCCGGTTGTAGAGATTGGTGAGGCTGTCGTGGCTGGCGGAATGCAGCAGGTCCAATTGCATCTTGGTGCTGTGATGAAAGGAGGCACCGGTGCCGTAGAGCAGCAACAACAGGGCACTGATGATGTTGAGGGTGCCGAACAGCTTCATCGTCAGCGGGGCGAGGGTCGCCGGTGTGTGCAGCAGATAGCCACCCGCCAGGGTCACCAGAATGCCGATGACCAGCAGCAGATGCCGCAGAGGGGCGGTGCGGTAGTTGTAGATGACGATGGGCAGGATGCACAGCACGTAGTAATGAAAATTACTGTCCCAGCCGAGTTGCCAGGTGGCGATCCAGGCGTGGGCGACGATCTCGCAGCTCATCGTCAGGCTGGCGATGCGATAGCGACGCTGGCGCAGGGCGATCAGGCAGCCCACATAGGCCGCTACGCTGATCACGTTGGTCCAGGCCATCAGCATCTGGTCGAGCAGGACGAAAATGACCAGTAACGCTACATGAATCACCATGGCCGCCTGGACCACGGGCTTGGCGACTTGCCAGAATTTGTCCAGGGAGTCGTTGAGAGCCTGGTTGCGATCGCGGTAGGAAAGAGCACTCATGAAGGGGTCACCATAAAGCAGTGCGCCAATAATAAACGCGCTAACAGTAAGCTTAATGGCAAACGGCCATTCTGGGTCATCCTTTAGCCGAATGGAGTATAGAAAGGATCAGGCGGAGCGTCGCGCCCGCTGGCGGCGCTTAACGCAGGGTCCGGTTGGTTGAGATTGTCTGTCTTATCCGCCCAGACGCCTGCTGATGGCCTGGGCAGCGGCGTGGAGGCGGAGCGCGGCAGGACCTTCCACCTCGGCCTTGAAGCCTGGTGCGGCCCCTACCACGGTCAGCACCCCAGCCAGCCGGCGACCGGTACCCAGCAAGGGCGCGGAGAGCGCATTGACGCCGGCCATCAGCAGGCCGTGTACCGGTTGGATTAGGATTTCCCGCAGCTGGCGTGCGGTTTCTTCCAGCGTTGCTGCAGCGGGCGCATCCGGTTGGCGCAGCTCCTCTTCACGCAACGCCGCGGTCTCGGCATCTGGCAGGAAGGTGTTGAACACCAGGCCGGTGGAGGAGCCCAGCAACGGCAGCACCGAGCCAACCTGGGTCACCAGGGTGACGGCGCGCACCGCCTGCTCCACCAGCACCACGGTCGGCCCCTTGTTACCCCAGACCGCCAGAAAGCAGGTTTCGCCCACCTCATCGCGCAGCTCGGCCAGTACCGGGGCCGCCAGCTTCACCACATCCAGGCGACCCAAGGCCGCCAGACCGACGAAAAGCGCCGCCTGGCCAAGGCCGTAATGGTTGGTGCGCGGATCCTGTTCGGCGAAACCGCTGGCGATCAGGGCCTGCAGATAGCGGTGCACCTTGCTGGCGGGCATGTCCAGGTGGCTGGCCAAGCGTGACAAGGAGGTAGCGGGTGCCAGCTCGGCGAGGGCCTTGAGGATGTCGGTACCGACCTCGGCTGCCTGCACCTTCTGCCGCCGTGGGGGAACTTCTTCTGGGATGTTCGTCATCTGCTCGATCGCATGGGGAAAGGCAGCGTTATAGCTTGACGCTCCCTTGGGTTCAATTTACTTTTTGCGTAAACCTATTACGCATAATGGGTGCTCAGGTGAACAGACAAGAACAAGCAGCCATGCCCGTGACCTATCAGTCCGGCTTCGGCAATCACTTCAGTACCGAAGCGCTGCCGGGCGCGTTGCCGATCGGGCAGAATTCGCCGCAAAGGGCGCCCTTCGGGCTCTATGCCGAGCAACTGTCCGGGACGGCCTTCACCGTGCCGCGCCACGAGGCGCGGCGCTCCTGGCTGTATCGACTCAGGCCATCGGCCGCTCACGGCCGTTTTCAGCGCAGCGTCGTCCAGTTGACCGGCGCCGAGCTGGGTGGCCCAACGCCCAATCGCCTGCGCTGGAATCCCTTGCCGCTCCCGGAAGCCCCCACCGATTTCCTCGCCGGGCTGGAGCGGATCGTCGCTACTGCCGAGGGCGACCAGGCCGAGGGCGTCAGCCTCTATCGCTATGCCGCCAACGCCAGCATGACCGGGGTGTTCTACGACGCCGATGGCGAATTGCTGATCGTGCCCGAGTGGGGCCGTCTCGATCTGCTCACCGAGCTGGGGTTGCTGCGTATCGAGCCCTTGGAGATGGCGGTGATCCCGCGCGGAATGAAATTCCGGGTGGAGCTGGTGGAGGGCGAAGCGGTCCGCGGTTATGTCTGCGAGAACCACGGTCGCTCCCTGCGCCTGCCGGAGTTGGGTCCCATCGGCAGCAACGGCTTGGCCAATCCGCGGGACTTCCAGGCGCCCGTGGCCCGCTTCGAGGAGGTCACGGCGCCGACCCGGTTGGTGCAGAAATTTCTCGGCGAGCTATGGGAAACCGAGTTGGATCACTCGCCTTTGGACGTGGTCGCCTGGCATGGCAACCACGTGCCCTACAAATACGACCTGCGCCGCTTCAATACCCTGGGCACGGTCAGTTTCGATCATCCGGATCCGTCCATCTTTACCGTACTGACCGCGCCCGGCGCCATCGAGGGCATGGCCAACATCGATTTCGTGATCTTTCCGCCACGCTGGATGGTGGCGGAAAACACCTTCCGCCCGCCCTGGTTCCACCGCAACCTGATGAACGAATTCATGGGGCTGATCCAGGGCGCCTACGACGCCAAGGCCGATGGCTTCGCGCCGGGTGGCGCCTCCCTGCATGGCTGCATGAGCGCCCATGGGCCGGACCACGTCTCCACCCAGAACGCCATCGCCGCCGACCTGCAGCCGCACAAGATCGAGAACACCATGGCCTTCATGTTCGAGACCGGTCGCGTCCTGCGGCCGACCCGTCACGCGCTGGCGTCGCCGCTGCTGCAGCCTGACTACGACGCCTGCTGGGCAGGCCTCGCCAAGACCTTTGTCGCGCCCAACGCGGGAGAACCGGCATGACCCACGAACTACACAGCTGGGTGGCCTCGGCCAACGGCCATCTGGATTTTTCCCTGCACAACCTGCCCCTGGGCGTATTCAGTCGTGGCGAGGAGACGCCCCGCGGGGGCGTGGCCGTGGGTGATTTCATCCTCGATCTCGGTTTCGCCCTCGAAGCCGGCCTGTTCCAGGGCGAGGCCCAGCGCGCCGCCGAGCTGGCCGGCCAGACGACACTGAATGCCTTCTTCGTCGCCGGTACGCAAGCGCGGGTCGCCCTACGCCAGGCCGTGCAGGCGCTGCTGCGCGCCGATCATCCGCAACGCGAGCACCTGCAGGAATTAGGCGAACACCTGCTGGTGCCCCAGGGTGCCTGCCGGATGTACCTGCCCGCGCGGGTCGGCGACTACACCGATTTCTATGTGGGTATTCACCACGCCACTCAGATCGGCCGACTGTTCCGCCCGGACAATCCGCTGCTGCCCAACTACAAGCACGTGCCCATCGCCTATCACGGTCGCGCCTCGACGCTCGGGGTTTCCGGCGAGGCCTTCAAACGGCCCAAGGGCCAGACGCTGCCACCCGGGCAGGACGTACCGGTCTTCGGACCCTGCCGCCGGCTGGACTACGAGCTGGAGCTGGGCATCTGGATCGGGCCGGGCAATGCCCAGGGCGAGCCCATCGCCATTGGCGACGCGGCAGCGCATATCGCTGGCTTCTGCCTGCTCAACGACTGGTCGGCGCGGGATATCCAGGCCTGGGAATACCAGCCGCTGGGGCCCTTTCTGTCGAAGAGCTTCGCCAGCACCCTGTCGCCCTGGGTGGTCACGGCGGAAGCCCTGGCACCCTATCGCCGGGCGCAACCGGCGCGGCCCGAGGGCGATCCCCAGCCGTTGCCCTATCTGTTCGACGAGCACGACCAAGCCGAGGGCGCCCTGGATATCGAGCTGGAGGTGCTGCTGCGTACGCCGCGCATGGAGGCGCAGGGGCTGCCCGCCCAGCGAGTCGCCCTGAGCAACACCCTGAACATGTACTGGACGGTGGCGCAGATGGTGACCCATCACACGGTCAACGGCTGCGCCCTCAAGCCGGGCGACTTCTTTGGATCGGGCACCCTGTCCGGTCCGGATGCCGACAGCTGCGGCAGCCTGCTGGAACTCACCCAGGGCGGCAAGCAGCCGCTACAGCTGCCCGGTGGTGAGACCCGTACCTTTCTGGAGGACGGCGACGAGGTCATCTTCAGGGCCCGCTGCGAGGCGCCTGGATTGCCCGGCATCGGCTTCGGCGAGTGCCGCGGACGGGTGCTGCCGGCAGGCTAGGGAAGGGCGGGCTTCGACGCGGTCAGCAGGATGGCTCCCGACCTGAGCGCCGTTGACAAGCCCGCCGGACACGCGCAGATTCCTTTCAACGTAACTGACTTACGCATAATAAGAAGCCGACCGGCGACCGCAGGACAGCCCTGATGGACCTCTATACCTACTACCGCTCGACTTCGTCCTACCGGGTGCGTCTTGCCCTGGCGCTGAAGGGGCTGGACTGGCGCGCCGTACCGGTCAATCTGCTGGACGGCGAGCAGCACCAGCCGGCCTACCGGGCGCTCAACCCCCAGGGCCGGGTGCCCAGCCTGCGCCTCGACAGCGGTGAGGTACTGAGCCAGTCACCCGCCATCCTCGAATACCTGGAAGAACGCTATCCGGCGGTGCCGCTGTTGCCAGCCGAGCCACTGCTGCGTGCTCGTCATCGCGGCATCGCCGCGCTGATCGGCTGCGATATCCATCCGTTGCACAATGCCGCGGTGCTCAACCGCCTGCGCGGTCTGGGCCTGGACGAGCCGGCCATCCTAGACTGGATTTCGCACTGGATAGGTGAAGGTCTGGCCGCGGTGGAGGCGCAGGTCGGTGATAGCGGATTCTGTTTCGGCGAACGGGGGCTGGCGGACGTCTATCTGCTGCCTCAGCTCTATGCCGCGCGGCGTTTCCAGGTGGACCTGTCGGTCTACCCGCGCCTGCTGCGCGTGGAGAGCCTGGCCGCAGCTGACCCCGCCTTTCAACAAGCCCACCCCGTGCTGCAAGCGGATAGCCCGGAGCGGGTGACCTCGTGAAGTTCCTCGGTTGCCAGCTCCTGCTCGGTGACTTCCTGGCCCGCAGCGTACGCGGAATCTCCTGCGCGCCACCCTTGACGACACGCTGACCCGCGTCATCGACAACGTCCGCACGTCACCCGTCAAGGAGCCAATCATGGCCGATCTGTTTGAAAATCCCATGGGCCTCATGGGTTTCGAGTTCATCGAATTCGCCTCGCCCACTCCCAATGTCATCGAGCCCGTGCTGGAGAGTCTCGGCTTCAGCCACGTCGCCAACCACCGATCCAAGGATGTGGTGCTGTTCCGCCAGGGCGACATCAATGCCATCGTCAATCGCGAGAAGACCGGCCATGCGGCCTATTTCGCCGTGGAGCACGGCCCGTCCGTGTGCGGCATGGCCTTTCGCTGCCGCGACTCCCACCACGCCTATGCCAAGGCGTTGGAACTGGGCGCCCAGGCGGTGGACATGCCCACCGGGCCGATGGAATTGCGCCTGCCGGCGATCAAGGGTATCGGCGGCGCGCCTCTGTACCTCATCGATCGCTTCGAGGAGGGCAGCTCCATCTACGACATCGACTTCGTCTTTCTGGAGGGGGTGGAGCGCAAGCCCTTCGGCGCCGGGCTCAAGGTGATCGACCACCTGACCCATAACGTCTATCGCGGACGCATGGCCTACTGGGCCGACTTCTACGAGCGACTGTTCAACTTCCGCGAGTTGCGCTACTTCGACATCAAGGGCGAATACACCGGCCTCACCTCCAAGGCCATGACCGCGCCGGATGGTCTGGTGCGTATCCCGCTCAACGAGGAATCCTCCCGCGGCGCCGGGCAGATCGAGGAATTCCTCATGCAGTTCAACGGTGAGGGCATCCAGCACGTGGCCTTTCTCACCGATGACCTGATCGCCACCTGGGATCGCCTCAAGGCCTATGGCACCCGCTTCATGACCGCGCCCCCGGAGACCTACTACGAGATGCTCGAAGGTCGCTTGCCGAATCATGGCGAGCCGGTGGACGCGCTGAAATCCCGCGGCATCCTGCTCGATGGCAGTGCCGAGGGTGGCGAGCGCCGGCTATTGCTGCAGATCTTCTCCCAGACCCTGCTGGGTCCGGTGTTCTTCGAATTCATCCAGCGCAAGGGCGACACCGGTTTCGGCGAGGGCAACTTCAAGGCGCTGTTCGAATCCATCGAGCGCGACCAGGTACGCCGCGGCGTGCTGAGCACCTCGGAGTAACGGCGCCCGGTCGTCTGGCGGCTTGCTCGGCGGCAGGCGACGCCTCTAAGGTGACGGCGCGTCGCGAAGGCGCGCCCAAACTACAGAGGTGGCCATGGAACTGAGCCAGACCCTGGCGCAGGAAATCGTCGAACGCGCCATGCGGATCCTGCCCGGCAACGTCAATGTCATGGATGCGTCCGGGCTGATCATCG
The DNA here is from genome assembly GCF_001566765.1 of Pseudomonas sp. HUK17. NCBI lineage: Bacteria > Pseudomonadati > Pseudomonadota > Gammaproteobacteria > Pseudomonadales > Pseudomonadaceae > Pseudomonas > Pseudomonas sp. HUK17. The sequence continues at coordinate 78,055 of NZ_LSMW01000010.1, forward strand.
GCTCGGGTGATCCGGCGCGATTGTTCACCCGCCATGCCGGGGCGCGCCAGGTCATCGCCGAAGGCCGCGCGCTGGCGCTGGATGCCACTGCCGCCGCCCGGCTGGCGGGTGCCCAGCCCGGTATCAACCTGCCGCTGTATCGCCAGGGCGAGCTGGTCGGCGTTCTCGGCGTGACCGGGGCTGACGCCGAGCAGCTGCGGCTGCCCGCCGAACTCCTGCGCCTGACCGCGGAAATGCTGATCGAACAGGCCACTGGGCAGGCGCCTGCGACTACCTGCATGACCGTACCCTTGCTGCGTCAGTTGCTCGCACCTGGTGCGGCGCCCGAATTGGGTCGCCACGCCAATCTGCTCGGCCTGCAGCCGGCGCTGCCACGAGACGTGCTACTGCTGGAGTTCACCGCGCCAGCACCGGGTTTTGGCGACTGGGCGCAGCAGCGGGTAACCCACAGTTGGTGCCTGCCACGGGAGGAGGGGCAATGGCTCTGGTATCGACCCGGAGCGAAGGCGCCAGAGGCGCTGCTGGAGGAACTGCCGGGGCAGGGCTGGTCACTGGGGCGCAGCGCCTGGATCCCTGCGCCGCGACCCTGGACCGGCCTGGCCGAGACGACCCAGCGGGCCGTGGATCTGCTGGCGGTGGCCAGGCGGCTGCGACCTGACCTTGTGCGGGTGGCCCTGGACGACCTGGCCTTGCCCACCTGGCTACAGGGGCAGGCTGAGTGCTTGCCCGCTACCTGGCTGCTGGAGCCGCTGCAGCGCTTGCGCCAAGCCGACCGGGATGGCCAGTTGCTGGCGACCCTGCGCAACTGGTTCGCCCAGGACGCCAGCCCTCAGGCCTGTGCCGAGGCGCTGGGGCTGCATCGCAACGGCCTGCGCCATCGACTCGACCGGATCCAGAGGCTGACCGGGCGGGATCCGCGGCGCTTCACCGAGGCTGCCGAACTCTATTGCGCCCTGCTGATGCTGGATCAGCACTGGGCAAATTCACGATCTTGACCTGTCGATGGTGGGCAATTGTCCTATTGTTGTGCTGAGCGATCCGCGGAACACTCGGCACATAACAACGGAGAATCGGCCCCATGAAGATCGTCATCGCCCCTGATTCCTTCAAGGAAAGCCTGTCCGCCGCCGGGGTCGCCCGTGCCCTGGCCCGCGGCCTGCGCCACGCGCTACCGGAGGCCGAACTCATCGAATGCCCGCTGGGCGATGGCGGTGAGGGCACCCTGGATGCCGTGCTGGCCGCGACCGGTGGCGAGGTGCGCCAGACGCAGGTGACCGGTCCCCTCGGCGAGCCCGTGACCGCCCGCTGGGGTTGGCTGGCCGAGCAGCGCACCGCCTTCGTCGAGATGGCCAGCGCCAGCGGTCTGGAACTGGTGCCCAAGGCGCGTCGCGATGTGCGGGTGGCCACCTCGCGGGGGACCGGCGAGCTCCTGCACGCCGCACTGGACGCCGGCGCCGAGCGCCTGGTGCTGGCCATCGGCGGCAGCGCCACCAATGACGGCGGGGCAGGCCTGCTCCAGGCCCTGGGGGTACGGCTGCTGGATCAGCGGGGCCAGGCGCTGGCGCCGGGCGGTGCGGCCCTGGCCAACCTGGCTCGCCTCGACGTGAGCCAGCTGCATCCACGCCTGGCCGAGGTGGAGGTGGTCATCGCCGCCGACGTCGACAATCCCCTCTGCGGTCCCCAGGGCGCCAGCCACATCTTCGGACCGCAAAAGGGTGCCTCGCCTGAACAGGTGCTGGAGCTCGATGGCGCACTGGCGCATTTCGCCACGGTCACCGCCGCGACCCTGGGCCGCGATGTCCGCGCGCAGCCCGGTGCCGGCGCTGCCGGAGGGGTGGGTTTCGCGGCGCTGGCCTTTCTCCGGGCGACCTTCCAACCCGGCATCGAGGTGGTGGCGGAATTGGTGGGTCTGGAGCACGCGCTGATGGGCGCCGACCTGGCGCTGACCGGGGAAGGGCGGCTGGACGGCCAGACCCTGAGAGGCAAGACCCCAGCGGGCGTGCTGCGCCTGGCCAGGCGTCACGGCGTGCCGGTGGTGGCGGTGGCCGGCTCCCTGGGCGAGGGGTACGACGCCCTCTATGACCAGGGCCTCGCCGCCGCCTTCAGCCTGGTGCCGGGACCGCTCAGCCTGGAAGAAGCCCTGGCCCAGGCCGAGGTGCTGCTGGAACGCACCGCGCGCGACATTGGCCGGCTCTGGCGGACGGCGAAAGGCTGAAGCCAGAGCCTTCGTTCATGGCTGGCAGGGTGGCGGGATTTACCTCATGCTGGGCGTCCCGCTCTCGACCAATTACCGCAATGACCTCGTCCCTGATTCTGCGTAGCTGCCTGCTGTCCGCCGCGCTGTTGCTGCCGCTGTGTTCCGCCCAGGCGGCCATTCCCAGTCTCAAGCCGGCCAACACCTGCGTGCGCAGCGCCTTCGTGCTGCGCTGCCAGGACAGGCAGGGCGGCTGGTATGGGGTGGCGGTGCAGGGCAACGATACCCTGATGCGCGGCTACGATCCGGTCTCGGGCCTCTCCTGGTCCCAGACCAGCACCCGACTGGGGCGGCTGCAGTTCTTCAGCGGCCTGACCAGCGACGGCAACCTTTGGCTGGGTCGTACCCGCCAGCTGGGCTGGAACGTCATCAGCCGCTTCTCCACCTCCCAGGGCGACCGCGCCCGCACCAGCTGCAATCGCGTGGCGGGGTGCGAGTGGCGCTAGCAGGAGGGCTGCGCTTGAGGGGCGCCCGTCACTCGCATGTGTCCCGCTTGCGGCGTCATTGGCCCACAGCCTGAGCGCTACCCGCTGGGAAATCCTGCGGCGGGTAATCCTGCCCGGCGTGCTGGGCCAGGTGCTGACCGGCGTGCGCCTGGCCATCGGCATCCTCTAGATCGTGCTGGTGCCCTGCGAGATGCTCGGCGTCAGCACCGGTCTGGGCTACTACATCCTCGACACCCGCGACCGCCTGGCCTATGGCGAGCTGATGGCCCTGGTGCTGCTGATCGGCCTGCCTGAACGTGCTGGCGCGGCAGCTGCACCAGCGCTTCCTACCTGGGCGATAGCGGAAAGAATATGGTTAGAGTGAAAGATTATGGGGTCTAACCATTCGATCTATTCATAAAGAATCTGGGTCTTTGGAGTCGTCCGCCACCCTGGGGCAGCATGCCTAGCCGTTCGTACGAGCTGACAACCAGGACAGGAGCCCCAATGGATCTCGAGCCACTCAACCGACGCCGCTTCATTCGACAGCTAACCACCGTAACCGCCCTGGGTGCCCTGGGTACCAGCCTGTTCGGCTGCGACGACAAACCCGGTACCCAGGCCGGCGCACCGGCAGTGATCGGCCAGCGCTCGGATCAGGTGGTCCCTTTCCGCTACCCCGACAACCCTACCTTCGATCTGGTCTACGTCGCCGACTCCCTGGGCTACTTCGAGGGTACCCGGGTGCGTCCCCAATACGTCGGCAAGGTCGCCGCGCCGCAGATCATCCCGCTGGTCGGCACCGGCGAGCTGGACCTGGGCACGCGCATGGTGCCGCTGGTGATCTCCGCCATCGCCAGCGGCCTCGACCTCAAGGTGGTGGCCGCCGGGGGCAAGACGTTGCAGGAAGCGCCGCACATGAAGTACTTCGTGCGCGACGACTCGGGTATTCGCACGCCCAAGGCAAGACGGTGGGCTTCAACAGCTTCGGCGCCTGCGCCGAGTTCGTCACCAAGAAATACCTGCGCCAGCAAGGCGTGGACGTCGATCGCATCAAATGGGTGGTGGTCCCGGACGTCCAGGCCGAACAGACGCTCGCCACCGGCAACATCGATCTGGCGATCATCCATCCGCCCACCTCCGGCAGCGCCGAGCACAATCCCGCCCTGCGCAAGCTGTGGAGCGATTTCGACCTGGACGAGGGGTTGGGCGGCATGGCGCCCTACAGCGCCCATGGCCGCTTTCTGCGCGACCATCCCGAGGCTGCGCGGGACGTGGTCCAGGCGCTGGCCAAGGCGGCCAACTGGGTCAACGGGCATCCCGACGACGCCCGCAAGATCACCGCCGAGCGCCTGGGCATGAAGCTGGAACTGGTCGAGCGCTTCGCCTACGTCGACGATCTGGTTATCACCGAGCCGCCGATCCAGTACTACATCGACATCCTCGAACACGAAGGCAAGCTCAAGCCCGGCGCGGTGCAGGTCAAGGACGTCTACACCAATGCCTTCAATCCCTTTGTCCGGGGTACCGTCTGATGAGCGCCAAGATCGTCGCCCGGGGCCTGGCGCTGGCCTATGACGGCCTTAGCGAAAGCGGCGCCCAGGAGCGGGTACCGGTGTTGCAGGACTTCGACCTGGAGGTGCGCCAGGGCGAATTCCTGGCGGTGCTGGGGCCTTCCGGCTGCGGCAAGTCCACCTTCCTCAACATTCTCGCCGGTCTGGCGCAGAAGAGCGCGGGTGAGCTGACCATCGACGGCCGACCGTTGCAAGGCATCAATCCGCATCAGGGCGTGGTATTCCAGGGCTATGCGCTGCTGCCGTGGCGCTCGGTGCTGGACAACATCGCCATCGGTCTGGAGATTCGCGGGGTGGGGCGTCGCGAGCGGCTCGCGACGGCGCGGGAGTATCTGGCGCTGGTAGGGCTGGAGGGGCAGGGCGCTCGCTATCCCCACGAACTCTCCGGCGGCATGCGCCAGCGGGTGGCCATCGCCCGCGCCCTGGCCTATGTGCCGGACGTGCTGTTGATGGACGAGCCCTTCGCCGCGCTGGACGCCCAGACCCGCGAGCATCTGCAGGACGAGTTGCTGCGCATCTGGGACGGGCAACGCAAGACCATCGTCTTCATCACCCACAGTCTCGACGAGGCGATCTTCCTCGCCGACCGGGTCGCGGTGATGACGCCCCGCCCGGGGCGGGTCCACCGCTTGCTCGACATCGACCTGCCGCGTCCGCGGGCGGCCGAGGTGCGCAACACCCCGGCCTTCGCGGCCTTGCGCCAACAGGCCTGGGAAGCCCTGCGCGGGGCGCCTGCACCCGTGCCGTCAGCGGCACCGCGACGCCAGGAGGTAGGCGCATGAAGCTGATACGCCATTCCCGTCGGCTGCTCGACGGCAGCCTCGGCATCCTGCTGTTCCTGTCGCTCTGGGAGGCCTTGCCGCGGCTGGGCCTGGTCAACCCCGGCTACCTGAGTCCGCCCTCGGTGGTGCTGCAGAGCATCCTCGACCTGGCGCGCGATGGCAGCCTGGCGCGGCACCTCGGCGCCAGCCTGCTACGCTCGCTGGCCGGCCTGCTGCTGGCCATAGGCGCAGGGGTGCTCCTGGGCCTGCTGATGGGCTGGTTCATCCGCCTTGAACGGCTGCTCGATCCACTGCTGCAACTGTTCCGCCAGACCAGCGCCCTGGCGCTGTTCCCGGTGTTCATCCTGTTCCTGGGCATCGGCGAGGCCTCGAAGATCGCCATCATCTTCTGGGCGTCCTTCTGGCCGATCCTGCTGAGCACCATCAGCGGCGTGAAGCAGGTGGATGCGCTGCTGGTGAATTCGGCGCTGTCCATGGGGGCCAACCGGCGCTTCCTCTTTCTCAAGGTGGTGCTGCCGGCGGCGGCGCCGTCGATCTTCACCGGCATCCGCCTGGCCGGTGCCTATTCCATCACCGCGCTGGTGGCCGCCGAGATGATCGGCGCCCACTCGGGGCTGGGCTTTCTCACCCTCAACTCCCAGGAGGTGTTCCAGATCCCCAGCATGTACGCCGGCATCCTGCTGCTGGCAGTGGTGGGCTTGGCGCTCAATGCGGTGCTGGCCCTGCTGGAAGCACGGCTGCTGCGCTGGCGGCGTGGCTTGTCGGCGCGTGCTTGAGCCCGGCTCGATTTGCGCGGATCAACCCAGCGCCTGGGTCAGCAGCGCGAACTGATCCAGGCCATCGCGGGATACCGGCGCCTCGCCCCTGGCCATCTGCTCGACCTCGTCGACCTGGGGGATGCCCAGCTCGCTGAGCCAGGGATTGAGGCCGCTACGAGCCGTCACGTCGAAGCGCACATAGCGCCCTTCGGCGTGGCGCAGCAGGGCGAGGATCAGCGCCCTGGCCTGGTCGGCGGATTCGGCGATCACCGGACCGACCGACAACCCGCGACCGTAAGGACGCAACAAGGCGAAGCCGCGCAGCTGGCCGCCACGTTCCAGGCCGACAATGCGCTCGGCCTGTGGCAGCAGTTCCTGAAGCAAGGTGGTGCGGTCCAGGCCGGTAGCGGCCTGGGCGAGGCGCTGCAGCTGGGGAGCTGCGGCCAGCGTCAGCTCCTGAACCTGGCTTTCCAGCGGGTGGCGCTGGTCGTCCATGGCCGGCAGCGTCGCGATCTGGTGCTGATAGATACGCTCGTAGGAGACGAAGCCCTGGCTGCGATAGAGCGGGGCGCCGCGCAGGGTGGCGACCAGCAACGGCGTGCGGGTGCCCGCCAGGCCGATCAGGCCGTCCATGAGGCGGCGGCCGTGGCCCTGGCCCTGGTGACTGTCGGCGACGATCACCAGGCCGATGGTGGCGTAATCGCCCTGGGGGACGCAGAAGCCGGTCCCGAACACGCCCTGGTCGTCCTCCAGCGCCAGGCCTTCGCCGGTATGGAACAGGCATTGCCAGTCTTCCGGCCGATGAGGCCAGTGCAGCGCCTGGGACAGGCGGTAGGCGGTAGCGAGGTCGGTTTCGCGCAGGGGTCTCAGGGTGGCGTGGGACACGGCAGGGCTCCGGTTCGGGTCTGGCTGATGCAGACGTCAGCCTAGCAAGACGCGACGGCAGATTCGGTTGCCGATGGCCGGGTGCAGCGGCGTGAGGCGCCGAAGGTCCGGGCCAGATCGGCAAAAGATGGCGGTCCGCCGGCCTAGCATGGGGCCAAGCCCACAGCCCTAGCGGAGCGCGCCATGGCCTCGTTCGACCCCAGAGAAGTTGCGGTTCGTTGTGCCCATTTCATCGGCGGCCGCAGCCGCGATGCCCGTGCCGAGCTGGAGGTGTTCCGGCCCTCCGATGGCGGCTTCCAGAGCGGGCTGCCGTGCGCCTCGGCGGATCTGGTAGATGAGGTGGTGGAAGGCACCTGGCGCGCCTGGAAGGCCAGTGACTGGGCCAGCCGTCCGCCCCGGGAACGGGCGCGGGTGATGCGCCGCTGGGCCGATCTGGTGGAGGCCGATGGCGCGGTGCTCGGTCCGCTGGAAGCCGTGGGCTCGACCCGTCCGCTGCGCGAGGTGCTGGCCTGGGACATCCCCTATGTGGCCGAGGGCATCCGCTTCTTCGCCGAATTTGCCGACAAGCACGGCGGCGAGGTGGCGGCCACCGCCACCAGTCACCTGGGCCTACAGATCACCGAGCCCTATGGCGTGGTGGGCGCCATCGCCCCGTGGAATTTTCCGCTGAGCATGGCCGGCTGGAAGATCGCGCCGGCGCTCGCGGCCGGCAATGCGGTGGTGATCAAGCCGTCGGAGCTGACGCCCTTTTCCATCCTGCGCCTGGCTGAGCTGGCCACGCTGGCCGGGCTGCCCGCCGGCATCCTCAGCGTGGTTCAGGGCGATGGCCGGGTGACCGGCGATGCCCTGTGCCGGCATCCGCGCATCGGCAAGGTCACTTTCACCGGCTCCACGGGTACCGGCACCGCCATCATGACCGCCTGCGCCGAGAGCGGCCCCAAGCCGGTGACCCTGGAGCTGGGCGGCAAGAGTCCGCAGCTGGTGTTCGCTGATGCGCCGGATCTGGCACGGACCGCCCGCAGCGTGGCAGCGGCCATCACCGGCAATGCCGGCCAGGTCTGCGTGTCGGGTTCGCGGCTGCTGGTGCAGCGCGCCGCCCTGGAGCCGATGCTGGAAGGCATCCGCGCGGCCTTCGTCGACTTGCGTCCCGGGCCTACCTGGTCGGCAGCAGCGACGCTGTCGCCGATCATTTCCCAGCGCCAGGGCCAACGTATCCAGGACATCGTCACCCGCAGCCAGGCGGCCGGCGCAGAGATCCTGGTTGGCGGCGCCTTGGAGGAGGGGCTGGGCGGCGCCTACTATCAGCCGACGTTGATCACCGGGGTCGGCGCGGACAATCCCGCCGTGGGCGAAGAGATCTTCGGTCCGGTGCTGACCGTGCAGGTGTTCGACGACGAAGCCGAGGCCCTGGCCCTGGCCGATCACCCCACCTATGGCCTGGCCGCCGGGGTGCACACTGCCGACCTCGGCCGAGCGCTGCGCCTGACCCGCGCCCTGGAAGCCGGCACCGTCTGGGTCAATCGCTATGGCCGCAGCCACGACTGGATCATCCCCACCGGTGGCTACAAGCGTTCCGGCATCGGCAAGGACCTGGGTCGCGCCGCCTATGAGGCGACCTTGCGTAGCAAGAGTGTGCTGATCGATCTGGAGCATTCCTGAGAAGGCCGCAAACAATGCTGGCTCCTACCGGTAAAACGGTTTTTTCTATCTCCCACGTCGCCTGAAAGCGGACAACTGTCAGGCCCACCGATGCTGTAATGCGTGCCAGGGACGCCAACAATGTCCCGGCCTTCACTCCCGACCCTCGTCAAAGGACCCTTGCCATGACCGCCTTTCGGCCCAAGTACATCACCTTCGACTGCTACGGTACCCTGACCCGTTTCCGCATGTCCGACATGGCCCGCGAGATGTTCGCCGACCGCATTCCAGCTGAGGCGATGGACCAGTTCTGTAAGGATTTCAACGGCTATCGCTTCGACGAGGTGCTTGGCGCCTGGAAGCCCTATTCGGAGGTGCTGTACGCGGCAGTGGAGCGCACCTGCAAGCGCTGGGGCATCTCCTTCACCGACGCCGAGGCCAATGCCTACTATGAGGCGGTGCCGAGCTGGGGCCCGCATCCCGACGTGACCGCGGGCCTGGCCAAGATCGCCGACAAGATCCCGCTGGTGATCTATTCCAACGCCGCCGACGAGCAGATCATGTCCAACGTCGACAAGCTGGGCGTGCCCTTCCACCGCGTCTTCACCGCCGAGCAGGGCCAGGCCTACAAGCCGCGCCTGCAGGCCTTCGAATACATGCTGGACAACCTCGGCTGCGGTCCGGAAGACGTGCTGCATGTGTCGTCGAGCTTCCGCTACGACCTCATCCCGGCCGACTACATGAACATCCAGAACAAGGTGTTCGTGAATCGCGGCCACGAGCCGAGCACGCCGTTCTACCGCAACACCGAGATCAAGGACATCGGCGGCCTGGCCGCCGTGGTCGGTCTCGAATAACACCCTGAGCTGCCGGAGCGCCCGCCCATGAGTCTTGGCCCAGCATCGTCCGATTCCTACTGGCTGGCGACCGCGCCGGGCTTTACTGGGGCCACCCCGGGGCCGGTGGTGGGCGAGGTGGATGTCGCCGTCATCGGCGGCGGCTTCACCGGGCTCTCCGCGGCGGTGGCCCTGCGCCGGCGCGGTGCCAGCGTGGCCGTGCTGGAGGCCGGTCGGGTGATCGGCGAAGCCTCCGGGCGCAACGGCGGGCACTGCAACACCGGGGTCGCCCAGGACTACGCGGCCCTGCACGCCAGCCTGGGTGCCGAGCGCGCGCGGGCCTTCTACCAGGCCTATGCCGATGCGGTGGCCAGCGTGGAGGCAGTGATCGCCGAGGAGGGCATCGGCTGCGATTTTCACAAGGCCGGCAAACTCAAGTTGGCGGCCAAGCCGCAGCACTATGACAACCTGGCACGTACCTGCGAGCTGATCCGCCGGGAGGTGGACCCGGACGTGGAGCTGCTCAACGCCGCCCAGGTGCGGATCGAGGTGGCCTCCGATGGTTTCCACGGTGGTCTGCTACAGCGCAATGGCGCCCAGATGCACATGGGGCGGTTTGGTGTGGGCCTGGCGGAGGCGGCGGTCCGGCGTGGCGCCCAGGTCTACGAAGGCGCAGCGGTCAGCGATCTGCAGCGGCTGCCCGATGGCAGCTTTCGCGTGATCAGCGCCAAGGGCGAGCTGCGCGCCCGCCAGGTGCTGGTGGCGACGGGCAATGCCCGGGTCGGCCCCTTCCAGTGGTTTCGGCGGCGCATCGCCTCGGTAGGCAGCTTCATCATCGCCACCGCGCCGCTGCCCAAGGCGCAGCTGGACGAGCTGCTGCCCAACCGCCGCACCTATGTTACCAGCCGCATCATCGGCAACTATTTCCGCACCACCCCGGACCACCGGTTGATCTTTGGCGGTCGGGCGCGTTTCGCCCTGTCCGATCCACGCCAGGACGCCAAGAGCGGCGCCGTGTTGCGCGCCGCCCTGGGGCAGCTGTTTCCCAGCCTGGCCCAGACGCCCATCGACTATTGCTGGGGCGGGCTGGTGGACATGACCGCCGACCGCCTGCCCCGCGCCGGCGAGCAGGACGGCCTGTTCTATGCCATGGGCTACAGCGGCCACGGCGTGCAGATGGCGGTGCACATGGGCCGGGTGATGGCCGAGGTGCTGGAAGGGCGCAGCCAGTCCAACCCCTGGCGGGTGCTGGACTGGCCGGCCATCCCCGGCCACTTCGGCAAGCCCTGGTTCCTGCCGCTGGTGGGGTTGTATTACCGGGTCCAGGATCGCCTGCACTAGGTTCTGTACGAAAAGTGCCTGCGCTCGGTGATGCTTCGTTGAAAAAGGCCTGGATCGCCAGCCGGTCGGAATGCTCATTTACTGCTCGTAAACTCCGCTTCCTCAGCCTTTTTCGCCTCGCCTGACCTTCGCTCGTCGACTTTTCGTACAGAACCTAGATCCTGAGCAACGAACCGCGCGCCCGGACCTGCCAACCAACCGCAGCGTCAAGGCGGGCGGTTTTGTCGTTTCTGCAGGCCAACGGGCGGTTTGGCATTTTCCCCTGTGCCAGGCAGGTGGCCGGCGTGAAAGCTGCTGCGAGGGTCGGCGTTCGCATCTTGTACCTGGTCGGAAACGCCGCTCCGCTGGCCAGCGAGACGGCTGGCAGCGCGCCAAACCCGGGCATGGGCAGCCCCGTTGCGCTGTGGCGACGCACACCGCAAACAATGCTGAGCGGCTTGGCCAAAACGGTCTTTTCTGTCTCGTCGCCTGCTCAATTCGACCGTATTCGACGAAGGGCCGGTGCTGTAATGAACCAGGCCGTGCGACACGGCGGCCACGAGGACAGTGCCGCAGGCCCGGGGAGGGGATCGCGGCGCTGGTGACAGAGCCCCCAACGAGCGAGCCGACATGACCGAGAAAAAGACTGGAAGTCCCCTGATAGGTGCTGCTGAAAGCGTGCGTGCCTTCGAGGCCCTGCAGCGGGGTGTGTCGCGGCGCGATGCGCTCCGCCTGCTCGGCGCCGCCGGGCTGCTGGCGACCGGCGTGGGCAGTCTGCTCGGCCGTGATGGTCAGGCCTTCGCGGCAGAAGATGCGGTCACCGGCACCCCGCGTCGCGGCGGTCGGGTGCGCGCCGCGGCGGCGGGTTCGTCCACCGCCGATACCCTCGACCCGGCCCGTGGCGCCTTTTCCGGTGACTACGCGCGCCACTATTTCTTCTACAACGGCCTGACCGTGTTCGACAGCCATCTGGAGCCGCAGATGGCCCTGGCCACCAGCTTCGACACCCAGGACGCCCTGACCTGGACGATCAAGCTGCGCCAGGGCGTGCAGTTCCATAACGGCAAGACCTTCGACAGCGCCGACGTCGTCTACTCGCTGCTGCGCCACAAGGACCCGGCGGTGGGCTCCAAGGTCAAGGCGCTGGCCGACCAGTTCGCCGAGATCACCGCGGTGTCATCCGACGAGGTGCGTATCCGCCTGGTGTCGCCGAATTCCGAGTTGCCCGCCGTACTGGCCATCTCGCCGTTCCTGATCATCGCCGATGGCACCAAGGACTTCTCCACCGCCAACGGCACCGGCCCCTTCAAGGTCAAGGAATTCAAGCCGGGGGTGCGCACCGTCGGCACGCGCAACGAAAACTACTGGAAGTCCGGCAAGCCCTATCTGGACGAGATCGAGCTGATCGGCATCGGCGACGAACCCTCGCGGGTCAATGCGCTGCTGGCCGGTGACGTCCAGCTGACCGTCTCGGTGGATCCGCGCTCCGCCGACCGCCTCAAGCAGAGCGGCAAACTCAAGATCGTGGCCAACACCTCGGGTGGCTACACCGATCTGATCATGCGCATCCCTAATCGGCCGTTCAACGATCCCAATGTGGTCGAGGGGATGAAGCTGCTGTTCGATCGCGAGCAGATTCTCAAGTCGGTGTTCCTGGGCTACGGCACCATCGGCAACGACCAGCCGATCATGCCCGGCACTCCCTATCACGCCGCGGACCTGCCGCAACGGCCCTATGATCCGGACAAGGCCAAGTTCCTCTTCCAGAAAGCCGGGATCGCCGGTGCGCGGATGCCGCTGGTGACCTCCACCGCCGCCGACAACGCCAACGAGATGGCCCTGGTGCTGCAGCAATCGGCACGCCAGGCCGGGCTCAACCTGATGGTCAACCGGGTCAGTGCCGACGGCTACTGGGACAACCACTGGATGAAGGATCCCCTGGGTTTCGGCAACATCAACGCCCGACCTACCGCCAACATCCTGCTATCGCAGTTCTTCAAGTCCGATGCACCCTGGAACGAATCGGGCTGGAAGAACGAGCAATTCGACCAGTTGCTGGTGGCCTCCCGTAGCGAGACCGACCTGGCCAAGCGCAAGCAGATGTACGCCGACATGCAGTTGCTGATCCACCAGCACGCCGGCATCGGCTTGCCGATCTTCACCAGTTCCATCGATGCCCATTCGCCCAAGCTCGGCGGCTACGGAATCATCCCTATCGGGGGCTTCATGGGCTACATGTTCGCCGAACACGTCTGGCTGGAGGCCTGACGCCCGGTGCCTGACGGCGAGTCGGTCCGCAGGGACAGGACTCGCCACTCCACGCTCAAGCAGGAGGTGGCTTTGGATCTTTCCGTGTTTTCCCTCATCGCCAGACGCCTCGGGGGCGGGTTGCTGACCCTGCTCATCGTCTCGTTGCTGGTGTTCTTCGTCTCGGCGCTGTTGCCGGGCGATGCCGCGCAGCAGGCCCTGGGCCAGTTCGCGCTGCCCGAGCAGGTCGCGGCGCTGCGCGCCCAGATGGGCCTCGACCAGCCGGCGCTGCTGCGCTACTTCCACTGGCTGAGCGGCCTGCTGCACGGCGATCTCGGCCAGTCCCTGGCCAGCCAGATGCCCATCGCCACGATGATCGGTGACCGGCTGGGCGGCTCGCTGATGCTGGCCGGCGTCACCGCCCTGGTGTCGGTGCCCCTGGCGCTCGGCCTGGGCATCGCCTCGGCGATGAACGCCGGCGGGCGGCTGGACCGGGCGCTCAACGTCTTCACCCTGGGCATCGTCGCGGTACCGGAATTCCTGGTGGCGACCCTCGCGGTGCTGGTTTTCGCCGTGCGCCTGCAGTGGACCTCCGCGCTGACCTTCGCCCACGACATCGCCGGCCCCCTGGACTTCCTGCGTGCCTACGCCTTGCCGGTGGGCACCCTGTGCTGCGTGATCGTGGCGCAGATGGCGCGCATGACCCGCGCCGCCCTGGTGGAGCAGCTGCAGAGTCCCTATGTGGAGATGGCCCGGCTCAAGGGCGTCGGTCCGGTGCGCGCCGTGCTGCGCCATGCCTTGCCCAACGCCGTGGGGCCCATCGCCAATTCCATCGCCCTGAGTCTTTCCTACCTGATGGGAGGGGTGGTGATCGTCGAGACCATCTTCAACTACCCGGGCATCGCCCAGCTGATGGTGGACGGCGTCGCCAGTCGCGACCTGCCGCTGATCCAGGCCTGCGCCATGCTGTTCTGCTGCGCCTACCTGGTGCTCATGACCCTGGCGGATCTCTGCGCCATCCTGTCCAATCCGAGGCTGAGAACGCTATGACCCGACCCGTGACTCCCGTACGTGCCGCGTCCGTCCTGCCGGTGGACGGCAAGACGCTCGATGCCCAGCTGTCGCCGCCGCGCACTCGTCGCCGCGCGCGTTGGTCACTGACCGGCATCATCGGCGGCATCCTGGTGGCCTTCTGGCTATTCCTCGCCGTGTTCGGCGCCTGGCTCGCGCCCTATGACCCAGGCGCCCTGGGCGACAGCGCGGTGCTGGCCGGCTACAGCGCCGTCCATCCGCTGGGCACCGATTACCTGGGCCGTGATGTGCTCAGCCGTATCCTCGACGGCGCCCGCTTCACCGTGGGCCTGGCGTTGATCGCGGCCGTGCTGGCCTGCGTGCTCGGCACCGGTCTCGGTCTGCTCGCGGCGCTGTCCGGGCGCTGGGTGGACGAGCCGCTGTCGCGCCTGATCGATGCACTGATCTCCCTGCCGAGCAAGATGCTGGCGCTGGTGATGGTCTCGGCTTTTGGCTCCTCGGTGCCCTTGCTGATCGTCATGGCGGTGGTGGGTTATGCCCCCGGCTGCTATCGGATCGCCCGCAGCCTGGCGATGAATCTCATCGAGCTGGAATACGTCCAGGTCGCCCGCACCCGTGGCGAGGGCCGGCTGTATATCGCCCTGTGCGAGATGCTGCCCAACATGCGCCTGCCGCTGCTCACCGACCTGGGCCTGAGATTCGTCTACATCGTGTTGCTGCTCAGCGGCATGAGCTTTCTTGGTCTTGGCGTGCAGCCGCCCAACGCCGACCTGGGCTCCCTGGTGCGGGAAAACATCGGCGGTCTGGCCGACGGCGCCCCGGCGGTGCTGATGCCGGCGCTGGCCATCGGCACCCTGACCGTGGGCGTCAACCTGCTCATCGACCGGTTCGGCGCGCGACGCCGGGGAGGGCGCTGAGATGGAACTGCTGGTAGAGGTCAAGGACCTGCGCGTGGTCGCCCAGGGCGACGACGGCAGCGAAACCCCCATCGTCAAGGACGTCGGCTTCAACCTGGCCAAGGGTGAGGTGCTGGCGCTGATCGGCGAGTCCGGCTCGGGCAAGACTACCATCGCCCTGTCGCTGCTCGGCTATGCCCGTGAGGGTTGCCGACTGGCCGGCGGCTCGATCCGCGTCGGCGATACCCAGGTGCTGGAGCTGGACGCCGCTGGCCTGCGCCGCCTGCGCGGTCGCACCGTGGCCTATATCGCCCAGAGCGCCGCGGCGGCCTTCAACCCGTCGCGGCGCCTGATGGAACAGATCATCGAGAGCGCCCTGATCCATGGTGTACTGACGCGCCAGGAAGCCGAAGCGCGGGCGCTGCAACTGTTCAGGGAGCTGGCGCTGCCGGATCCCGAGCACATTGGTCAGCGCTATCCGCACCAGGTCTCGGGCGGTCAGTTGCAGCGGCTGATGGCGGCCATGGCGCTGATCACCGATCCGACCCTGGTGATCCTCGACGAACCCACCACGGCGCTGGACGTGACCACCCAGATCGAGGTGCTGCGGGTGTTCAAGCAGGTGGTCCGCGAGCGGGGCGTGACCGCCATCTACGTCTCCCACGACCTGGCGGTGGTGGCGCAGATGGCCGATCGCATCCTGGTGCTCAACGGCGGCGAGGTCTATGAGAACCGCCGCACCGAACGGCTGCTGGCCAGCGCCCGCCATCCCTATACACGCAGCCTGTTGGCGGCGGCCCGGCCGGAGCCCCTGACAGACCGTGGCCTGCCCACGGTTGAGACCGCGGCGCCGGTACTGGAAGTGAAGGACCTGGTGGCCGGCTATGGCCCCAGCGGCGCCGATGGCCTGCCACGTTACCGGGTGCTGGAGGGTATCGATCTGCGCATCGCCGCCGGCCAGGCCCTGGGGGTGATCGGCGAATCCGGCTCGGGCAAGTCGACCCTTGCGCGGGTCATCGCCGGCTTGCTGCCACCGGCCCAGGGCAGCGTGCGCCTGGGCGGCGAACTGCTGCCACCGGGGCTGGACGGTCGCACCCGCGAGCAATTCCGCCGGGTGCAGCTGGTCTACCAGAATGCCGACACGGCGCTCAATCCGGCCCACAGTGTGGAGCGCATCCTCATGCGCCCGCTGGAGACCTATCACGCCTTCGACAAGGCCACCCGCCAGCGCAAGGTCCGCGAATTGCTCGACCGGGTACAACTCCCGGCCAGCCTCGCCAGCCGGCGTCCAGGCGAGCTTTCCGGTGGCCAGAAGCAGCGGGTCAACCTGGCCCGTGCCCTGGCCGCGGAACCCGAGCTGATCCTCTGTGACGAGGTCACCTCGGCGCTGGATACCGTGGTCGGCGCGGCCATTCTCGACCTGCTCGTCGAGTTGCGCCGTGAGCTGGGGCTGGCCTATCTGTTCATCAGCCACGACATTTCCACGGTGCGCAGCCTTTGCGACGAGGTACTGGTGCTCTATGCCGGGCAGCCCGTGGAACTGGGCACCCCGACCACCCTGCAGCATCCGCCGCTGCACCCCTACACCGAATTGCTCACCGCCTCGGTACCGGCGCTGCGCCAGGGCTGGCTGGAAGAGCAACCCATCCGCACGGCGGTCCCTCTGGTCTCGTCGCCGCCCGCCAGTGGTCGGCTCTGCAGCTTCCTGCAGCGCTGCCCGGTACGGCTCGAAGGCCGCTGCGACCAGGTGCCGCCACGGCCCCTGACGCTGGCCGGCGGCAACCGCATCCTCTGTCACCATGATGGCGAGACCCTGCAGCGGCTGCAGGGCGGCGCCGTGCTGCATTCCCAAGGAGTTCGCGCATGACTTCCCGCTTCCAGCGACTCGCCGAAACCGGCCGGCCGCAGGTCAGTCTCACCGTCGACGGGCTGCCGGTCACGGCCCTGGCCGGCGATACCCTGATGGTCGCCTTGCTCGCCAACGGTCCGGCGCTGCGGCGTTCCGAATTCGGTGACGAGCGCCGTGCCGGCTTTTGCCTGATGGGCGCCTGTCAGGATTGCTGGGTGTGGACCGCCGCCGGCGAGCGCCTGCGTGCCTGCGGCACCGAGGTCCGCGAAGGACTGCAGATCCTCACCGCGCAACCGGAGGCCATATGGAATCTGGCCTAGCCCAACCGGGCAAGAGCACTCCGCGGGTGGTCATCGTCGGCGCCGGTCCGGCCGGCGTGCGGTGCGCCGAGACCCTGCTGGCCGCCGGCATCAGCCCGGTGGTGATCGACGAGAATCGACGCGACGGCGGCCAGATCTATCGTCGTCAGCCCGAGGGCTTCCAGCGCGCCTATGCCACCCTCTATGGCAGCGAGGCGGCCAAGGCCGAGGACCTGCACCGCACCTTCGATGGTTTGCGCGGACGCCTCGATTATCACCCGGACACCCTGGCCTGGCACCTGCACGAGCGCACCCTCTACACGGTGCAGGGCAATCGCCAGCGCACCCTGGAGTTCGACGCCCTGGTGCTCTGTACCGGTGCCGGCGATCGGCTGCTGCCGGTGCCGGGCTGGAATCTGGCCGGCACCTATACCCTGGGTGGCGCCCAGATCGCCCTCAAGGCCCAGGCGGTGTCCATCGGCCGCCGGGTGATCTTCATGGGCAGCGGGCCCTTGCTCTATCTCGTCGCCGCCCAGTACCAGCAGGCCGGCGCCACGGTGGCGGCGGTACTCGACACCGCGCCGCTGCGCCTGCGTGCCCTGGCGACGCCCAAGCTGCTGGCCCGCCCGGGGGTGGCCTGGAAGGGTGTGCAGCTCATGGCCTCGCTCAAGCGCGCCGGGGTGCCGCTGCACCTGGGCGTCACCCCGCTGGAGATCCTCGGCGATGCCGAGCAGGGCGTGCGTGGCGTGGCCTTCGCCGATGCCCGCGGCCTGCGTCAGGAGGTGGTCGGCGATGCCGTGGGGTTGGGCTACCACCTGCGTCCGGAAACCCAACTGGCCGATCTGGCCCGTTGCGCCTTCGAATTCGAGCAGGCGACCGGCCAGTGGGTACTGCAACTGGACGGCGACGGCCGCACCTCCACGCCCGGCGTCTATGCCGCCGGGGATGGGGCGCGGGTACGGGGCGCCGACGGCGCCGAGCTGGCCGGGCAACTGGCCGCCTGCGCGGTCCTGACCGATCTCGGCCGCACGCCGCCCACGGGGCTCGCCGAGCACTGCCGCGAGGCGCTGGCGGTGCAGGAGCGCTTCCGCCTGGGCCTGGCCGAAGCCTTTCCCTGGCCGGCCAGGCAGATGGCCAGCTTGCCGGACACGGCGGTGGTCTGCCGCTGCGAAGGCATCACCGCCGGCGAGTTGCGCGCCGTGGTGCGCGAAAAGGGCGCTCGCGAGGCCAATCGCGCCAAGGCCTTCAGCCGCGTCGGCATGGGTCGCTGCCAGGGTCGCTATTGCGCCCAGGCCGGGGCGGAGATCATCGCCGCCGAATCCGGGGTGCCGGTCGAGACCGTTGGCCGCCTGCGTGGCCAGGCGCCGGTCCGGCCATTGCCGCTGGGCATCGTGACCAGCGAAGAGGAGGTTTCATCATGAGCCAGAATGCCGCCAACCAGGCCGACGTCATCATCGTCGGCGCCGGCATCATGGGCAGCGCCAGCGCCTTTTTCCTGCGGCGCCGGGGCTTGTCGGTGCTCCTGCTGGAGCGTGACCAGGTCGGGCGCTTCGCCAGTGGCACCAACTTCGGCAATGTCCGCCGTCAGGGCCGCTACCTGAGTCAGGTCGCACTGGCCACGCGGTCGCGGGGGATCTGGGGGCGGCTACCGGAGCTTATCGGGGACGATCTGGAGTTCATTCCCGGCGGCCATCTGCGGGTGGTCTACGATCCATCGCGCATCGCCATGCTGCATGAGTATGCACGGGCACCGGAGACCGCCGCCCTGGAGCTGCGGGTGCTCGAAGGCGCGGCCCTGCACGAAAAGTTTCCCTACCTGGGCCCCGAGGTGGTGGCCGGCTCCTATGCGCCCCACGATGGCCACGCCAATCCGCGCCTGGCCGCGCCGGCGTTCGCCCGCGCCGCGATGCGCGAAGGCGTCGATCTGCAGGAAGGGGTCGAGATCACCCAGGTCACCAAGCCGGGCGGTGACTTCCTGGTGCAGGCCGCCGATGGTCGCCGCTACCAGGCGCCACGGTTGCTGGTCACCGCCGGGGCCTGGGGCAGCCGGTTGTCGAGCCAGTTCGGCGAGCCGGTGCCCATCGAGACCCACGGGCCGCAGATGGGCGTTACCGAGCCCTTGCCCTATGCCTTCAAGGAAGCGGTGGGCGTGTCTTCGCCGCTGGTGAGCGAGACCATCTATTTCCGCCAGATCCCGCGGGGCAACGTGATCTTTGGCGGCTGCTTCCGTACCCGACCGGATCTGGACACCCGTCTGGCCCGCGCCGAACCCCACGGCCTGCTCAATCAGCTCACCCAGCTGCGCCGTCTGGCGCCGGCGCTGGGGCGGGTCAACGTGATCCGTACTTGGAGCGGGGTCGAGGGCTACATCGCCGACGACCTGCCGATCATGGGCCCCAGCAGCCAGGTGCCGGGGCTCTACTACGCCTTCGGTTTCTGTGGTGCCGGCTTCCAGCTCGGCCCGGGGGTAGGGGACACCATGGCCGAGCTGATCGCCACCGGCCATACCGACACCCCCCTGGCGGCTTTCGACGTGGCCCGTTTCGCGCAACCGCGCCGGGAGAGCCTTGCCGGATGAACAGCCAGGATCTGCTGCGCACCCTGATCGGCTTCCCCACCGTTTCCGCCGACTCCAACCTGGCGCTGATCAGGCATGTGCAGGGGTTGCTGGAAGCCGCCGGCATCGCCTGCCGGCTGGTGCTGGACGAGAGCGGGCGCAAGGCCAATCTCTACGCCAGCGTGGGGCCTGCCGACGTACCGGGGGTGCTGTTGTCCGGGCATACCGATGTGGTGCCGGTGGAAGGCCAGGCCTGGACCTTGCCACCCTTCGCCGGCACCCTGCAGGACGGCCGGATCTACGGGCGCGGTGCCTGCGACATGAAGGGTTTCGTCGCCTGCGCGGTGGTGGCCCTGCTGGACGCCGCTCGCGGTGAACCGCTGAAACGACCCCTGCAGTTGGCGCTCTCCCACGACGAGGAGATTGGTTGCGTCGGTGTACGGCGACTGCTGGAGGTGCTGGAGCTGACTCCGGTGCGGCCTTTCCTCTGCATCGTCGGCGAACCCACGAACATGCAGGTCGTCCTTGGCCACAAAGGAAAGGCGGCGTTGCGCGCCCACTGCCAAGGCCAGGAAGGGCACTCTTCGCGCGCCCCGCTGCACGTCAACGCCATCCACCTGGCCAGCGATCTGGTCACGGCCCTGCGCACCAGCCAGCGGCGCCTGGCGGAAGAGGGCGCCCGTGACGCGGCCTACGACATTCCCTACACCACCCTGCATGTCGGCCGGATCGATGGCGGCAAGGCGCTGAATATCGTGCCCAATCTCTGCACCCTGGATTTCGAGATCCGCCACCTGCCGGCGGACGATCCCGCCAGCCTGGTGGCCAAGCTGCAGGAAACGGCGGACCGCCTGGTCAGGGAGGCGCGGCAGACGTCAGCCAAGGCTGCCATCGAGATCGAGACGGTCAATGCCTATCCAGGCCTGGACACCCATCCCAGTGTCGAAGCCGTGCGCTTCCTGCAGACCCTGGTCGAGCCCGGCACTGCCCAGCTCAAGGTGGCCTTCGGCACCGAGGGCGGCCTCTTCGCCAATCGTCTGGACACCCCGGTGGTGGTCTGCGGGCCCGGCAGCATCGAGCAGGCGCACAAGCCCGATGAGTACGTCGAGATCAGCCAGCTGGAAGCCTGTGATGCCTTGCTCGGACGGTTGCGAGTGGCCTTGGGCTAAGGGCACCCCGAGCCTCGGCTAATACCCCCGCTGCCGGTCGACCAGCCCACGCAGCGGCTCGCCGCGCTGGTGGCGGCGGATGTTGTCCAGCAAGACCGTGAAGGCCGTTTCCGGCACCGTCATGGCGCCCACGTGGGGCGTCAGCCAGATACGCGGATGCTGCCAGAAGGGATGGTCGGCCGCGGGCGGTTCCGGCTCCACCACGTCCAGCACCGCCTGGCTCAGCTGACCGCTATCCAGGGCCGCCAGCAGATCGGCTTCCACCAGCTGGGCGCCACGGCCCAGGTTGATCAGGCTGGCGCCACGAGGCAGGGCGGCGAACAGTTCGGCATCGAGAATGCCGCGCGTCTCCGGGGTCAGGGGCAGCAGGCAGATGAGGATCTCGCAATCGGCGAGAAACGCCGGCAGCTGCTCGGGACCGGCATGACAGCGTACCCCTGGCAGCTCATGGGGCGATCGCGACCAACCCGACAACGCGAAGCCGAAGCTCTTCAGGCACTCCAGCACCGCCTGGCCGATCTGGCCAAGGCCGAGCACCCCGACGCGTCTGTTCTCCGCTGTCACCAGGGCATGTTCCTGCCAGCGCCCCGCACCTTGCTGCTCGAGGTAGAGCGGCAGCTGGCGATGCAGGGCCAGCACCATGAGGGTGGCGTACTCCACCATACCGGCGACGATACCGGGATCAAGCATGCGCACTACCGGCAGGTCGGCAGGCAGCAGGCTCAGGTCGAACTGATCGACCCCGGCTGAGGTGGCGAACAGCACCTCCAGGTTGGGAAAGCGGCTGGCGAGGTCTTCTGGTGGTTGCCAGCAGGCCAGGTAGCGCACCTCGTCGGCGTTGCCCACCTCCGGCCACTGGCGAAATTCGATATCGGGCGCGCGTTCCTGGAACAGGCGTCGCCAGACCTGGCCGCGTTCGGGATCAGCCTTGTAGAGCAGCGTCATGGGGAGGTCTCCGGCAAAGCTCAAGGATGGCGCAAGGGCGCGGTAGTTTGTCCCGAATTCTCCACTGCCGCCGCCATGATCGGTGGTGCGGTGGAAACTGCGCCGCATCTGGGAAAAACGGCAGCTTCTGTGCTGCCTCGCGCCGGAAACGCCATAACCCGGCCGTCTTGGCGACCGATACTGACCCTGTCCGCGGCATGCCCGCCGCGCCTCTGGTCGTGAGGATCCGCCATGCCCCTGTTGCACTACTGCCAACCGCCCAATGACCGGCAGCTGCCGCGCGCGCTGCAGCCCCTGCACAGTGATCCCCTGGCCGCCGGCCGGGAACTGCACCTGCACGATGGCCGCCTGGGCTATGTCATGGGCAGCGCCACCAGCCACTTCGCCGATTGCCAGCTGGATGACTTTCCCTGGGTGGAAGTGAGCATTCTCGAAGCGGGCGAATTGCAGCTGGAGTGGGCCGGTGGCGCCCTGCAGCTCAAGGCCGGCGATGCCTTTGTCCTGCCCCGGGGCCTGAGTTGCCGTTGGCGTCATAGTGGCGAGCTACGTCGCCTGTTCATGGCCTTTCCCGGCCGCGCCAGCGAAGGCGCCATGCCCCAGGCGCCCGTGCTGCTGGATCCCTCGGCTCCGCGCGAACCCTCGTCGCCACCGGCGGCCAGCGTCTTGCTCAGTCCCGAGCCCACGGCCACCGGCTGCGATCTGTTCGAAAGCGGCTGCGGCGCCTTGCGGGTAGGGATGTGGGAATGCACCGGTTACGTGCGCAAGGCAGTGACCAATCCCCATTGCGAACTGATGCTGCTCTATGCCGGCTCTGTGACCCTGGCCGTCGAGGGTGAAGCGCCCTGCAGTGTCAGGGCGGGCGAGGCGGTGCTGGTGCCGGCGGCGACACCCATGGCCTGGGACAGTCGGGAGACGGTACGCAAGCTCTATTGCATCCTGCGCTAGGAACGGCGCGCTCCGGCAGCGGGATGCTGGCGGAGCGTCGAGCCGGGGAGTACTAGCCCGCCTTGATCAAGCTGCGCAGCGGCAGGGCGTTCTTGACCACCGGCGACTTGATGACGATGTAGCTGAAGTACTTTTCGATGCCGACGTTGCGGTCGAGGATGGATTCCATCAATTCCTGGTAGTGACCGATGCTGCTGCACATGAAGCGCAGCAGGTAGTCGTAGCCCCCGCTGATGAGGTGGCATTCGAGGATCTCGTCGACCCCGCGGATAAAGGACTCGAACTTCACGAAGTCGGCGCGCTTGTGGTCGGAGAGGGTGACCTCGGTGAAAACCGTCACCTAGTTGGCGATCTTGGCGAGATTGACGTGGGCCTCGTAGCCACTGATGTAGCCGGCCGCCTCCAGGCGCTTGACCCGCTGCAGGCAGGGGCTGGGGGAGAGGCCCACGGCTTCGGCGAGACTGACATTGGTCATCCGGCCATCCTTCTGCAGCTGCACCAGGATGTTGATGTCGATGCGATCCAGTTTTGTTGCGGCGTCCATCGTCGTTCCTCGCAATCGTGAACGGCAGGTTAGGCACGCAGGGCGGTCTGGTGCGCATGCACCAGGTCGGCGAGACTCGCGTACTCGCACCGCGTGCCATCCAGGGCCTGCCGCGAAAGGTTCCAGGGCCGCGAGCGATCACGGCGCAGGGTACACAGGGGAAAATCCACCAGGGCACTCCAGGGATCGTCCGGTTCACTGCCTCTGATGGGCAGCAAATCTCCACGCGCCAAGCCCAGTTCTTCCAGGGTGTTGTCCAACGCCTGGCGCAGATCGCCACCGCGGTTGGGGATCACGGCGGCGAACACCTCAGGCAAGCGCGCCGTGACCGCTGCCGCCTCGCCGTCATCGGGCGAGGCCAGCAACACCAATCGATAGAACTTGCTCAGGTACTGCAGCGCGCCCGGAGCATCCTCGAACACCGGCCAGCACGTCGTGGCGTTTCCAAAAGCCACGCTGGCATCAAGGTCGGCTTCCTGTTGCAACTCCTGCGCCAGTCGCTGGTGAATGCGCAGGTGCAGGCTGGTCTGGCTGGCAGTGGGAGCCGCCTGGCGCATTTCGCGGGCCAGGCGGTGGTAGCTGCCGAGCAGCCAGTCGGGATGGGTGCTCAGGCCCGCCTGCGCCACAAGGGGGCGCAGGGCTTCGAGGATGCCCCCTTCACGGTCGACGAGGGTGCCGTAGCAGGAAAAGCCTAGGGCCTGGTAACGCGTGATTCTCATGGTCGGATTCCCTTGGCGCTGCCACAGCCGGGCCGGGCGGCGTTACGTTTGACCTCAGGCACCAGCCTGGGCGAGAGCCTGGCCGAACATCTGCAAGGCTTCGGCCAGTTGTGCCTCGGTGGTGACCAGAGGCGCCAGGAAACGGATGACATTGCGCTCCACCCCACACTTGATCACCAGCAATCCGGCCTGACGAGCGCCCTCGATGATCTGCTGAGCGAGGGCGGCATCCGGGCTCTTGCCATCCGCGCCCACCATCTCCACCGCCAGCATGAAGCCGCGACCGCGGACCTCGCCGATGCGTGGGTGGCGGCGTTGCAAATCGACCAGACCGCTGCGCAGCTGCTCGCCCAGCGTGACCCCACGGGCGACCAGGTCTTCCTCGTCGAAGATGTCCAGGACTGCCAGCGCTGCGGCGCAGGCCAGGGCGTTGCCGCCGTAGGTACCGCCGAGGCCACCGGGCAGGGGCGCGTCCATGATGGCGGCGCGGCCGACCACCCCGGAAAGCGGCAGGCCGCCGGCCAGGCTCTTGGCCACCGTCACCAGGTCGGGCTGGATGCCGGTCTGCTGGAAGGCGAAGAGGCTGCCGGTACGGCCGAAGCCAGTCTGGATCTCGTCCGCGATGAGGACGATACCGTGCTGGTCGCACAGCGCGCGCAACCCCTGGAGGAATTCCACCGGCGCCGGGCGGAAACCGCCGTCGCCCTGTACCGGTTCGATCAGGATGGCGGCCACCTGGTCGGGGGAGACCTGGGTGGCGAGCACTTCGCGCAAGCCGGCCAGGGCCTGCTGGCTGTCCACCCCGCGGAAGGCATCGGGGTAGGGCGCGTGATAGATGTCACCAGGGAAGGGCCCGAAGTTCTGCTTGTAGGGCTGGGCGAAGCCGGTCAGGGTCACGCCCAGCAGCGTGCGGCCATGGAAGCCGCCGCGGAAGGCGATCACCCCCGGCCGCTTGGTATGGGCACGGGCGATCTTGATGGCGTTCTCCACCGCTTCGGCCCCGGAGGTCAGCAGCAGCGTCTTGTAGGCCTCACCATCGCCGATCAGGGTGTTGAGGCGGCTGGCCAGTTCCAGGTAGGGCTCGTAGGCCATCACCTGGAAACTGGCGTGGGAGATCTCCCCGACCTGGCGGCGGACGGCCTCCACCACTCGCGGGTGATTGTGGCCGACGTTGAGCACGCCGATGCCGCCGACGAAATCGAGGTAGCGGCGACCATCCACGTCCCAGACTTCGCTGCCCTGGGCGCGGGCCACCACGACGGGGTGGGCGGTGATGATGCCGCGGGGAACGCCTTGTTCGCGATAACCCAACAGACGTTCGGTGGCTTTGGCAGCGGAATTCATGCAGCGATACTCCAGGCAGGGGCGAGAGTTCCAGCCTACGCAGGCCCTGGGGTTGGTAACGCTGAAGTTGCTGGCCCCGGCATCGCGATCGGCTGTTTTGGTCAGGAGCGGCGGCATTTTCGGTTGCCCGCCGCCGTCGGGCCTCAGTCGAGGCCACCCAGGTGCCAGGCCTTCACCTCCAGGTACTCGTCCAGCCCCAGGTGCGAGCCCTCGCGGCCCAGGCCGGATTGCTTCACGCCACCAAAGGGCGCGACCTCCATCGACAGGGTGCCGGTGTTGAGGGCCACCATGCCGAATTCCAGCTGTTCGCCCACCCGCCAGGCGCGGCGCAGGTCCTGGGTGTAGTAGTAGGCGGCCAGGCCGTAGGGCGTGGCGTTGGCCAGGGCCAGGGCCTCGGCCTCGTCGCGGAAGCGAAACAACGGCGCTACCGGGCCGAAGGTCTCCTCGCTGGCCAGCAGCATGTCCGCCGTGGCGCCGGTGAGCACCGTGGGGGCGACGAACTGGTCACGGCCGCTGGGCAGGCCGCCGAACAGGGCCCTGGCACCCTGGGTCAGGGCGTCGTCGACGTGGCGGGCCACCTTGTCCACCGCCTGGCGATTGATCAGCGGACCCAGCGTCACTCCGGTCTCCAGGCCGTTGCCCACCTTGAACTTGGCGACCTCGGCGGCCAGGCGCTCGGCGAAGCGATCGTGGATGCCGTCCTGTACCAGGATGCGGTTGGCGCAGACGCAGGTCTGGCCGGCGTTGCGGAATTTGCTCTGCAACACCCCGGCGACGGCCAGGTCCAGATCGGCGTCGTCGAAGACGATGAAGGGGGCGTTGCCGCCCAGCTCCATGCTGGTGCGCTTCACCGTGGCCGCGCACTGCGCCAACAGCAGCTGGCCGATGCGGGTAGAGCCGGTGAACGACAGCTTGCGCACCGCTGGATTGCCGGTCAGTTCGCTGCCGATGCCGGCGGGCATCCCGGTGAGCACGTTGAATACGCCGGGCGGAAAGCCGGAGCGGTCGGCCAGCTCGGCGAGCGCCAGGGCCGAGAGCGGGGTGAGGTCCGAGGGCTTGATCACCACCGGGCAGCCGGCCGCCAGCGCCGGCGCGGCCTTGCGGGTGATCATGGCATTCGGGAAATTCCACGGGGTGATGGCGGCGGCGACGCCCACCGGTTGCCTGAGCACCAGCACGCGGCGATCGCGCGTCGGGGCGGGCAGGATGTCGCCATAGGCGCGCCGGGCTTCTTCGGCGAACCATTTGACGAAGCTGGCGCCATAGGCGATCTCGCCGCGCGCCTCGGCCAGGGGCTTGCCCTGTTCCAGGGTCATCAGCAGGGCCAGGTCTTCCTGATGCTCCAGCATCAGCGCGTGCCAGCGCTCCAGCAGGACCGCTCGCTCGGCTGCCGGACGCTCGCGCCAGGCCGGCCAGGCCGCTTCCCCGGCGGCGATGGCGCGGGCGGTTTCCGCTGCCTCCAGTGCCGCCACCTGGGCGATGACGGCGCCGGTGGCAGGATTTTCCACGGCGAAGGTGGCGCCGTTGTCGGCGGCTATCCAGTGACCGTCGACATAGGCGGATTCCTTGAACAGGCGTGGGTCTCGCAGATCGGGGTGCAGTGGCATGGTGGCGCTCCCAGTGGCAGGTCAGCCCCTGAGTCTAGGGAGCGGTGGCGGCGGCGGATGCCGAATTGGCGCTGCACGAGCAGTGGCAGAACGCGTTCGGCGCGTCCTGGCCGCAGTTTGTGCGGCGGCCAATAGGTCCGCTCAGTCGGACGGTTCGCCAAACAGCGGATCACCGCGCAACGCCGCCACGGCCAGTTCGACGAAGGCCCTGACCTTGGCCGCCGCCTGGCGGCCCTGGGGATAGACCAGGTGCACCGGCAGGGGCGCCTCCTCATGGTCCGCCAGCACGATCCTCAGGCTGCCTTCGGCCAGCGCCAGGGCGATCTGGTAATGCAGCACCCGGGTCAGACCGTGCCCCGCCTTGGCCGCGGCGATGGCGGCTTCGTTGGTGTTGCACAGCAACAGCGGATCCACCACCACCCGCTGTCCGCGGGCGAAGCGCCATTCCGGCGAGGCCCAGGCGCCCTGGCAGACAAGGATGCGGTGCTCCTTAAGTGCGGCCGGGGTGGCGGGAGTGCCGCGCGCCTCCAGATAGCTCGGGGCCGCGCAAACCACCCGCCGCATCTGGCCGACCTGGATGGCGGTAAGCCCCGAATCCGGCAACTGACCAATGCGCAGGGCGACATCCATGCCCTCGTCCAACAGATTCACCTGCCGGTCGACGAAAAAGGTACGGACGCGCATCTCCGGATAGAGCGTGAGAAAGTCCAGCACCAGCGGCAGTACGTGCAGCTGGCCAAACAATAGCGGTGCGGTGATCGCCAGGGTGCCCGAAGGCTCGACCTGGTGCCCGGCGGCGGCCAGTTCCGCCTCGGCGATCTCGCCGAGGATGCGCCGGCAATCCTGCAGATAGCGGGCGCCGGCCTCGGTGGGCTTCACCGAGCGGGTGGTGCGCACCAGCAAGCGGGCGCCGACCAGCGCCTCCAGGCCGGCCACCAGGCGCGTCACCGCCGGTGCGCTCAGGTGCAGTTCCCGGGCCGCGCGGGCGAAGCTCTCGGTTTCGGCCACCTTCACGAACACGCGCATCGCCTGCCAACGATCCATCTGCGGGGTCTTCCTCAGGGCGCCGGAGCGGACCGGCCAGAGGTGCATGGTAGTCGACCCGACCTGGCTGACCAGCCTAGAGGTCGAATTCCAGCGGCGCGGACCCGGCCGCGGGCCGCGCGCAACAGAGCAGCGCCTGACTGGCGCCCACCGCCGCGGCGGGTTCCTTGAGATAGGCAACGGCGCCCTTGAGCAAGGGGGTACGGCAGCTGCCACAGTGTCCCTCGCGACAGCTGAACGTAGGCTCCAGCCCCTGGGCCTCGGCCAGTTCCAGCAGGCTGCCGGCCGCAGGCGTCCACTGCGCCTCCCGGCCGGACGCCGTGAAGCGCACCGGAATGGTCTCGGTGGACACCGCTGGGCGGGTTACTTCCGCCGTCGCCGTGACGGTGCGCATCGGTCCAGCCGGCCCGAAGGCTTCGGCATGGATACGATCATCCTCGATGCCATGACCCCGCAGGCCGTCATAGAGCCCCTGGGTAAAGGCAGCCGGACCACAGAGGTAGAAGTCGTAGTCGCCAAAGGGCAGGTAGCGCTCCAGCAACGCCATCTCGATGCGTCCGGCGGCGTCATAGTCCACCCCGGGAAGCGCGTCGGAGGGATCGCTCAGCGCCCTGATCATCCGTATCGACTCCGGCGCCTGGGCCAGCAGCTCGGCGAGCTCCCTGTCGAAGGCCCGTTCCGCCCTGGTGCGGGCGCCATAGAACAGCGTGACGGTTCGCCGACCTTTATGGACCAGCTGCCGCAACATGGCCAGCAGTGGGGTGATGCCGATCCCGGCGGCCAGCAACACCAGGGGACGAGTGCCAGCGGGTGCCAGGGTGAAGTCGCCGGCGGGCATTCGCGCTTCGATCAAATCGCCTTCGCGCCACTGGTCGTGGAGCAGCTGAGAGACCAGACCGTCGCGCTTGACGCTGATGCGGTAGCGACCGTCCGCGAGGAGGGAGGTCAGCGTATAGGTCCGCACCAGGTAGGGCTGGCCCGGCCGAGGTGTCACCCGAATCGGCAGGAACTGACCGGCCTGATAGGGAGGCAAGCCGGCGGCGTCCACGGGTTCGAGATGGAAGGAGCGGATGGTGGTGCTCTCCTGGACGATCCGGGCGATGCGTAGCGGGCGCCAGTGGCGGCCCTGGGCCCCAGCCTCCAGGCGCCGCTCGACTTCCAGCCAGCTGCCGGTCAGCTGGCTGCTGTCCGACGCTCCTCCGGCTCGGGCCTTCCAGCGCAGCGCCAGGGCGGCGCGGCGGCGAACGATCCGCCGTGGGCGAAAGGCCCAGAGCCGCTCGGCCCCGTCGAAAGCCGCGATCTCCGGCGAGTCGAACAGCACCTCGGCGGTGCCGCTCAGCTGCAGCAGATCCCCGTGTTCGTAGTCCACGAACAGCAGCCCGGCCCGGCCGTTGGCGACGACATTGCCCAAGGTGTTGAAGAACAGATTGCCGTTGAAGTCGGGAATGGTCAGCAGGTCTTCGGCGCCGACCCGGACGAAGCCCGGCTTGCCGCCGCGATGGGAGACATCGACCCGCCGCTGGCCTTGCTGGTCGGCATAGGAAGCGACGAAAAAGGTATCGGCGCCGGCAATCAACGCGCGAGCATCGGCGTCCAGGCAGGCGAGGTTCTCCATCGATGCGACCGGGGGCGGGCCTGGCGCGTGGACGACGCTCAGATCGCGCAGCTGGATATAGCGCGGGCAATTGCCGAAGCTCTGGTCCACCGTCACGCGCAGACCCTGGGCAGTGACGCTGAGTGTGCCGTTCATGCGATTGCGGCAGCGCGTATGCAACTCGACGCCGAGCAGGCCCACGGCGG
This sequence comes from Pseudomonas sp. HUK17, assembly GCF_001566765.1. NCBI lineage: Bacteria > Pseudomonadati > Pseudomonadota > Gammaproteobacteria > Pseudomonadales > Pseudomonadaceae > Pseudomonas > Pseudomonas sp. HUK17. The sequence goes on from NZ_LSMW01000010.1 coordinate 107,524, forward strand.
CGCCGTCGCCCAGGCCCGGGGTTACCGGATCCTCGGCTGAGAGATGGGCGGCGATGTCCAGGGTGGTGGGCGTGGGCGAAGCGAGAAAGCCGGGCTGGCCTGCCAGGATCGTCGCCCAGGCCGCCCCCTCGGCATCGACGCTGCCCAGTATCACAAAGGGCAACTGCGCGAAGAACTGCCGATGCTGGTCAGGCATGAACGAGCGGATCACCCGCGGACCCAGGGCCGCCATGCGCTCACGGACGCCCAGGCGTTCCTGAATAAGGGTTTCACCGGCGTGCCAGGTGGGTAGGGATTCGTGCATGACCGTGACCTCCAGCTAGGCGACGCGCGATCAGGTCCTGAGGCCTGCCGCGGTCCGGGGGAAGGGCACGAAGCCCGGCAAGGCTTCCACCCGCTGCAGGAACGCGCGCACGGCCGCGTAGGGTGCCAGATCCACATTGCCTTCCGGCGCCCCGGCCAAATAGCTATAGAGGGCGATATCGGCGACGGTCGGGTAAGCGGCCGCCAGCCAGTCTCGCGAGGCCAGGTGGGCCTCCAGGCGTTCGAGCAGGACATGGGCGCGGGCGATGACCTCGTCGGCATCCAGCTGGGCGCCGAATACCGTGATCAAGCGCGCCGCCGCCGGGCCATAGGCCAGCTCGCCGGCTGCTACCGACAGCCAGCGCTGTACGGCGGCGGCACCAGCCGGGTCCTCAGGCAGCCAGTCGCTGCGGCCCGTCTTTTTCGCCAGGTAGACGAGGATGGCGTTGGCATCGGCGACCACCGTTTCGCCGTCCCGCAGCACCGGTACCTGACCAAAGGGGTTGAGGGCGAGAAATTCAGGCGTGCGATTGGCGCCGCCCGGGATATCGACGTCGATCAGCTCGACCTCTAATCCCAACAAGGAGGCGAAGAGCACAGCACGATGGGCATGACCGGACAGCGGGGTGTGATAGAGCTGCATGAGCCGACTCCTGGCAGGCATCGGGGCCAAGGGTGGTCCCGACAGGTGCTACCAGCTTGGAATCAGAACCTTCGCGAGGGAATGGGCCTTCTGGTCACTTCAGCATTCCGCAAACTGGAATGATCGAGTCAGCGACAGGCGAAGGCCAACACCCGCTCCAGCATGACGTTGCAGCCATCCAGCTGCGCCTGGGTGATGAATTCGTCCGGCTTGTGACCCTGGGCCATGCCAGCGGGCGCCGACTCCACGAAAAGGCCAAGGTACTGTTGCGGTTGTCCCAGGAACTGGAACAGAACGCCAAGGTGGAAAACGAGAGGGTCTCGGGCACGGTGGCCATCGGCTGTCTAGAGTCTGCGGCGCCGCTCTACCTGCCCGCGCTTTGCGCCGGGTATAACTGTCGAGGCATGCTTCTTCGCAAAACTCGCTAAGCCGCTAAGGGTTTGGCCCTCGCCCATTCCAAGAGTGCTCAACAAGCAGGATCACGAAACGTTAAACGGTTCGTTGATGTGAGAATGAGTATCAATTAGAGTTTCGCGTTCCTAGTTTTACATGGACGCAAAAATGCTATCGCTGCTTGCTCCACTTCAGGCGTCACGTCAGCCCGGGTTTCCCCTTGATGAGGTCACCCCGCCGACCCTTCAGGCTTCACCACCGCAGCCGGTCGGGCAGGGGGGCGCCGCTCAGGGTCCGGCGCTGGGAAAGCTGTTCGATCATCACCGTAGCCGCCTGCTCGGAATCGCGACGCGGTTGCTCGGCTGTAGCAAGCGTGCCGAAGACATCGTTCAAGACGCCTTCCTCAAGTTCTGGGAGCAGCGCGATTCCCGGGAGGTCGTGGAGCCTTCGCGCTATCTGTATCGGGTGGTGCAGAATCTGGCGGTCGATCAGCTGCGCCGCCGGAAGCTGGAGGCGCGCTGGTTCACCAGCCCCGATGAACAGGCCGAAGGGGTGCCGGGCGAGGTGTCCGCCGAGCGAGTGGTCCAGGCCCGGGAGGAGATCGGGCTAGTGGTCCGGGCGTTGCGGCAGCTGCCGCCCCGCACCCAGGATGTGATCACCCTGTGTCGGGTTGAGGGCTTGACCCAGCGTGATGTCGCCCGGCGGATCGGTGCCTCGCCGGCGCTGGTCAATGTCCTGCTGCAGGACGCTACCGTGCATTGTCGCAAGTCCCTGACCGGCAACTGTCTTGCCCGTAACTGTCCGAAGCGAGGTCGCCCATGACCCTCATCCGCCTCATCCTGCGCTATCGCCCGCTGGCCACGACCCTGGTGCTGTTGCTCAGCCTGGGGAGTGCCTTGCTCAGCGTCGGGGTGATCGCCTTCATCAATTGGCGGTTGGTGACCGTCCAGACAGCGCCGACCGAGGCGCTGCTGCAATTCCTCGGGTTGCTGCTACTGTTGCTGGCGATGGCTGCCGGCGCCCAGGTGGCCCTGACCGCGCTGGGCCATCGCTTCGTCTACGATCTGCGGCGGCAGGTGGTGAAGCGGGTGTTGGATACCGATATCGAACGCATCGAGGCCGTGGGGGGGCCGGCCATCCTGGCCAGTCTATCCAGCGACCTGCGCAACCTCACCCTGGCCTTCGTGCAGCTGCCTGGGCTGCTCTATGGCGCGGTGCTGAGCCTGGCGGCGTTCCTTTATATGGCCTGGTTGTCCTGGTCGCTGTTCCTGGTGACGCTCGCCTGGATGACCCTGACCCTGGGCCTGGGCTGGTTGCTGGTGACGCGGCTCAATCGCCATCTGCATCTGCTGCGCGATGCGGAGAATAGCCTCTATGCGGACTACCAGGCGCTGATCGAGGGGCGCAAGGAACTGGCGCTGAATCGTGCCCGCGCCCAGCGTTTCTTCGAGGAGGACTTCGAGGACAACGCCAGTGCCTATCGCGAGCACGTGACGCTGGCGGATCGCTACAACGCCCTCGCCAGCAACTGGGCCAACACCATGGTGCTGGGCACCATCGGCCTGGCGTTCTACCTGGCGAACGGACTGGGCTGGGCCAGCACCGAGGTGGCCGCCACCTATGCCCTGACCATCCTGTTCCTGCGCACGCCGCTGGTGATGGCGGTCGGGGCGCTACCACCGCTGATGGCGGGGCAGGTGGCGTTGGAGCGGGTGGAGGCTCTGGCCCTGGCGCCCGCCGCGGAAGATTTCGCCAAGTCGGTGCCGGCCTTCGCAGGAGACTGGCAGCGCCTGGAGTTGCGTGGCGTGGAGTATCGCTACGAGACCCAGGGCGATGAGCAGGGCTTCGATGTGGGACCCTTGAATCTTACGCTCAGGCGCGGTGAGACGGTGTTCCTGATGGGGGGTAACGGCAGTGGCAAGTCGACCCTGGCGCGTCTGCTGACCGGCTTGTATCAGCCGCAACGCGGCGTCATCGCGGTGGACGACAGGGTCGTGGGCGTGGCCGATCGGACGGCCTATCGCCAGCTGTTCGCCGCGGTCTTTACCGACTTCCATCTGTTCGATCGCCTGCTCGGGCCCGATGGCACGCTTGCCGAGGGGTCTCAGGTGCAGACTTGGCTGCGACGCCTGCATCTGGAGCGCAAAGTGCGGGTGGCGGAGGGGCGGCTGAGCGATACCCGCCTGTCCCAGGGCCAGCGCAAGCGGTTGGCTCTGCTATTGGCCATGCTGGAGGGGCGCAGCATCGTCCTACTGGATGAGTGGGCCGCCGACCAGGACCCGCTGTTTCGCCAGCTGTTCTATCGGGAGCTGTTGCCCCTGATGAAGGCGGCGGGGTTGACGGTATTTGCCATCACCCATGACGACGCCTATTTCGATCAGGCCGATCGGCTATTGAAGATGGATGGCGGCCGCCTGGTGGAACTGGTCGGTGAGCAGCGCGAGCGGGCCAGTCGCGATGCCCTGCGGGAGATCGCCGGCTAGGAGGTGAGAAGCAGTCGCCGATCTGGACAGGGATCGGCAAAAAAGCCCTGAACAAGCGTCAGGGCTGTTCGTCGAGGAAGGTGAGAATGATTGTCAGTCGTGCTGTGTCGCGAGGGCAATCCCACCCGGTTATCGACGAGAGGTTCGCATGGAACAGGTCCACGACTACATCGGCATCGGCTTCGGGCCTTCCAACCTGGCGCTGGCCATCGCCGCGGACGAGCAGGCTCCCGAGCGCCAGCCCCAGGGATGCTTCATCGAGCGCAAGCCGGCCTTCAGCTGGCACGAAGGCATGCTGCTCGAGGGCAGCACGATGCAGATCTCCTTTCTCAAGGACCTGACGACCCTGCGCAATCCGGCCAGCCGCTTCACCTTCATCAACTATCTGAAGGAACGCGGTCGACTGGAGGACTTCATCAATCTCAAGACCTTTTTCCCCAGCCGCGAAGAGTACAACGACTACCTCGGCTGGGCGGCGGCCGCCTTCGCCGAGCAGGTGCACTACGGTGAAGAGGTAGTGGCGGTGGAGCCCTGGTACCGCGACGGTAGCCTGGCCGCGGTGCAGGTGGTGTCCCGCGATCAGCAGGGCACCTTGCAACGGCGCCTGGGGCGCAATCTGATCCTCGGCATTGGTGGGACACCGCAGGTACCACCGGCCTTCGCCGGGCTGAGCGATCCGCGGGTACTGCATTCCTCGGCCTATCGCGGGCGGATCGAGGCGCTGCTGGCCGATCCAGCCCAGCCGCGCCGGGTGGCGGTGATCGGTGGCGGCCAGAGCGCCGCCGAGATCTTCCAGGACCTTACCCAGCGTTTTCCCCAGGTCGAGGCGTCGCTGATCCTGCGGGGCGGGGCACTCAAACCGTCCGATGACAGCCCCTTCGTCAACGAGATCTTCAATCCGTCCTTTACCGACCGGATCTATGCGCAATCGCCCGAGCGCCGTGAACGCCTGTTCGCCGAGTACCGCAATACCAACTACTCGGTCGTCGACCTGGAGCTGATCGAGAACCTCTACCAACTCTTTTACCTGCAGAAGCTGCGCGGTCACGAGCGCCATCGACTGCTCTGCGAGCGAGACGTGGTGACCTGCCTGCCATCCGCGCAGGGGCTGGAGCTGGAGCTGGAAGGGCGGCTGGACGGCAGCCGCACCACCCTGGGCTATGACGTGGTGATCCTGGCCACCGGCTATCGCCGTGACTACCACCAGCACCTGCTGGCCGGCCTGCGCGAGCATCTGCAAGACGGCGAGCCCGACCGCCACTACCGCTTGCCGCTGGCGGCGGGCGGCGCGGTCCAGGTGTTCCTGCAAGGTGGCTGCGAGGTCAGCCACGGGCTGTCCGACACCCTGCTGTCGGTCTTGGCGATTCGCTCCGCTGAGCTGGTCAAGGCCATGACCCTGGCCAGCGCGCCGCCGGTGGCGATGCGTTCCGCCTGAGCCACCCGTCACTCCTTTCTTTTCGCGACGCTGCCACGGCGGCGTCCGGCCTTCTATTTTTGCAGGTGAAGCCATGACCTCCCGAGCGGATCAAGCCGAGCACTTCGTCGACGTCCTCGATTTCTACGCCGAGCGCCAGCCGGACAAGACGGTGCTGCGCCATCTGACCAACGACGAGACGCCGCAGCTGACCTCCTATGCCGAGCTGCGCAACCGGGCGCTGAGCCTGGCCGGCTACCTGCAGGAGCGGCTCGGGCAGACCCGGGGCGAGCGCTGCGTGCTTCTGCTACCCAGCGGCCCGGATTACGCCGCGGCCTTCTTCGCCTGCCTCTATACCGGGGTCATCGCCGTGCCGGCCTTCCCGCCGGAAAACAGTCGGCAGATGCACATCGAGCGCCTGCGCGGCATCCTCGACGACGCCCAGCCGCGGGTAGTGCTCGGCGAGCGGGCCTGCCTCGCCGCCCATGCCGACACCCTGGCGCAGGCGCTGCCCGAGGGCGCGTTGTGCCAGGCGGTGGAAGACATCGAGGCCAGCTGGGCGCTGACCTATCGCCCCCAGGTGGTGGACCCCTCGGCGCTGGCCTTCCTGCAATACACCTCGGGTTCGACGTCGGCGCCCAAGGGGGTGATGGTCAGCCATGCCAACCTGATTGCCAATGAAAAGGCCATGCAGCGCGGCTTCTTCACCGGGCGCGACGAGGAATGGGTGAGCTGGTTGCCGCTCTACCACGACATGGGCCTGATGCTCGGACTGCTGCTGCCGATCTTTCATGGCGGCACCCTGACGCTGATGTCGCCCAATCACTTCCTCACCCGCCCGGCGCGCTGGCTGCAAGCGCTCAGCCAATACGGCGGCACCGTCAGCGGCGGGCCGGACTTCGCCTACCGCCTGTGCGTGGAGCGGATCAGCAACAGTGCCCTGGCCGAGCTCGATTTGAGTCGCTGGAGCATGGCCTTTTCCGGTTCCGAGCCGATCCGAGTGGACACCCTGGATGCCTTCTGCGAGCGCTTCGCCGCCGCGGGATTCCGCCGGCAGGCCTTGACCCCGGCCTATGGCCTGGCCGAAGCGACCCTCTATGTCTGCGCCCACGAGCCGACCGACGAATTCCGTATCCAGCGATTCGCCGGTGACGCCTTGAGTGCCGCCGGGGCCGAGGCGGCGCTGCAACACGGCCGCCTGGCCGGGTGCGGCTGGTGCGATGCCGACCACGAGTTCCGCATCGTCGATCCGCACACCCTGGAACCGCTGGACGAGACCCGCGCCGGCGAGGTGTGGGTCGCCGGCCCCAGCCTGGCGCAAGGCTACTGGAACAATCCCGAGGCCACGGCCGCGGCCTTCATCGAGCGCGATGGTCGCCGTTGGCTGCGCACCGGCGACCTGGGCATCGCCGCTGAGCGCGAACTCTATATCGCCGGGCGGCTGAAGGACCTCATTATTCTCAATGGACAGAATCTCTATCCGCAGGACGTGGAGCTGGTGCTGGAAGAGCAGGTGGCCGATTACCTGCGGCGGGGCCGGGTGGCGGCCTTCGCCCTGGTGGGCGAGGACGGTCGCGAGGGCATCGGTCTGGCGCTGGAGATCAGTCGCAACGTGCGCCGCCTGGTACCGGCCGAACGCATCTGCGGGGCCTTGGTGGAGGCCTTGACTCAGGCCTTTCAGGTCGCACCCAGAGCCATTGCGCTGCTGGAGCCCGGAACGCTGCCGCGCACCACCAGCGGCAAGCTGCAACGCGCCGCCTGCCGGGCTGGCTGGTTGGCCGGCAGCCTGGACAGCTTCGCCGAGTGGCGCGATGGCGCCTTGGTTCAGGACGAGTCTCAGGCAGCGGCACCGGCCGTGCTGCCCGAGGTGCGCACGGCCTGGGCCGAGGTGCTCGGGCGCGATGACCTGACCGCCCAGGCGCATTTTTTCGCCCTGGGCGGGGATTCGGTCACCGTGGTGCAGGTGCAGGCGCGGTTGCGCGAGTCGCTTGGGGTGTCGATCGATCCGGCGCTGCTGTTCGAGGCCTCGACGCTGGGCGCCTTTTCCGCGCGGGTGGCCGCGCTGCCGCGCGAAGCCGCGGCGGAAGGCCCCGTCGCCGAGGATGCGCCCCGCGCGCCCCAGTCCTTCGCGCAGCAGCGCCTCTGGTTTCTCGATCAGCTGGAGCCGGGCAATGCCGCCTATCACCTGGCCGGTGAAATCCTCCTTCACGGAAGCTTGGACGTGGCACGGCTGGAGCGGGCGCTGGAGGCCCTGGTGCAGCGCCATGCGGCGCTGCGCACCCGCTTCTCGGCAGGTGCCGGTGAGGTGCCCGAGCAATGCATCGAAATGCTGGCGCAAGGGGCGGTCGAGCACCATGACCTGAGCCAGGCCGCACAGCCCGAGGCGGCCCAGGCCACCTTGGTCGAGAGCCTGGTGCGCCGTCCGCTGGACCTGCGCCAAGGGCCGCTGTGGCGCATGGCGCTGATCCGCCGAGACGCCGAGGACCATCGGCTGCTGCTGGTACTGCACCACATCATCGCCGATGGCTGGTCGATCCAGGTGCTGCTGGAAGATTTCGCCGCCCTGTACCGCGCTGCCGAGGGCGAGACGCCCGCGCTGGCGCCCCTCACCATCACCTATGCCGACTTCGCCCGTTGGCAGCGCCAGCTGCTGGCCGGTGAAGCCCGCGAGCGCCAATTGGCCTACTGGCAGGCCCAACTGGCCGACGCGCCCGCACGCCTGGAGTTGGCCGGCGACCGCCCCCGACCGCCGCAGCAGAGCGGGCGCGGCGCGCGCTTCGCCTTCAGCCTGCCCGCCACCGTCAACGCGGGCCTGCATGATCTGGCCCAACGCCAGGGGGCGACGCTGTTCATGGTCGGCCTGGCGTTGTTCCAGCTGCTGTTGCAGCGCCATAGCGGCAGCAGCGACCTGTGCGTGGGTGTTCCCGTGGCCGGGCGCACCCAACGGGCGACGGAGCGCCTGATCGGCTTTTTCGTCAACACTCAGGTGCTGCGATGCCAGCTGGACGGCGCCCGCTCGTTCAGCGTCCTGCTCGACCAGGTCAAGCGGCGCGCCCTGGAAGCCCAGGCTCATCAGGACCTGCCGTTCGACCTGCTGGTGGAAGCCCTGGCGCCGGAGCGGCACCTGGGTTGGAATCCGCTGTGCCAGGTGAAATTCACCCAGCAATTCCCACTGCCCCAGGCGCTGGACCTGGGCGGGGTGACGCTGTCCGCGCGGCAGCTCGACGATGGCGCCGCGCACTTCGACCTGGGCCTGGACATCACCGACCTGGCGACGGGCATCGAAGCGGTGTTCACCTATGCCACCGACCTCTTCGAGGCGCCGCGCATCGCCGCGCTGGCGGACGATTTCGCGCACCTGGCGCAGCAGGTGGTGGCCGATGCCGAGCAACCCCTGGCGTGCTACCGCCTGGCCAAGGAGGAAGCGGGACTGGCCGGTGAATCCCAAGCCTTCCCGGCAACGGACCTGCTGGCACTGTGGCGCGCGGGGCTGGCGCAGGCCGGGCACGAACCGGCCCTGGTGGCCAGCGATGCCAGCCTGAGCCATGCCCAGCTGGAGGCCGACAGCAATCGCTTGGCGCGGACGCTACGCGCCAAGGGAATTGGTGCCGAGGTCCGGGTAGCGCTCTGCCAACCACGGCAGGCCAGCTTCGTCGTCGGCCTGCTGGGCATTCTCAAGGCCGGCGGGGCCTGCGTCTTCGTCGATCCCAAGTGGCCCGCGGCGCGCCAGGCGCAGGTGCTGGCTGACAGTGGTGCCCAGTTGCTGCTCGGCATGCCCGTGCCCGAGGGGCCGCCCGCGTTGGCGCTGGACGCCACGGCGGACTGGCGGCAGGCGTCGGCGGAGGCGCTGGATGTCATGGTACTGCCGGCCCAGGCGGCCTACCTGATCTACACCTCCGGGACCACTGGGCGGCCCAAGGGGGTGGTGGTCAGCCATGGCGCCATCGCCAACTATGTGCAGGGCGTGCTGCAGCGGCTGGCGTTGCCGCCGCAGGCCAGTTTCGCCATGGTTTCCACGGTTGCCGCCGATCTCGGCCACACGGTGTTGTTTGGCGCCCTGGCCACTGGCGGCACCTTGCACCTCTTGGCTGACGAGGTGGTCCAGGATGCCGATCGCTGCGCCGACTATTTCGCGCGCCATCCCGTGGCGGTGCTCAAGATCGTCCCTACCCATCTGAACGCCTTGCTGCAGGCCGCCGATCCGACGCCCCTGCTGCCGTCCGCAGCGTTGGTGCTGGGCGGCGAGGCGCTGCCAGAACCGTTGGCCGCGCGGGTTCGCGAACTCAAGCCTGGGTGCCGGCTGTTCAACCATTACGGCCCCACCGAAAGCACCGTGGGCGCCCTGACCGCGGTCCTCGACGAGCCGACAGCGGGCATCGCCCTGGGCACGCCGCTGCCCAATCTGCGCGCCCGGGTACTGGACGCCGACCTCAATCCGCTCCCCGCCGGTGCGGCCGGCGAGCTGTACCTCGGGGGGGCGGGCCTGGCGCGGGGCTACCAGGGCCGACCGGGCGATACCGCCGCGGCCTTCCTCCCTGATCCCTGGGTGCCCGGCGAGCGCCTCTATCGCACCGGTGACCGAGTACGGCTGGCCGCGGACGGCCGGCTGGAGTTCCTCGGTCGCAACGACGACCAGCTCAAGATACGGGGTTATCGTGTGGCGCCGGGCGAGATCGTGGCGGCCCTGCTGGCACAACCCGGCGTGGCGGCGGCCCATGTGCAGCTGGATGGCCGTGGGCAGCTGGTGGCCTATGTGACTGGCCGCGAGCTCACTGGCGAACGCCTGGGCGAGCGTCTCGCGCAGCTGCTGCCCGAGGCGCTGGTACCGGCTCAGATCCTGGTGCTCGAGGCTTTCCCGCTCACTGCCAACGGCAAGCTGGACCGCGCCCGCCTGCCGGAACCCGAAGCCCGCCAGGCCGAGTTCGCCGCACCCCAGGGCGAGGTCGAGACCGCCTTGGCGGCGCTCTGGAGCGAGGCGCTCAAGGTAGAGCGCGTCGGTCGGCACGACAATTTCTTCGCCCTGGGCGGCGATTCCATCCTCAGCCTGCAGATCATCGCCCGGGCCCGCCGCCAGGGCCTCAAGCTCACGCCCAAGCAACTGTTCGAACACCAGACCATCGCCGCCCTGGCCGCGGTCGCGGTGCCTGCCGCCGCGCCGTCCGTGGCCCCAGCGTCTGTGCCTGCCGTCCCCGGCGAACTGCCCTTGACGCCCATCCAGGCCCGCTTCTTCAGCGAGCCGGTCCGGCAGCGCGCGCACTGGAACCAGTCCGTCATTCTCGAACTAGCGGCCCCCATCGAGGTTGCGGCCCTGCGCCAGGCATTGTCGGCCCTGGTCGCCCGCCACGGCAGCCTGCGGCTGGCCTTCGAGCCGAACGAGCAGGGCGGCTGGCGGCAGCGGCTAAGAGCCCAGGAAGACCCGGAGCGGCTGCTCTGGACCTGTCGAGTCGCCGACGAGGCCGAGCTGGCGCCGTTGTTCGACGAAGCCGAACGCAGCCTGGACCTGGCCCGTGGACCCTTGCTGCGCGTGGTGCTGGCCGAAGGGCCGGCGCAGCGTCCCCAGCTGTTGATCGCCATCCATCACCTCGCCGTGGACGGCGTCTCCTGGCGCATCCTGCTCGATGACCTGGCGTTGGCCTATCAGCAGGCGGCAGCCGGTGCGCTCTTGGAGTTGGGCGAGACGGGCAGCGACTGGAGCGCCTGGACCCTGCAGTTGGCGCAACGCGCCGCCGATCCACGGTTGCAGCAGCAGCGCGGTTACTGGGACGCGGTCACCGCGGTCCCCGAGACCCTGCCGTGCCTGGACCCCCATGGCAGCTGCCGCGTCCGCGACGCCGGTAGCCTGGCGCTGCGACTGCCGGCGGAGTTGACCGAGCGGCTGCTCCAGCTACCCGGCACCGAAGCGGTGCTGCTAGCGGCGCTGGCCGAGGCGCTGCGGCAGTGGACGGGCCGCGCGGCCACCCGCATCGCCCTCGAAGGCCATGGCCGCGAGGAGCTGGACGGCAGCCTGGAGCTGAGTCGAACCCTGGGTTGGTTCACCTGCCTCTATCCGCTGGTGCTGGGCGCCGAGTCGACTCCGGCCGCCACCCTGGCGCGCGCGCGGCGGACCCTGGCCGAGGTGCCCGAGCGCGGCCTGGGCTACGGGCTGCTGCGCTACCTGGGCGGCGCTGACCTGGCCGATACCCGCGACGGACTGACCTTCAACTACCTGGGACGTTTCGAGCGGCCGACGGTGGCCGGCTTCCCGCTGCGGGAGCTGGAGCTGCGCAGCAGTCGCGACCCCGAGGGGCCGCTGACCAGTGCCCTGGTATTGGATGCCCAGGTGCGGAACGGCCAGTTGCGTCTGGACTGGCGCTACAGCGCCGCGCGCTTCGCGGCGGACGCCATTGAGGAGTTGCACCAGGGCTTCGTGGACGGGCTGATGGCGCTGCTCGATAGCGCTGGTGCCCAGGCGCCGGAAGCCGAGCACGAAGCCGTGCTGCCCCTGGCGTCCATGCAGGAAGGCATTCTCATGCACAGCCTGCTGGAGCCGGGCAGTGGCATCTACCTGATGCAGGATCGCTATGAGCTGCGCCAACCGCTGGCGGCCGCGGCCTTCCGCCAGGCCTGGGACGCCGTGGTGGCGCGACATCCGGCGCTGCGGACCGGGTTCCAGGAGCTGGACGGCGAATGGCGCCAGGTGGTGCATCGCCAGGTGCCGTCGCCGGTCAGCCTGCTGGACTTCAGCGACCGGCCGCGGGAGGAGGGCGTGGCGGCGCTGGAGGCGCTGCTGGCCGAGGAGCGCCGCACGGGCTTCGATTTCGCCCGGCCACCGCTGCTGCGCCTGCGTCTGGTCACCTTCGGCCCGAACGACTACCAGTTGGTGCAAACCCATCACCATGTGCTGATCGACGCCTGGTGCCGCGGCCTGATGCTGGGCGAATTCTTTGCCCGCTATCGGGCAGCCGTCGCCGGGACCGAGCTGGCACTGCCACCCGCCCGACCCTATGCCGATTTCCTCGCCTGGCTCGCGGCCCAGGATACCGCCGCGGGTCGCGCCTGGTGGCGCGCCGAGCTGGCCGGGGTGGAAGCGGCCACGCCCTTGCCCTATCGCCGCCAAGGCTTGGCCTCGGGTGAGCTGCGCGACGAAGCCGTGGCATTGTCGGCGCAGGCGACCCGCGCCCTGGCGGCCCAGGCGCGGCGTCACCAGTTGACCGCCAATACCTTCGTCCAGGCGGCCTGGGCGCTGCTGCTCATGCGCCATAGCGGCCAGGACGAGGTGGTCTTCGGCGTTACCGTTGCTGGCCGGCCGCCTGAGCTGGACGGCATCGAGGAAGCCCTCGGCCTGTTCATCAACACCCTGCCGCTGCGGGTCGTCCGGCCGACCGCCGAGGTGCCGGCGCTGGCGTTGCTGCAGCAGTTGCAGGCGCGTAACGCGGAGTTGCGCCAGCATGAACATCTGCCGTTGGCCGAGGTGCAGCAGCTGGCCTCGGTCCCGGCCGGTGAGCCGCTGTTCGAGTCGCTGTTTGTCTTCGAGAACGTGCCCCTGGGCGGCGCGGTGGAGGAGGCCGTGCGCGAGTTCGGCATCACCCCCCTGGCCAACCGTACCCACACCAACTATCCGCTCACGGTGGTGCTGCTGCCGGGCAACGAGCTGCGTCTGCAATTCACCTTCGACAGCGGCCTGTTCGCCGCCGCCGACATGCGTACCCTGCTGGACCAGTTCGAGCGACTCTTGCTGGCCCTGATCGAGGCGCCGGAACGCGCCCTGGAGCAGTTGGAGCCCCTGGCGGCGGACGAGCGCGAGCGGCTGCTCGGCTGGGGCCGTGGCGCTGCGCAACCGCACTGGTATCAATTGCCCTGGATCGAGCGCTTCGAGGCCCATGCCGCCGCCCATCCCGCGCGCAGCGTGGCGCGCTGCGGCGAGGCCAGCCTGAGCTATGGCGAGCTGGACCACCAGGCGGGCCGCCTGGGCCGCGCCCTGGCGGCTGAAGGCGTCGGCCCGGATCAGGTCGTGGCGCTCTGGGCGCCGCGGGGGTTGGCCCTGCTGACTCTCATGGTCGGCACCTTCAAGGCCGGTGCCGCCTACCTGGCGTTGGATGAGCGTCACCCGCCGGCGCGCAGCGCTCGGCTGCTGGCCGGCAGCGCCGCGCCGGTACTGGTGGTGCCCCGGGCCGAGCGGGAAAGGGCCGAGGCCATCCTGGCGCTGACCCAGAGACCGCCGCGGCTGTTGCTGCTCGAAGAACTGCTGGCCGGGCAGCCCCAGGGAGGCCCTGGCGTGCGCAGCCGGCCCTATCAGCTGGCCTATGTGATCTTCACCTCCGGCTCCACCGGCGAGCCCAAGGGGGTGATGGTCACCCAGCAGGGCATGCTCAACAACCAGCTGAGCAAGCTGCCCTTCCTGCAACTGGGCGAGGACGACGTCATCGCCCAGACGGCCGCCACCGGCTTCGATGTCTCGGTCTGGCAGTTCCTTACCGCGCCGCTGTTCGGCGGCCGGGTGGAGATCGTCGCCGAAGCCGAGGTGCAGGACCCAGCAACCCTGCTGGCGCGCGTTGTTGCCGGCGAGGTGAGCGTCCTGGAATGCGTGCCGACGGTGATCGCCGCGCTGCTGGAGTTGCCGCCGCAGCCCCTGCCGGCACTGCGTTGGCTGCTGCCCACCGGCGAGGCGCTGGCGCCGGATCTGGCGGCGCGCTGGCTGCAACGCTACCCCGGCATCCCGCTGGTCAATGCCTATGGCCCTGCCGAGTGCGCCGACGACGTGGCCCTGCAGCTGCTGCGGGCGCCCCAGGCGGACATCCCCATCGGCAAGCCGACCGACAACACCCACTTGTTCGTGCTCGATACGCGGCTGCGTCTGGTGCCCCGTGGCGGGGTGGGCGAGCTGTACATCGGCGGTGCCGGCGTAGGCCGTGGCTACGTGGGCCGTGCCGGACTGACCGCCGAACGCTTCGTGCCCAGTCCCTTCGCGGCCGGCGAGCGGCTTTATCGCAGCGGCGACCTGGTGCGCTGGAACGTCCGCGGCGAGCTGGAGTATGTCGGCCGCACCGACTTCCAGATCAAGTTGCGCGGCCAACGCCTGGAGCCGGGCGAGATCGAGGCCCTGCTGCGGGCACAACCCGGCGTGCGGGATGCCGCGGTCGCTGCCCAACCCACGCCCCAGGGGTCGCAACTGGTGGCCTATCTGGAGCCCCAGAACGGCGAGCGCCCGAGCCTGGCCGCGCTGCGCGAGGCACTGGCGCAGCGCCTGCCACTGTTCATGGTGCCGACCCAGGCGCTCTGGCTGGAACGGCTGCCCCGCACTGCCAACGGCAAGCTCGACCGCCGCGCGTTGCCGGTACCAGAACTGGACGCCGCGCCGGGGCAACCGCCTCAAACCGGCACCGAACGACAGCTGGCCGCTCTGTGGCAGGAACTGCTGCAGGTGCCGGAGGTAGGCCGCGATGCCGACTTCTTCGCCCTGGGCGGCCACTCGCTGCTGGCCACCCGGCTGCTATCGCGCATCCACGAGCGGCTCGGCGTGCGCGTGCCCCTCGCCGCAGCCTTTACCGCCACCACCGTGGCGGCTCAAGCCGAACTCATCGACACCCTGCGCGAGCAGGCCCTGGACGACGCCCGTTTGGACGCGCTGGACGCGCTGCTGGACGAGCTGGAGGAGACCCCTTGATGTTGCACGACAAAGCCCAGGCCCTGGCCAAACGTTTCCTCGGCCTGCCGCCGGCGCAGCGCCGTACCTTCCTCGCCAAATTGCGCGACCAGAGCCTCGATGCCGGCGCGCTGCCAATTCCCGGTGGCGCCGCGACGGCCTGTGCAGAAACCTCCCATGCCCAGCAACGGCTGTGGTTCCTTGAACGCCTGCAACCTGGCAATGTGGCCTATCACCTGCCGGGTGCGCTACGCCTGCACGGCCGCCTGAACGAGACCGCGCTCTTGGCGGCCTTCGCGGCCCTCACGGCGCGCCATCCCAGCCTGAGGACCACGCTGGAGCAAGGGCCGGGCCGCATCCCCCTGCAACGGGTCGCCGAGCGCAGTGAGGTACCGCTGGAGGCCCTGGGCGAGGTCACGCTCCAGGACCTGCCCGCCGTGGCCCGCGCCTTCGCCAATCGGCCCTTCGACCTGGAACGCGGGCCGCTGTGGCGACTGGGCCTGGCGCGGGGCGTCGACGGGGCGCCGGCGCATCTGCTGCTCTGCCTGCACCATGCCATCGCCGATGGCTGGTCAATCCAGGTGCTGCTGGACGACGTTGCTGCCTGCTATCGCGCGGCGCTGGCGGGGCAGGTCGCCGAGCTGCCCGCCTTGCCGGTCAGCTACGCCGATCATGCCCTCTGGCAGCGCGCCTGCCTCGACGCCGGGGAGGACGAGCGCCAATTGGAATTCTGGCGCGCACGCCTGGGCCGCGAGCACCCGGTGCTGGAACTGCCGTCGGACCGACCGCGTCCGGCGGCTCCCAGCCAGCGTGGCGGGCGGCTGAACTTCGCTTTGCCGGCGCCCCTGGCGCAACAGCTGGGCGACTTCGCCCGGGCTCAGCGCACCACCCTGTTCACCGTGCTGCTGGCCGCCTATGCGACCCTGCTCGGCCGCCTGTCCGGCCAGCAGGACCTGCGCATCGGCGTGCCCGTCGCCGGGCGCCAGCGTAGCGAGGTCGAGCGCGTCATCGGTTGCTTCGTCAACACCCAGGTACTGCGCCTGGAACTGGCAGGCGCGGCGGACTTCCTGGCGCTGCTGACCCAGGCTCGGGAGCGGGTGCGCGAGGCCCAGGCCTATCAGGACCTGCCCTTCGAGCAACTGGTGGACGCCCTGGCTGCCGAACGTACCCTCAGTCACCACCCCCTGTTCCAGGTGCTCTACAACCATCAACCGCGGCAGCTCGACGCCCTGCAACTGGGCCCCGAGCTGCGCGCCGAACTGCTGCCGCTGGACAACGGTAGCGCCCAATTCGATCTGGCGCTGCATACCTGGGAATTGGGTGACGGCAGCCTCGGTGGTAATTGGAATTACTCCTGCGATCTCTTCGAGCCGGCGCGCATCGAGCAATTGCACGCCCGCTTTCTGGTGCTCTTGCAGGGGCTGCTCGACACGCCCCAGCAGCCGCTGGCCGAAGCGCCGCTGCTGCTGTCTGACGAGCCCGCGCGCCTGGCCGCCTGGAACGCCACCGCGCAGGCCTATGCGCCGCTGCCGGCCGCCGGCGTGCTGGGGGGCTTCCTCCAGCAGGTCGCCCTGCATCCCGAGCGCGAGGCCCTGTGCCTGGACGAACGCCGCCTGAGCTACGCGGAGCTGAACCAGGCCGCCAATCGCTTGGCTCATTATTTGCGCGACCGTGGTATCGGTCGCGAGAGCCGGGTCGGCGTGGCCATGCTGCGTTCGGTGGAGATGGTGATCGCTCTTTATGGGGTGCTCAAGGCCGGCGCGGCCTATGTGCCGCTGGACCCGGACTACCCGGCCGAACGTCTGGCCTTCATGCTGGAAGACTGTGGCGCCAGCCTGTTGCTGAGCCATGGGCCAGCCCTCTCGTTGTTGCCTGAAAAGCTGTCGCTGGACGTGCTGGACCTGGAGCAACTGGACCTGTCCGACGAGCCCGCCAGCGCGCCTGACCTCCAGGTGCATCCCGAGCAACTGGCCTATCTGATCTACACCTCCGGTTCCACCGGCCGACCCAAGGGCGCGGGCAACACCCAGGCGGCGCTGCACAACCGCTTGCAGTGGATGCAGGCGGCCTATGACTTGGATGCCCGCGACCACGTCCTGCAGAAGACGCCCTTCAGCTTCGACGTCTCGGTCTGGGAATTCTTCTGGCCGTTGCAGGTCGGCGCCCGGCTGGTGCTGGCCCGTCCGGGCGAGCATCGTGATCCGGCGGCGTTGAGCACCCTGATCGCCCGCGAAGGCATCACCACGCTGCACTTCGTGCCGTCCATGCTGGCGGCCTTCCTGGCCCAGGACGATCTTTCCGGCTGTGCCAGCCTGACGCGTATCGTCTGCAGTGGCGAGGCCTTGCCGGCGGAGCTGGCCCAAGAAGTCCGTCGGCGGCTGCCGCAGGCGGCGCTCTACAACCTCTATGGCCCCACCGAGGCGGCTATCGACGTCACCCACTGGACCTGCCAGCCGGAGGATCGCCTGGCGGTGCCCATCGGTCGGCCCATCGCCAACTTGCGGATCCATATCCTCGACGAACGCCTCAACCCACAGCCCATCGGCGTGGCCGGCGAGCTGTACATCGGCGGTGTTGGATTGGCGCGGGGCTATCTCGGTCGCCCTGGCCTCACCGCCGAACGCTTCGTCCCCGATCCCTTCACCCCGGGTGGTCGGCTGTACCGCAGCGGCGATCTGGCCCGTTGGCGCGACGACGGCGCCCTGGACTATCTGGGCCGGCTGGACCACCAGGTCAAGCTGCGCGGCCTGCGGCTGGAACTGGGCGAGATCGAGGCGGCGTTGCGCGAGTTGGCCGGAGTGAGCGAGGCCGTGGTGCTGCTGCGCCAGAGCGCCACCGGTCCGCAGCTGGTGGGCTACCTGGTGACGCCAGGTCTGGACGAAGCCGCGTTGCGCCAGGCGCTATTGGCGCGGCTGCCGGACTTCATGGTACCCAGCCATCTGCTGGCACTGGAACAACTGCCGCTGACCCCCAACGGCAAGCTGGACCGCAAGGCGCTGCCGGAGCCCGACATTACCCAGCAGACCTATCGTGCGCCGGAGCCGGGTATCGAGACCGAGTTGGCCACGCTCTGGGCCGAACTGCTGCAGGTGGAGCGGGTCGGGCGGGACGACAATTTCTTCGCCCTCGGCGGCGATTCCATCCTCAGTCTGCAGATCATCGCCCGCGCGCGGCGCCTGGGGCTGGTGTTCAGCCCGCGGCAGCTGTTCGAGCGGCAGACCCTGGCCGAACTGGCCCCCGTGGTGCAGCACCTGGAGACGCCTGGCGAGATTGCCGCCGAAACGCGTGAACCCTTTGCGCTGGCACCCATCCAGCACGCCTTTTTCGCTCGCGCCTTGCCGCGCCCCGAACACTGGAACCAAGCCCTGTTGCTGGAACCGGAGGCGCCGCTGGAGCCCGAGCGACTGCGCCGAGCCCTGGCGCGGCTGGTAGCCACCCATGGCGCTCTGCGCCTCGGCTTCACCCAGGCCGAAGGTCGCTGGCAGCAGCACTATCGCGCCAGCGAAGACGCCGAGCTGCTCTGGCATTCGTCGGTGACCCGCGCCGAGCTACCGGCCCTGGCCGACGAGGCCCAGGCCAGCCTGCGCCTGGATCAGGGACCGCTGCTGCGCGCCGTGCTCGCCGACCTCGCCGAGGGCGGTCAGCGCCTGTTGCTGGTGATCCATCACCTGGCGGTGGATGGCGTGTCCTGGCGCATCCTGCTGGACGACCTGGCGCGCTCCTACGCCGAACCCGACCGGCCGCTGCCGGCGACGCCGCCCTATGCCAGCTGGGTCCAGGCCCTGCAGTGCCTGGCGCTGGACGATGAGCGGGCCTACTGGCAGGGGTTGCCGGAGGCGCCGGCCTTGCCCTGCGACGATCCCGCCGGGCGCGCCTGGGAGCGCGACGCCCAGCGCCTGAGCCTGCGGCTGGATGCCGAGCGCACCCGCGAACTCCTGACCCAGGCGCCCGCAGCCTTCCGCACTCAGGTCAACGATCTGCTGCTCACCGCCCTGGTGCGAGCCCTGCATGGCTGGAGCGGGAACGCCGAGGCGCGGCTGCTGCTGGAAGGTCATGGCCGCGAAGACCTGTTCCCCGGGCTCGACCTGAGCCGCACCCTCGGCTGGTTCACCAGCCTCTATCCGGTCCGGCTGCGCGACCATGCGGATCTCGCCACCAGTCTCAAGCGCATCAAGGAAAGTCTGAGACTCATCCCGCGCGGCGGTCTCGGCTATGGCCTGCTCCAGGCCCGTGGCGACGCGGACCTGCCGGAAACCGCTGGCTCGCTGCTGTTCAACTACCTGGGTCAGCTCGACAGCGAGCTGGGCGGCTTCCGCCTGGCGGACGAGTCTGCCGGGCGCGCCCGCGATCCCCGTACCCCCCTTGAGGCCGAGCTGGCCCTGGAGGGCGCCGTCCGCGGTGGCGAGTTGCACTTCGTCTGCACCTACAGCGGCCAGCGCCATGCGGCCGCGCGCATCCAGGCCTTGCTGGAGGCCTTCGGCGCGGCGCTGGACGAGGTCCTCGCCCTCTGCCGCCAGAGCAGTGGTGCGACCCCCTCGGACTTCCCGCTGCTGGCCCTGACCCAGGCGCAACTCGATGCGCTGCCGCTGGCCGCCCTCGAAGACCTGCATCCGCTCACGCCCATGCAGCAGGGGCTGCTGTTCCACGCCGAGCTGGGCGGGGCAGGCGATCTCTACGTCAACCAGGTAGGCGTCGAGCTGGACGGCCTGCCGAAGGCGGCCTTCCTCGCTGCCTGGCGGCAGGCGCTACGGCGCCATGCCGGCTTGCGCGCCGCTTTCCTGCGGCTGGCCGGCGAGGGTCGGGCGGTCCAGGCCATCTGGCGCCACACCGACCTCGCCGTGCGCGAGCTGGATTGGCGCGACCGCCCGGCGGCCCCAGCTGCCCTGGCTGACCTGCAACGCGAGGAGCGTGAACGCCCCTTCGAGCTCGCCAGGCCGCCGCTGATGCGCCTGCTGCTGGTACGGCTCACCGACGAGCGCTGGCAACTGGTCTGGACGCTGCACCATATTCTGCTCGACGGCTGGAGCAGTGCGGCGCTGCTGGCGGAAGTCCTCCAGGCGACCCGCGGCGCGGCGCTGCCGGCACCGGGTCGCTACCGCGATTATCTCGCCTGGCTGGCCAGCCGTGACGCGGCGCGTAGCGGCGAATTCTGGCAAGGGCAACTGGCCGACTTCGAATTGCCGACCCGTCTGGCCGACAGCCTCGGTCGCTCGACCACGGCCGACGACCCGCGCAGTGGCGAACAGCACCTGGTCCGCGACCGGGCCCCGCTCGATGCCGCCGCCCGGCGGCTGCACGTCACCCTCAACACCCTGGTGCAGGCGGCCTGGACCCTGTTGCTGCAACGCTACACCGGTCAGCGCCGGGTCGCCTTCGGCGCCACCGTCGCCGGTCGTCCGGCCGAGGTCGCTGGTAGCGAGCGGCTGCTGGGGCTGTTCATCAACACTCTGCCGGTGGTCCAGGCACCTGCACCGGAGCTGACCGCCGCCCAATGGCTGCCCGCCTTGCAGGCTCACAACCTGGCCCTGCGTGAGCACGAGCATACGCCGCTCTTCGAGGTGCAGCGCTTGGCCGGCCATGCCGGTCAGGCGTTGTTCGATACGCTGCTGGTGTTCGAGAACTATCCGGTGGACGCCGCCCTGCGCGGCGCTAACGCCAAGGCCCCAGCCATCGGCGCGGTCACGGTGAGCGAGCGCACCCACTATCCGCTGAGTATCGCCGTCATGGCCGGTGCGCGCCTGGAATTGCACCTGCACTACCAGCGCGCGTGCTTCACGCCTGCTCAGGTCCAGCGGCTGGCGGCGCACCTGGGGCAATTGCTCGACGGCCTGGTCCGCCAACCGGAGACGCCCCTGGGCGATCTGCCACTGCTCGACGCCGAAGGCCTGGCCACTTGGCAACGCTGGAATCCACCCGCGCCAGCGAGCGTGGCTGAGCCACTGCTGCCCGAGTTGATCGGCGAGCAGGCCCGGCGCCAACCCCGGGCCATCGCCCTGGTACACGGCCAGCAGCAGCTGGACTTCGCCACCTTGGAAATCCGCTCCAATCGCCTGGCGCAGTGGCTGCGTGGGCAGGGTGTCGCGACCGAAATCCGGGTGGGCGTGGCCTGCGAGCGCGGCGTCGACTTGTTCGTCGCCTTGCTGGCGGTGCTCAAGGCCGGTGGCGCCTACCTGCCGCTGGACCCGGACTACCCGGCCGAGCGCCTGGCGCTGATGCTGGAAGACAGCGGCGCCCGATTGCTGTTGACCCAGCACGACCTGCTCGACCGGCTACCCCAGGTGGCCGGCGTCGAAGCGGTCGCCCTGGATCGACTGGATCTCACTGACCAGCCAGACTCGGCGCCGGCCGTGGTCCTGCATCCCGAACAACTGGCCTACGTCATCTACACCTCCGGTTCCACCGGTCGACCCAAGGGCGTGGCCGTGGCCCATGGCCCCCTGGCGCTGCACTGCCGCGGCATCGCGCAACGCTACGAACTCACGGCGCAGGATCGCGAACTGCATTTCCTCTCCATCAGCTTCGACGGCGCCCAGGAACGCTGGCTAACGCCATTGAGCCAAGGGGCTCGCCTCGTCATCCGCGACCAGGCGCTATGGAGCGTGCAGGAGACCTGGCAGGCACTGGAGGAGGAGGGCATTACCGTGGCCGCCTTCCCGCCGAGCTATCTGCGGCAACTGGCCGACTGGGGCCGGGTGCAGGGCCGCGGCCCTGGCGTGAAGACCTATTGTTTCGCCGGTGAAGCCTACGACCGTGGCCTGCTGCGCGAGGTGGTGGAGTACCTGCAGCCCGAGTGGGTCATCAATGGCTACGGCCCGACCGAAACCGTCATCACCCCGACCCTCTGGCGGGCATCCGCGGCGATCGCAGATTTCACCAGCAGCGCCTATGCCCCCATTGGCGACCTGGTCGGCGAGCGCCAGGGTTATGTGCTGGATCAGGATCTCAACCTGTTGCCCGTGGGCGTTGAAGGCGAGTTGTACCTGGGCGGCGCCCTGGCTCGCGGCTACCTGGAGCGCCCCGGGGAGACGGCGCAACGCTTCGTGCCCAATCCCTTCCGCGCCGGCGAGCGACTCTACCGCACCGGCGACCGAGTGCGGCTCAATGCCGAGGGCCTGCTGGAGTACCTTGGCCGCGCCGATCAGCAGATCAAGCTGCGTGGCTTCCGCATCGAGACCGGCGAGATCGAGGCGGCGCTCAAGGCGTGCCCAGGCGTGCGCGAGGTGCTGGTGATGGTCCGCGAGACCCCGGCTGGTGCTCGGCTGGTGGGCTATGTCGGCGGTGGCCAGCTGCAGGAGGCGGCGCTGCTGGAGCGGCTACGCCAGCACCTGCCCGGCCACCTGGTCCCCCAGCACCTGGTGGTGCTGGAGCGCTTACCGCAGTTGCCCAACGGCAAGCTGGATCGTCGGGCGCTGCCCGCGCCTGAAGTCGCGGCGAGCGAAGACTATGCAGCACCGGCGAACGCCTTGGAGCAGCGTCTGGCCGAGTTGTGGCAAGCCTTGCTCCAGGTCGAGCGGGTCGGCCGCCAGGACGACTTCTTCGCCCTGGGCGGCCATTCCCTGCTGGCGACCCAGCTCATCTCCCGTCTGCGTCTGGAAGAAGGGCGGGAGGTGCCGCTGCGCCTGGTGTTCGAGGCCCCGCAGCTGGCGGAACAGGCCGCGCGGATCGCCGCCCTGGCGCCCGAGCATCAGGGGCTGGAACTCCAGGCCCTGGCGCTGGACGAGGCGCCGCAATCCCATCCCCAGCAACGGCTGTGGTTCCTCGCGCAGTTGGAACCCGAGAGCGCGGCCTATCATCTGCCGGGGGTCCTGGAGCTGCAGGGGACCCTGGATGAGCAAGCCCTGACCGCGGCCTTTACCGCCCTGGCGGCGCGGCATGCCAGCCTGCGGACGCTGTTGCTGCCGGGTGATCCGCCCCGCCAGCGCATCCTGCCGCCGGCATCCGTGGCCGTGGAGCGCTTGGCGCTCGCTGCAGGCGTCGACGAGGAGGCTGAGTTCGCCGGCCTGTTGCAGGCTTTCATCGCCCGGCCCTTCGCCCTCGCCAGCAGTCCGCCCTGGCGGCTGGCCCTGGTGCGCCTCGATGAACAGCGGCACCGCCTGCTGCTGTGCCTGCACCATGCCATCTCGGACGGCTGGTCCGTCGGCGTCTTTCTGCGGGACTTCGCCGAACTCTATCGGGCGGCGCTCAGTGGCGCGGCACCGAACCTGCCGGTGCTACCGGTGCAGTATCCCGACTATGCGCGCTGGCAGCGCGAACACCTGAGCGCCGGGGAGGGCGAGCGGCAACTGGCCTATTGGCGCGCCCAGCTGGGCAGCGAGTCGCCCACCCTGGATCTGCCGGCCGACCGGCCACGGCCGGCGCGACGCAGCGGTGCCGGCCAGCGGCTGGACTTCACTCTCGCGGCGGACCAGGCCAAGGCACTGCGCCAGGCTGCCCATGCCCTGGGGGTTACGCCCTTCATGCTGCTGCTGGCCTGCTATGGCGTGCTGCTGGGTCGGCTCAGCGGGCAACGCGACCTGCGCATTGGGGTACCGGTGGCGGGGCGCACGCGCGCCGAGCTGCACGACCTCATCGGCTGCTTCGTCAACACCCAGGTGCTGCGCCTGGACCTCGCCACCCCGACGGATTTCACCGCCCTGGTGCACCAGGTGCGCGAGACTCTGCTCGACGCCCAGGCCCACCAGGATCTGCCCTTCGAGCACCTGGTGGAGCACCTGCAGCCGGAGCGGAGCCTCAGCCAGCACCCGCTGTTTCAGGTTAGCTACGACCATCAGCGACGCGATCACCGCGCCCTGGCCGACGTGCCGGGGCTGCAAGCCCGTATCCTCGACACGCCAGCCACCCAGGCCCAGTTCGATCTGGCCCTGGCGACCTGGGAAGACCCGGACGGCCGCCTCGGCGGTAGCTGGACCTTTGCCCTCGATCTCTTCGAACCGGCGCGCATCAGGCAACTGCACGCCCGCTTCCTGGTGCTCTTGCAGGGGCTGCTCGACGCGCCCCAGCAAGCCCTGGCCGAGGCGCCGCTACTGCTGCCCGACGAGCCTGCACGGCTGGCCAACTGGAATGCCACCTCGGAGGTCTATGCACCACTGCCGCCCGCTGGCGTGCTGGGGGGCTTCCTCCAGCAGGTCGCCGTGTATCCGGAGCGCGAGGCCCTGTGCCTGGACGAACGCCGCCTGAGCTACCTGGAGCTGGACCAGGCCGCCAATCGCTTGGCTCATTATCTGCGCGGCCGTGGTATCGGCCGCGAGAGCCGGGTCGGCGTGGCCATGCTGCGTTCGGTGGAGATGGTGATCGCTCTTTATGGGGTGCTCAAGGCCGGCGCGGCCTACGTGCCGCTGGACCCGGACTACCCGGCCGAACGTCTGGCCTTCATGCTGGAAGACTGCGGTGCCCGCCTGTTGCTCAGCCATGGGCCAGCCCTCTCGTTGTTGCCGGAAAAGCTGTCGCTGGATGTACTGGACCTGGAACAACTGGACCTGTCCAGCGAGCCCGCCAGCGCCCCCGAGCTTCAGGTGCATCCCGAGCAACTGGCCTATCTGATCTACACCTCCGGTTCCACCGGCCGACCCAAGGGCGTGGGCAACACCCAGGCAGCGCTGTACAACCGCTTGCAGTGGATGCAGGCGGCCTATGGCTTGGATGCCGGTGACCACGTCCTGCAGAAGACCCCCTTCAGCTTCGACGTCTCGGTGTGGGAATTCTTCTGGCCGTTGCAGGCCGGCGCCCGTCTGGTGCTGGCTCGACCGGGCGACCATCGCGACCCGGCGGCGCTGAGCGCCCTGATCGCCCGCGAGGGCATCACCACGCTGCACTTCGTGCCGTCCATGCTGGCCGCCTTCCTGGCCCAGGACGATCTTTCCGGCTGCGCCAGCCTGACCCGTATCGTCTGCAGCGGCGAAGCCCTGCCGGCGGAACTGGCCCAGGCCGTGCGCCAGCGGTTGCCCCAGGTGGCGCTCTACAACCTCTACGGCCCTACCGAGGCGGCTATCGATGTCACCCACTGGACCTGCCAGCCAGAGGATCGCCTGGCGGTGCCCATCGGCCGGCCCATCGCCAACTTGCGGATCCATATCCTCGACGAACGCCTCAACCCGCAACCGGTCGGCGTGGCCGGCGAGCTGTACATCGGCGGTGTTGGATTGGCGCGGGGCTATTTGGGTCGCCCTGGCCTCACCGCCGAACGCTTCGTCCCCGATCCCTTCACTCCGGGTGGCCGGCTGTATCGCAGTGGCGATCTGGCCCGTTGGCGCGACGACGGCGCCCTGGACTACCTGGGTCGGCTGGACCACCAGGTCAAGCTGCGTGGGCTGCGCCTGGAGCTGGGCGAGATCGAGGCGGCGTTGCGCGAGTTGGCCGGAGTGAGCGAGGCCGTGGTGCTGCTGCGCCAGAGCACCACCGGTCCGCAGCTGGTGGGCTACCTGGTGACGCCAGATCTGGACGAAGCCGCGTTGCGCCAGGCGCTGCTGGCGCGGCTGCCAGATTTCATGGTGCCCAGCCATCTGCTGGCGCTTGATCAGCTGCCGTTAACGCCCAACGGCAAGCTGGACCGCAAGGCGCTGCCGGAGCCCGACATTACCCAGCAAGCCTATCGCGCGCCGGAACCGGGTATCGAGACCGAGCTGGCCGTGCTATGGGCCGAGCTGCTGCAGGTGGAGCGAGTAGGGCGGGACGACGACTTCTTCGCCCTCGGCGGGCATTCGCTGCTCGCCCTGCAGGTGGTCGCCCGCTTGCGTCGCGATCACCGCTGGGAGGTGCCGGTCCGCTTGCTGTTCGAAGCCGCCACCCTGGCGGCCTTCGCCAAGCGCTTGGTCGATTTGGCCCAGGTGGACGAGGCGCCGCTGCAGCGGCGTGACTGGCCCGGTACGCCCGCCCGGGCGCCGCAGTCCTTCGCCCAGCAGCGTCTGTGGTTTCTCGCCCAGCTCGAACCGGACAGTGCGGCCTATCACCTGCCGGGTGGCTTGCGCCTGCAGGGTCGACTCGACGAGGCCGCGCTGCGCACGGCCTTCCAGCGGCTCACCGACCGCCACGCCAGCCTGAGGACCAACTTCGGCCACGGCGAGCAGGGCGCCCAGCAGCTCATCCATGCCGTGCATGAGCCCCAGTTCGAGGTGGTGACCCTGGACGCGGCGGCGGCCGACACCTATCGCCGCGCCTTCATGAGCCAACCCTTCGACCTGGAAGCCTCGCCGCCCTGGCGCCTGGCCCTGGTGCGCCTGGCACCGGACGAGCACCTGCTGCTGCTGTGCCTGCACCACCTGCTGGCCGATGGCTGGTCGATGCGGCTGCTGCTGGAAGACCTGGTCAGCCTCTATCGCCAGGCCCTGGGCGATGACCGGATGCAACTACAACCTCTGCCGCTGGACTATGCCGACTACGCCGCCTGGCAACGCGAGCGCCTGGCCGCCGGGGAGGGCGAACGACAGCTGGCCTGGTGGCGCACGCAACTGGGTAGCGAACACCCGCTGCTGGAACTGCCAGCCGACCACCCACGCCCCGCCCAGCGCGATGGCCGCGGCGGGCGGGAAACCTTCGCCCTGGATGCGACCGCCTCCCAGCGCCTGCGCCGCACGGCCCAGATGCTGGCCGTCACCCCGGCGATGCTGCTCTTGGCCAGTTGGCAGACCCTGCTGTTCCGCCTCAGCGGCCAGACCGACCTGCGCATCGGTGTACCGGTGGCGGGGCGGGTACGGGTGGAGACCGAGGCCCTGGTCGGTTGCTTCGTCAACACCCTGGTCCTGCGCGGTGAACTGGCCGGGCGGATGCCAGCCAGGGCCCTGGCCGCCCAGGTACGTTCCCGGCTGCTGGACGCCCAGGCTCACCAGGAGCTGCCCTTCGAGCAACTGGTCGAAGCACTGCAACCCGAGCGCCACCTGAGCCACAACCCCCTGTTCCAGGTGACCTTCAACCACCAGGCGCGTGGTGAGCAGGCATTGGCTCAGCTACCCGGTCTGACCGCCGAAGCCCTCGACGGCGCGGGCGACCAGGTGCATTTCGACCTGTCGCTGGGCACCTTCGACGAGGCCGACGGCGGTATTTCCGGCTACCTGGACTTCGCCAGCGACCTCTTCGAGCGAACCACCGCCCAACGTTTCCTGCGCATCTGGCTGACCCTGCTCGACGGCCTGGTCCGCCAACCC
The DNA here is from genome assembly GCF_001566765.1 of Pseudomonas sp. HUK17. NCBI lineage: Bacteria > Pseudomonadati > Pseudomonadota > Gammaproteobacteria > Pseudomonadales > Pseudomonadaceae > Pseudomonas > Pseudomonas sp. HUK17. The sequence goes on from NZ_LSMW01000010.1 coordinate 134,519, forward strand.
GAGACGCCGCTGGGCGACCTGCCACTGCTCGACGCGGAAGGCCTGGCCACCTGGCAACGCTGGAATCCACCCGCGCAGGCCAATACGGATACGCCACTGCTGCCCGCACTGATCGCCGAGCAGGCCCGGCGTCAACCCCGGGCCATCGCCCTGGTACACGGCCAGCAGCGGCTGGACTTTGCCAGCCTGGAGACACGCTCCAATCGCCTGGCGCAGTGGCTGCGTGGGCAGGGCGTCGCGGCGGAAACCCGGGTCGGCGTGGCCTGCGAGCGCGGTGTCGACTTGTTCGTCGCCCTGCTGGCGGTGCTCAAGGCCGGCGGTGCCTACCTGCCGCTGGACCCGGACTACCCGGCCGAGCGCCTGGCGCTGATGCTGAAAGACAGCGGCGCCCGACTGCTGTTGACCCAGCAGGCCCTGCTCGACCGGCTCCCCCAGGTGGCCGGCGTCGAAGCGGTCGCCCTGGATCGACTGGATCTCACTGACCAGCCAGACTCGGCGCCGGCGGTAGCCCTGCATCCCGAGCAACTGGCCTATGTCATCTACACCTCTGGCTCCACCGGTCGGCCCAAGGGCGTGGCCGTGGCCCATGGTCCCTTGGCGCGCCACTGCCAGGGGATTGCGCAGCGCTACGAACTCACCGAGCAGGATCGCGAATTGCATTTCCTCTCCATCAGCTTCGACGGTGCCCAGGAGCGCTGGCTGACGCCGCTGAGCCAAGGCGCTCGGATCGTCATCCGCGACCAGGCGCTATGGAGCGTGCAGGAGACCTGGCAGGCGCTGGAGGAAGAGGGCATCACCGTGGCCGCCTTCCCACCGAGCTATCTGCGGCAACTGGCCGACTGGGGCCGGGTGCAGGGTCGGGGTCCTGGGGTGAAGACCTATTGCTTCGCCGGTGAAGCCTATGATCACCGCCTGCTGCGCGAGGTGGTGGAGTATCTCCAGCCCCAGTGGGTCATCAACGGCTACGGCCCGACCGAAACCGTCATCACCCCGACCCTGTGGCGGGCATCCGCGGCCACGGCGGACTTCGCCAGTGCCTATGCGCCCATCGGCGACCTGGTGGGCGAGCGCCAGGGTTATGTGCTGGATCAGGATCTCAACCTGCTGCCCGTGGGCGTGGAGGGTGAGTTGTACCTGGGCGGGGCCCTGGCCCGCGGCTACCTGGAGCGGCCCGGCGAGACGGCGCAACGCTTCGTGCCCAATCCCTTCCGCGCCGGCGAGCGACTCTACCGCACCGGTGACCGGGTGCGGCTCAACGCTGAGGGCTTGCTGGAATACCTCGGCCGCGCCGATCAGCAGATCAAGCTGCGCGGTTTCCGCATCGAGACCGGCGAGATCGAGGCGGCGCTCAAGGCCTGCCCCGGCGTGCGCGAGGCACTGGTGATGGTCCGCGAGACCCCGGCTGGCGCCCGCCTGGTGGGTTATGTCGGCGGTGGCCAGCTGCAGGAGGCGACGCTGCTGGAACGGCTGCGCCAGCAATTGCCCGGCCACCTGGTACCCCAGCACCTGGTGCTCTTGGAGTGCTTACCGCAGTTGCCCAACGGCAAGCTGGATCGTCGGGCGCTGCCATTGCCGGAATTCGTCAGCCAAACCCTCGACGAGGCGCCCCAGGGGCCACGCGAGGAACTGCTGGCTGGACTCTGGCGCGACTTGCTGGGTGTCGAGCGGATTGGTAGGGCGTCCGGCTTCTTCGAGCTGGGCGGAGACTCCATCCAGTCCCTGGCGCTGATCAGTCGCCTGCAACGCGCGGGCTGGCAGCTGGGGCCCAAGGAGGTCTTCCGCAGTCCTAGACTCGCCGACCTGGCGCTCTGTCTCCAACCTCTCGCCACCCAACCCGCCTGGGAGCCGGCCCAGGGCGAACAGCGCCTGACGCCGATCCAGGCGCACTTCTTCGCCCAGCCGCTGCCCAACCCTGCGCACTGGAACCAGGCCTTGCTGTTGGAGGTGCGCGAGCCCCTGGACCCGGTGCGGCTGGCGGCGACGGTGGCCTGGCTGCTGCAACGGCACGATGTCCTGCGGCTGGCCTTCTGGCCGAGCGCCCAGGGCTGGCAAGCCGGCTACCGCGACGCGGTTGGCGTCGAGCAGCTGCTGCAACAGGTCGAGGTGGCCGATGCGGCGGCGCTGGAAGCCCTCTGTGCGCGTACCCAGCGGAGCTTCGACCTGGCCCGCGGCGGCTTGCTGCGCCTGGTCCTGGCGAACTATCCAGAAGGCGATCAGCGCCTGTTCATCTGCGCCCATCACCTGATCATGGATGGCGTGTCCTGGCGGCTGCTGCTGGACGATCTCGGGCGGATCTATTCGGCCCTGGGCCGCGACGAGCCGCTCGTCGACGAGCCGCGGCCCCCGGCCTACCAGGCCTGGGCCGAGCGCCTGGCCGGCTGGGCGGTGCAGCCGTCGACCCAAGCCCGGCTGGCGTTCTGGCAGGACCTGGCACCGCGGCCGGATTGGCCGGTGGACCATCCCACGGGCGGCGCCACCCAGGGCCAGGTGTGCACGGCGGAGGTGCAGCTCGATCCCGCCCGCACCCGCTGGCTGCTGCGCGAAGCGCCGACTGTGCTGGGGGCGCGGCTTGACGAGGTGTTGCTGGCGGCACTGGCCCAGGCGGTGCGCGACTGGAGCGGCCAGGACGGCCATGTCATCGCCCTGGAAGGCCACGGTCGCGAGGCCCTGTTCGCCGAGCTCGACCCGGGCCGTACCCTGGGCTGGTTCACCAGTCTCTATCCCCTGCGATTGAGCTGTGCAGAGAGCCCGCTCGCCACCCTCCAGGGGCTGCGCGCGCAACTGGCCGTGGGTGGCCAGCGCGGCCTGGACTATGGCGCGCTGCGCTACCTGGCCAAGGCCGAGGTCCTGGTCGACCAGCCGGAACCGCCGCTGGCCTTCAACTACCTCGGCCAGCTCGACGGCGCCCTGGGCGACGGCCGTTTCGTCCCGGCCCGGGAAGCCTGTGGCGAACTGGTCGATCCGGCTACCCCGTTGCTGCGGGAGCTGGAGATCAACGCCCAGGTCTACGACGGCCGGCTGGGGCTGAGCTGCCGCTACAGCGGTGAGCGCTATGCGGCTGCCACGGTGGAGCGCCTGCTCGCCGCCTTTGACCAGGCCTTGGCCGCGCTCGCCGCCAGCGCCACGGCAGCGGTGCCCGTCGTTGCCGCTAAAGGCGCCGATCCGCGGCTCCATTTAACGCCAGGCAGCACCGGGCAGCCGCCGCTGTTCTGCCCCCATCCGGTCAGTGGCACCGTGGTGGGTTACTACTCCCTGGCGCAGCAACTGGCCGGCCGGTGGGATGTCTGGGGCCTGCAGAACCGCCAGATCCTCGACCCCAGCTGGCGTGATACCAGCCTGGCGCAACTGGCTCGCGACTATGTCCGGATGCTGCTGGAGACCCAGCCACGCGGCCCCTATCGGCTGCTCGGCTGGTCCCTGGGGGGTGCCCTGGTGCTGGAAATGGCCAGTCTGCTCGAACGCCTGGGCAAGATGGTGGCCTTCGTCGGGCTGGTCGATGGCTATGTCCCCGGCGCGGGTCTGGTCCGGCGACCGGCGCCAGTGGCAGCCGATAGCTCGATCGAGGAGAGCGGCGCCTGGGCGCAGCTGCTGGCCGTCGAAGCCCACCTGCACCACCTGGCGCGCGAGCACTCGCAGCTGCAGCCCCTGCGTGCTCCGGTCCATGCCTGGTGGGCCAGCCGCTCGCCGGAAAACAACCATAACGGCCAGTCCCTGCTGGAGCAGGGACTGGGACGCCCCCTGGCGCAGTCCCGCTGGATCGACGCCGACCATCTAGGCATCGTCCGCGATCCGCGCCTGCTGGCCGAGGTTGCCGAAAACCTGAATTCATCTCTTGCCCATAGCGCCCGCAACCCGGGTTTCGAGGAGTACGATCATGTCCGCTAGTCATCCGTTGCCGTCTGTCCCCGCCGACGCCGACTATTGCTTCACCAGCACTCCGCGGCTGGAGCGCCAGGCCGCCCTGGAGTCCAATGCCCGCAGTTATCCACGGCGGCTGCCGCTGGAGTTGCGCCGAGCCCAGGGCATTCATGTGCAGGACAGCGAGGGTCGCTGGTTCATCGACTGCCTGGCTGGCGCCGGCACCCTGGCCCTTGGGCACAACCACCCGGTGGTCCTCGACGCCATGCGCGGCCTGTTGGACGGTGAGCGCCCCCTGCACACCCTCGACCTGATGACCGAAGCCAAGGACGATTTCATCCGCGAACTCTATGCCCTGTTGCCGGAGGGCTTCGCCCGCCATGCGCGCATCCAGTTCTGCGGCCCAGCCGGTACCGATGCGGTGGAGGCCGCCATCAAACTGGTCCGTACCGCCACTGGCCGGCGCCAGTTGCTGGCCTGCCATGGCGCCTACCACGGCATGACCCAGGGCGCCCTCGGCTTGATGGGCAGCCATGGGCCGAAGCGCCACCTGGACGGCATGAACGGCGGCGTGCAATTCCTGCCCTTTCCCCATGCCTATCGCTGCCCCTTCGGCCTGGGGGGCGAGCTGGGCGAGCGGGCGGCGCTGAATTACCTGGAGACCATGCTGAACGATCCGGAAAGCGGGGTGCTGCCGCCGGCGGCGCTGATCGTCGAGCCGATCCAGGGGGAGGGCGGGGTCAATCCGGCGTCCATCACCTGGCTGCGCGAGGTCCGCCGCATCACCCGGGAGGCCGGCGTCCCCCTGGTGCTGGACGAGATCCAGTCCGGCATCGCCCGCAGTGGGCGGCGCTTCGCCTTCGAGCACGCGGACATCGAGCCCGATGTGCTGGTCCTGTCCAAGGCCATCGGCGGCAGCCAGCCGCTGGCGGTGGTGGTCTATCACGAGTCGCTGGATCGCTGGGCACCTGGCGCCCATGCCGGCACCTTCCGTGGTAACCAGCTGGCCATGGCCGCTGGCACCGCCACTTTGCGCCTGGTACGCGAGGAACGCCTGGAGCTGCATGCGGCCGCCATGGGCGAGCGCCTCGCCGGGCACCTGCGCGCCTTGCAACGCGACTATCCGCAACTGGGTGATGTCCGGGGGCGGGGGCTGATGCTGGGGGTGGAAATAGTGCGTGCCAATGGCCCGACCGACCGTCAGGGGCACCCCCTGGCCGACGGTGTATTGGCCGCGCGCCTGCAACAGGAGTGTCTGAGACGCGGCTTGATCATCGAGGTCGGCGGGCGCCATGGCGCCGTGCTGCGCTTCCTGCCACCGCTCATCGTGCAGTCCGAGCAAATCGATCAGATCGCCGGTTGCCTGGCGACCGCCTTACGTACGGTGATGACGGCAGCCTGATTCTGCCCGTATGCCAGGGACGGCCACCAGGCAGTGATTGACTTCTAAATAGTAACGATTCTGATTTGATATCTTATTGCCATGTAATAGAGTATTGAACGCTTTAGGGGAACGCACCTGGTGCGCGGTTTTAAGGATCATTTCAAGGACAGCTGCTAGCCATGCACAAAGTCGTAGCTCACGGATTCCAGATCACCCTGCTGGCGGCGGCCGTCGCCTGGCAGACCCAGGCGACGGCCCAGGCGAAGGAAGCGCCCGCCGCCATCGCGCCGACGACCATTACCGCCGAGGCCGAGCCCTCGCCAGTCGGTCCGGACGTGGGCTACAAGGCCAATAACAGCGCGGCAGCCAGCAAGACAAGTACTCCGCTCGCGGAGACCCCGCGTTCGGTCTCGGTGGTTACCCAGCAACGCATCAAGGATCAGCAAGCACAGACCCTGACCGACATCCTCGGCTACACCCCGGGCATCTTTTCGCCACCGTTCGCCGTGGGCGACGGCTTGGCCGGCGACTACTTCTTCATCCGCGGCTTCAATGCGACCGACTATGGCTATGGCCTCTATCGCGACGGCCTGAGAGTTCAGGGCAATCGCTACGACACCACCTCGGAGCCTTATGGCTTGGAGCGGGTTGAGGTATTCCGCGGGCCAAGCTCCATCCTCTACGGCGAGAACGCCCCTGGCGGCTTGGTCAACCTGGTCAGCAAGCGTCCCACGGCTGATTCACGTGGTGAAGTTCAGGCAAGCTATGGCAGTAACAATCGGCGCCAGCTCGGACTGGACGTCTCCGGCCCCCTCACCGATGACGGCAGTGTGCTCGGGCGGGTGGTGATGCTTGGCCGCAAATCCGACACCCAGGTGGACCATGTGCCCGATGACCGCTTCTACATCGCGCCGTCGATCACCTTCAACCTGAGCGACAGCACCGCCCTGACGCTGCTGTCCAGCTACCAGCGTGACCGTACCGCCATCGAGCTGGGCTATCCGGCCGCCGGAACCCTGCTCAACAACCCCAACGGCAAGCTCAGCCGTAACGCCATGCTCGGCAACCCAGACTGGGACAAGTTCGAGCGCGAGACCTGGAGTCTGGGCTACGAATTCTCCCACCAGTTCAACGACGTCTGGACCTTCCGCCAGAATTCCCGCTACCTGCAGTCGCGGATCGACCGGCATGAGATCTGGCCGGGAGCCCTGAATCAAGGTGGGTTCGGGACCACCGTGGCGGTATCGGCGTACGATCGCCAGAACAAGTCGATGGTCTACTCGCTGGATAACCAGCTCGAAGGCAAGTTCGATACTGGCAACTTCCAGCACACCCTGTTGTTTGGCGCGGGCTACGACCGGACATCCTACAGCCAGGACTGGAACGCCAACGACCCCAGGGCACCGATTCTCGTCAACGTCTTCAACCCCGTTTACGCCGGTGACCCCACGACGCCGCTCTCCGTTGCCGACAGTCTGCTGACCCAAAATCTCTACGGCACCTACAGCCAGCTGCAGACCAAGTACGACAACTGGATTTTCCTGCTGGGCGGACGCATGGACTGGGCCCAGAGCGAATACCGCAACCGCCGCACCTTCGCCGCCGCGGCGCAGGACGATAGCGACTGGAACCACAAGTTCACCTGGCAGACCGGGCTGATGTACCAGTTCGATAATGGGCTGTCGCCCTATGTCAGCTATGCCCGCGGCTTCGTACCGGTGCAGCAGCCGCCGGTCAATGGTCCGGCGTTCAGCCCCATCACCAGCGAACAGTACGAAGTCGGGGTGAAGTACGAACCCAAGGGCTGGAACACCAGCGTCACGGCCTCGGCATTCGACCTGCGCAAGGACAACGACGTCATCACCGAAAACAACCTGCCACGCCAGGTCGGTGAGAGTCGCTCCAAGGGCTTCGAGTTGGAGATCAACAGCAACCTCACCGACAACCTGAGCTGGGTGACGGCCTACACCTATACCGATGCCCGGATCACCAAGGACGCGCCTGGCTCACGTTTCGAGGATCGGCAGATGACCGGGGTGCCACGCAACTTCGCCTCCAGCTGGCTGACCTACAGATTCAAGGATGGCGAGCTGCGCGGTCTGCGCCTGTCCGGCGGCGTGCGCTACATCGACAGCGTGTACTCCTACACCACCACCTACGGCAAGCTGGATACCGGCGACGTCACCCTGGTGGACGCTGGTATCGGCTATGACTTCGACCGCCACTGGTCACTGGACTTCAACGCCAAGAACCTGTTCGACAAGGAGTACGTCTCGGGTTGCAACGATGCCGGTCGTTGTTACTGGGGCGACGAACGTAGCGTCATAGGCACCGTCGCCTATCGCTGGTAAGAACCTGTTCACGATCTGCTGCGCGTCGGCCAAACGGCGTTGAAAATGGCTTCGGAATGCTCATTTACCACTCGTAAACTCCGCTTCCTCAGCCATTTTCGCCTGGTTTGTCTCTAGCTCGCGAGATCGTGAACAGGTTCTAAGGTCGAGTCCCACGCCGCTGGCGTGGGCACTGCTCTCCAGTCACGGGCGAAGCCAGCAGGCTTCGCCCGCGTTGCATAAGCGAAGTCTCCATGTCGCAGTCCCCCAGGGGCGCCGTCCCGCGGTCGCCCGCTTGGTCTCTTTCCCTTGGTCTGGGCAGTCTGTTGCTGCTCGGCCTGTTCCTCTGGCAGGCGCTGTTCGCCACCGGCTGGCCCAGTGCGCAAGCCTGGGCCGCACCCTGGTCGAGCACACCCTCCTGGCCAGGGCTGGCGCTCTGGTGGCTGCAGCTGCCGCGGGCCGTGGCGGGTCTGGTGGTGGGGGCGAGCCTGGGCATCGCCGGGGCGCTCATGCAGGTGGTCACTCGTAATCCCCTGGCGTCTCCCGATCTGCTCGGCATCACTGCCGGCGCCCAGGTCGGGCTCATCCTAAGCCTGCTGCTGCCGGCCTTTCTCGGGTTGCCGCTGGTGTTTCTCGGTGGCCTGTTGGCGGCCCTGTTCACCTTCGCCATGGCCGGTGGCTGGCACACCACGCCCTTGCGCCTGACCCTAGCCGGCGTGGCCATCGCCCAGGCCGCCGCCGCGGCCATCACTCTCTTTCTCAGTCTCAACGACCGGGCCGCCATGGTCCTTTCGCTGTGGAATACCGGCTCGTTGCGGCAGTTGGGCTGGGGTCACCTGGCGTTCACCGCGCCCCTGGTCCCGCTGGCCTTACTGCTGATATGGCTACTGCGGCGGCCGCTGGATCTGTCGCGGCTGGGGGATGGCCAGATGCGCGGCCTGGGCCTGCCACCGGCCGGGATCAAGGCCGCCAGCCTGCTGCTGGCCAGCGCCCTGACCGCGCTGGCCATCCAGTTGGCCGGCCCCCTGGGCTTCATAGGCCTGATCGCGCCTAATCTGCTACGCCTCGGCCTAGGCGTGAGCCGTCCCTCCCACCTGGTCGCGCTCTCCGGTCTCTGGGGCGCCGTGCTGACCCTGGCCGCCGATGGGCTGGTCCGGCTGCTGGCCGGCTGGATCACCCTGCCGCTGGGTGTCCTCTCGGCCCTGCTGGGCTCGCTCTGCCTGCTGCTGCTCCTGGGGCGCCTCGACGCTGGCCCGCGTGCCGCCGTCGGATTGTTGGCCAGCGAGACCGGCGCGCGGCGAGGGGCGGTCTTGCCGCTCGCCAGCAGCCTGCTGGTGCTGTTGCTGGGGCTGGTAGCGGCCGGTCTCTGCGGCGGTGTCGGCCCGGGTGCCTGGGCGTTCCTGCAGGCGCTGCTCGCCGGTGCACCCGAGGCCGGGCTACTGCTGGATCTGCGCTTGCCGCGACTGCTGGTGGATGCCGGGGCAGGCGCGTTGCTCGCCACCAGCGGATTGCTGCTGCAGGCGGTGACGCGCAATCCCCTGGCCGGGCCGGAAATCCTCGGGGTCAGCCAGAGCGCTGGCTTGGCCGTGCTGGGCGCCATCGTCCTGGTCCCGGACCTGGCAGCCGAATGGCGCTTCCCCCTGGCCTGGCTGGGGGCTGGTCTTGCCCTGGCCTGGGTGATAGGCGCCAACCTGCGGCGCGGGCTGGAGCCCTTGCGCCTGGTACTGACCGGCTTTGCCATCAGTGGCCTGGTGCTGGCGCTGTCCAGCGTGCTGATCGCCCAGTATGCGAGCAACGTGGCCCAGGCGCTGACCTGGATGGTGGGTAGCAGCTACGGTCGAACCTGGGACGATGTCCAGGCGCTGCTGCCCTGGCTGCTGCTCGGGCTGGGCGCCGCCGGCCTGACCGCGCGCTGGTTGGATCTGCTGGCGCTGGACGAGGGCGTGGCCGCTGGACTGGGACTCTCCGTGGCCAGTCGCCGGCTGTTGCTGGTGGCCCTGGCCAGTGTGCTGATCGCGGCGGCCGTGGCCGTGGTCGGTCCGGTGGCCTTCGTTGGACTGCTGGTGCCCCATGGTGTGCGCCTGCTCGGTTTGCACCGGGCGCGCCAGCGTCTGGTGGTGGCGCCGCTGCTGGGTGCCTGCCTGCTGGTAGTGGCCGATTTGCTGGCGCGCTGGAGCCTGGCGCCGCTGGACATTCCCCTCGGCATTGCTACCGCGGCCCTGGGTGCGCCGGCCTTTCTGCTACTGCTGGCCAGTAGCTACAGAAAGGTGCGCCGATGAGCACGCAGCTGCTGCGTATCCTGCTGGTGTTGCTCTGGATCGCCACCCGCGCGGCCTGGGCGGCTGATGACCTGATCGCCCGCCAGTCGGCACAGCTGCCCGAACGCCCGCTGCGCATCATCACCCTCGACGATGTCGCCACTGAATTGGTGACCTCCCTGGGGCTGGCGCCGGTGGGGGTGGCCAATCTGGCCGGCTATCGGCGCTATGTCGGCCTCGGCGCCGACCTGCTCAAGGACAGCCAGCCTCTCGGCAGCATTCAGCAACCCGACCTCGAAGCCATCGCCCGGCTACGGCCGGATTTGATCCTCGGCTCCGGCTATCTCCACCTGGGACTGTTCCGTCGACTGGAGAGCCTGGGCCCGACGCTGCTCTACCGCTACGGAATGGACACGGCGGACGATGACGCCGTGGCGCGCGCCAGCGCCTTGCTCAGCGATCTCGGTAGGCGGGTCGGCCGGACAGCGGAGGCTACGGCGGTGAATATCCAGGCTGACCGCGCTTTGGCCGACACCCAGGTCGCGGCCCAGGCCGCGGGTATCGTCGGTCAACCGTTTGTCGTGCTTTTCCCCTTGCCGCAGCAGGGGGTGTTCATCACCCTCAACCGACGTGTGCTGATCAATGCCTTGGTCCGGCGCCTAGGTGGCCAAGACCCCTGGCCACTGGTCTCCAGCCGGGTGTTGCACCGCTACCAAGATGTCCAGGAGATCGCCGCGGTACCAGACCTCACGGCCCTGTTCGTCGGTGAGCAGACCGGGCATCCCTTCTTTCGCTCGTCGCTCTGGCAGGCCATGCCGCTGGCGCGCAGCGGCCGCCATGCCAGTCTGCCCAGTCCGTACTGGACCTTTGGCGGTCCGGCCAGCGTGACGATGCTGGCGCACCAGATCGCCACCGCACTGCGTGGCTTGCCGCCGCCACCGAATGGGCGCTGAACAGCCGTGCCCCTCGTTCGTCCTTTAAGAGGAAAGCCGCACGAGGCGGTTGTCTTGCAGGAGGATAGCGATGAGTTTCGACAGCGACAGCACCCAGTTCCAGGTCGTCATCAATGCCGAAGAGCAGTATTCGATCTGGCCGGACTACAAGGCCCTGCCGGCTGGTTGGACCGCCATCGGCGTCAGTGGCGACAAGGCCACCTGCCTGGCCCATATCGAGCAGGTCTGGACCGACATGCGTCCCTTGAGTCTGCGCCAGGCCATGACCCACTAGACCGGAGGTCCACCATGACGACGCTACCTGCGGATCTCCTGGAACTGGAATCCGGCCTGCCGCTCCGTCTGTCCCCGCGCGCGCCGGGTTGCGGGCTGGGCGATGTTTCCAGCGCGCTGCACGCCCTGGTGGACCAACATCTGGAAACGGCCGGCGGTATGCTCCTGCATGGTTTCGCCGACCCGGGCGTCGCCGGCTTCCAGACCTTCGCCAGCGGCTTCGGCCATCCGCTGCTGAACTATGAATTCGGCTCCACCCCGCGGAGCCGGGTGACCGCCGACGGCGTCTATACCTCGACCGAATACCCGGCGCGCCAGTGGATACCACTGCACAACGAGCAGGCCTACACCTGCGACTGGCCCATGCGCATCTGGTTCTATTGTGCCCAGGCCGCGGAAGAGGGCGGTGAGACGCCCATCGCCGATAGCCGCCAGGTGTTCGCGCGCATCGATCCGGCCCTGCGCCGACGCTTCGCCGAACGCCGACTGAGCTATGTGCGCAACTATGGCAATGGCCTGGACGTGGCCTGGCAGCAGGTGTTCGACACCGAAGACCGAGCCACCGTGGAGCGCTTCTGCGCCGCCCGTGGCATCGCCTGCGAGTGGAAGGCGGACGGCGAATTGCGCACCCGCCAGCTGTGCCAAGGGGTAGCCCGGCATCCGCGTACCGGCGACTGGGTCTGGTTCAACCAGGCACATCTGTTCCATGTCTCGGCGCTGGAGCCGGAGATGCGTGAGGTGCTGCTCGATACCGTCGGCGAGGAAGACCTGCCGCGCAATGTCTTCTATGGCGACGGCGCGCCGCTGGAAGACAGCGCCCTGGACGAGATTCGCGGAGTGCTGAATGAGTGTCGCATTCTCTTTCCTTGGAGCACCGGCGACATCCTCTTGCTCGACAACATGCTCACCGCCCATGGGCGCGCCCCATTCAAGGGCCCGCGCAAGGTGGTGGTGGCCATGACCGAAGGCCGTCATGAAGACCCCCAGCCCCGTGAGATCCCGCTATGACGTCGCTCCTGCAACTGCCGGGCGGCTTGCGCCTGGTGCACGAAAGCCTCGACGGTGACAGCCTGTGGCGCGTCGGTGACGAACTCTGGCTACGTTGCCGTGAACAGCCAGTGCCGGAAGGCCTAAAAGTCCTTGTCACAGGAGGCAGTGCCGAGCTGACGGGCGAGCGCCTGGCGGGGCTCGCGCTGGGCTTGCTGCTGCGCGCGCCCGAGGCGCCGGCACTGCTCTGGGAGGGACTGCCGGCGCTGCCCGAGGCCGTGCGCCAGGGACTGCTGACCCAGACCGCCGAGGGCAGCTGGCGGACCTGGCGCGCCCAATTCTGGCAGCGGCCGCAGCCCTGGTTGCGCCAGCCGGGCAGCGCGGGCTATCCGGCCTTGGCCCAGCTCACCGGCCAGCGCCGTCATCCCAGCCGCCCACCCAAGCCGACGGGAGAGGTCTATCGCCGCTACGACCATCGGCTGGGCGCCTGGATCGCCCTGCGCGCCCTGGCGGTGGAGGATGACCTGCCGCTGTTTCATCGCTGGCAGAATCAGCCGCGCGTGGCGGCCTTCTGGCAAGAGGAGGGCAGCCTCGAGCAACACCGAGCCTATCTGGAACGACAGGCCGCCGATCCCCATGTACTGACCCTGGTCGGCAGCCTGGACGATCAGCCCTTTGCCTACTTCGAAGCCTACTGGGCGGCCGAAGACCGCATCGCGCCGTTCTACGCCGTGGATGACTACGATCGTGGCATCCATATGCTGGTGGGGGAGGACAGTCTGCGCGGCCCCCAGCGCGTGGCCTGCTGGCTGCCGGCGCTGGTGCATTACCTGCTGCTGGACGAACCGCGCACCCGGCGCATCGTCTGCGAGCCCCGTGCCGATAACGAGCGCATGATCGGCCATCTGCAACGCCAGGGTTTCTATCGGCAGAAAGAGTTCGACTTTCCTCACAAGCGCGCCGCGCTCATGCTGCTCGAGCGCGAGCGCTTCTTCGACCACTGCGTGCTGGCATGAGGGGGCTGGCGCCAGAAAGCTTGGCCGTGACCGGGCAGCGGCCTAAGGTAAGCGGATGAATCCTGATCTCCTCGCTGTCGGATCGCGCACCCGATGATTCCTGTTCTGGCCCCTCTGTTCACCGGCCCTCTCCAGGCGTTCGCCCCGGTACTGCGGCTACCTACGGCAGGAAAGTCGGTAGTCCCGCTGGGCCCTCTGCTCAAAGAGGGGCTGCCGGATCTGCTGGACAGCTACGGCGGGGCTCCGGAGCTGGATCGGCGAGCGTTGCTCTCGGTCTGGTCCAAGTACTACTTTTCCCGGCTGATTCCCCCGGTCGTGGCGGCGGCACTATTGCTGCGCTGGCGGCTGCCCCTGGCGGTGAACCAGCTGGGACTGTTGCTGAACGACGCCCGAGTGCCGGAAGCCTTCGTCCTGCCCCATGCGGGCGAGGCCTTTGCCGTGGACCACCCGGATGTCCTCCAGCCGCTGGTGCTGGAGAATCTGCGTCCCTTCATCGAGGGCGCCTGTGCGCAGATCAGGGTGTCGCCCAAGGTGCTCTGGAGCAATGCCGGCAACTACCTGGAATGGTTTGTTGGCGAATTGCGCAAGGCGCGACCCCAGGCCGGCGCGCTACCGCCCTTCCAGCACTGGCTCGAACAACCGACCGATGCCCAGGGCGCGCGCAATCCGCTGTTCAAGCCGGTGATCTACGTCGAACTGCCCCTGGCGGGAAGCGCCGAGCAAAAGTCCTGGCAATGGCGGCAGCGACGGGTGTGCTGCATCCGTTACCGCCTGCCGGAAGAAGAACTTTGCAGCAATTGCCCGCTGCTCAAGGACCCGCAGCCTGCTGCCTAGATTCGGTACGAAAAGTCGCCGAGCGAAGATCAGGCGAGGCCTAGGCGGCCCCACGAAAAGGCTGAGGAAGCGTTCGGCCCCGCGCTCGGGTTTACGAGCGGTAAACGAGCATTGCGATCGGGCTGGCGATCCAGGCCTTTTTCAACGAAGCATCAGCGCGCGTAGGCACTTTTCTTACAGGACCTAGCAGTGAAAGCCCAACGGGGTACCATCATGGGGGTGCGGCAGGACATCCATGGGAATGCCATAGATGGCCTGCAAGGTCGCCGCGTTCATCAACTCGGAGGGGCTGCCTTCCACCAATACCCGACCCGCACGCAGGGCGATCAAGTGGTCGCAATAGCGCGCCGCCATGTTGATTTCGTGCAGTACCAGGATGATGCCGAGATCCAGTTGCCGGCCCAGCGTCTGGATCTGCTGCAGAACCTCGACCTGGTGCGCGATATCGAGCGCCGAGGTGGGCTCGTCGAGCAGCAGGTAGCGGGTGTCCTGCGCCAGCAACATCGCCAGCCACACCCGCTGTCGCTCACCGCCCGATAGGGTATCCACCAGTTGCTCGGCGAATCTATCGGTCCCCGTTAGCTGCATTGCCCGTTCGACGTGATCGCGATCCTTTTGCCCATAGCGGCCAAGGGCTCCGTGCCAAGGATAGCGGCCCATGCCGACCAGTTCCCGGACGCTCATGCCCTCCGCGGCGGGCAACTGTTGCGGCAGATAGGCCACCTGCTGGGCATAGCGTTGGGTCTTCCAGGCGGTGAGGTCCTCACCATCCAGGGTCAGGGTGCCGCCGGAGGGCGTGAGCTGACGAGCCAGCAACTTGAGCAGCGTAGACTTTCCCGAGCCATTGTGGCCGATCAGGCCAACGGTCCGGCCGCGGGGCAGTTGCAGAGATACTGGATGCAGCAAGGCCCGACCGTTGAGCGAAAAGCTTGCTTGGTTTAAGTCGAACATCGCTATTCCTGGACAGCTGCAGCTTTAGATGAGAATCGTTCCGCGTATGCTACCTGGGCAACTGGAAACCTGCCAAATCCAATGCGGAGTCCTGGGCAAGGCGAAGGCAGCCTTGCCCAGGCCGCTACGCCGGCTTGGTGCCGATCTGCTCGCGCAGGAGTTGCAGATAGCGCCGCGCGCCCAGGCCCTGGGGGCGGTTCTTGATCCAGATGACGTCGATCCAGCGACGGATCTGGCTGGCCATGTTGTCGAATTGCACCTGTTCGAGCAGCCCGGCGGCGATCAGTGGGCGCACCAGCGGGTGAGGCAGATAGGCCCAGCCCAGCCCCGCCTGGACCAGGTCCAGCGTCGCCAGATAGCTGTCGGTCAGCCAGACCCGTTGCGACAGCACGATCTGCGGATCCGAGGCATTGCGGTCGCCGCCGGCCACCACGATCTGGCGGGTATCGGCCATCAGCGTTTCGCCCAGAGGTCGATCCTGGCGGGAGGCAGGATAGCCAGGTGCCGCCACCGCCGTGAGCAACTGGCTGCCGGCCTCGGCGAAGCCTTCCTGCTCGTTGATCCCCGGACGCTCGAAGATCAGCGCCATGTCGACGCTGCCCTCGTGCAGCAGGCGGATCGCCTCGGCGCGCGCCGCCGAGCGGATCTCGATTTCCAGCGCCGGAAATTCTTCGGCCAGGGTCACCAGCGGCCGACTCCAGGCACCGGTCTGCAACTCCGGCGCCATCACCAGTACGAAGCGCCGTTCCAGCCCGGCGTGCAATTGCAGGGCATGGGCGTCGAGCAGAGTGAGCTGGCTGGCCACCTGCCGCGCCTGGGGTTCGAGGGCACGGGCCGCAGGCGTCGGTAGCGCCTTGCGGGTGGCGCGATCGAACAGCACCAGGTCCAGTTCGGCCTCCAGCTGGGAGATCGCCATGTTCACCGCTGACGGCACCCGCCCCAGGACGCGAGCCGCCGCGGAAAAGGAGCCCTCGTCGATGACGGCGAGGAAGACCCGAAGCGTTTCGCTGGTAAAGGCCATGGTTGTCAATTTCGCTGATAACGATCGTCTTTTTGTATCAGCCAGACAGGCTTAGAGTCCAGTCAGACAACGATGGAGACAGCGACATGAGCGAGTCGATGGCGGGCCAGGTGGCCCTGATCAGCGGTGCCGGCAGCGAAGCCGGCATCGGCATGGCGATAGCCCGCCGCCTGGGCGCGGCGGGGGCACGGCTGATCGTCACCGCCAGCAGTGCGCGCATCGCCGAACGGGTGGCGGAATTGCGCGCCGCCGGCTTCACCGCTGAAGGTCAGGCCCTGGATCTCACCGAGGAGGCCGCCGTTGGCGACTTCTGCCAGTGGGCCGAGGCGCGTTGGGGCCGCATCGACATCCTGGTCAACAACGCCGGCATGACCATGCAGGGCAGTCCCGAGCCCCTGGTGGAGGTGGCGCGGATGACCCTGGCCGACTGGAATCTGACCCTGGCGCGCAACCTGACCACGGCCTTCCTGCTGACCCGCGCCGTATTGCCCGGCATGCAGGCGCGCGGCTATGGCCGCATCGTCCACGTCAGTTCCGCCACCGGCACCCGGGCGGGCATTCCGCAGGCAGCGGCCTACAGCGCGGCCAAGGCGGCCATGGTCGGCATGAACATGAGTCTGGCGCTGGAGGTGGCCGGGCAGGGCATCACGGTCAACGCCGTGGCCCCTGGCTGGATCGAAACCGCCTCCAGCCTGCCGGAAGAATTGCAGGCGGCGACGCGGGTCCCCGTGGGTCGCGCCGGCCGCCCCGCCGAGGTCGCCGCGGCGGTGGCCTTCCTGGCCTCGCCCGAGGCGAGCTACATCACCGGGGAATACCTGGTGGTGGACGGCGGCAACAGCCGCATCGAAAACAAGGGGGCCTGACATGCAGCCGGTCGTACTGGTCAGTGGGGTATTGGGGGGCATCGGGGGAGCGGTGCGTGAGCATTTTCTGCAGGCGGGCTGGCGGGTCTTTGGCGCCGATCTCGACGGCGCGGCCCTGGCGACGCTACAGGCCGACGGCCGCCTTGCCGGTCAGCACGCCGCCGACCTGCGCCAGGCGGGCGCGAGCCGGGAGGTGGTCGCCCGCGTTCTGGACCGCCTGGGTCGACTCGACGCCCTGGTCAACTGCGCCGGCGTCTGGCGCGAAGGTCCGGCGGAAACCTTCAGCGAGGAAGACTTCGACCTGGTGCTGGACGTCAATCTCAAGGCCAGCTTCTTTCTCTGCGCCGCGGCCATACCCGCGCTGCGGGAAACTCGCGGCGCCATCGTCAACCTGAGCAGCGATGCCGGTCGCCAGGGCAACCGCAACGCCGCCGTCTACTGCGCCAGCAAGGGCGCGGTGACCCTGATGACCAAGGCCCTGGCGCTGGATCTGGCGCCCAGCGGGGTGCGCTGCAACAGCATCTCCCCCGGCGATGTGGCGACGCCCATGCTGAGCTTTCAGGCCGAGCGCTACGGCAAGGGCGATCCCGCCGCCTATCTGCAGGAATTGCTGGAGAAGTATCCGCAAGGCGAGCAGGCGCGCTTCATCCAGCCCGAGGAAGTCGCCGAGCTGGCTTTTTTCCTGTGCCAACCCGCCGCCCGCTCCATCACCGGCGCGGACCTGGCCATCGATTGCGGCGTCTCGGCAGGGCACTGAGCCCGGGCCGAGCCGCCCTCCACCCAAGAGGAATCCGACATGACCACCAGTGGTATCAGCGAAGCCGCCGTCCAGACCTTTGTCGCGGCCGAACGCGAGCGCTTTCTGGCGCGCAATCCTAAATCCCTCGCCCTGGCCGAGCGGGCCCGGCACTCACTGTTCGGCGGCGTGCCCATGCACTGGATGAACGACTGGTCGATGCCCAGTGCGCTGTTCGTCAGCCATGCCCAGGGTGCGCGCTTCCATGACGTCGACGGCCACGAGTACATCGACTTCTGCCTGGGCGACACCGGCAGCATGTTCGGCCATTCGCCGGCGCCCATCGCTCGGGCCCTGGCCGAGCAGGGCGCGCGTGGACTCACCACCATGCTGCCCGGCGAGGATGCCGTGGTCGCCGGGGAGCTGCTCGCCGAGCGCTTCGGCCTGCCGTTCTGGCAGGTGGCGACCACTGCCACCGACGCCAACCGCTATGTCATCCGCTGGGCGCGCGCCATCACCAATCGCAAGATGCTGCTGGTGTTCGACGGCTGCTACCACGGTACCGTCGACGATGTCATGGTGCGCCATCAGGAGGGGCGCACCGTGCACCGCGGCGGCCTGATCGGCCAGGCGCACAACCTGGCCGAGACCAGCCGGGCCGTGCCCTTCAACGACCTGGCCGCGCTGGAGGCGGCCCTGGCGAAGGGCGACGTCGCTGCGCTGATCTGCGAACCGGCCATGACCAACATCGGCATGGTGCTGCCCGCTCCGGGCTTCATGGACCAGGTCCGCGCCCTGACCCGGCAATACGGCACCCTGCTGATCATCGACGAGACCCACACGCTGTCCACCGGCCCCGGCGGCTGTACCCGCGCCTGGAATCTGCAGCCGGACTTCATCACCTTCGGCAAACCCATCGCCGGGGGCGTCCCCTGTTCGGCCTATGGCTGCAGCCACGAGATGGCCCAGGCCATGCGCCTGGCGCAGCAGCACGCCAGCGAGACCAGCCACGGCCATGGGCACAGCGGCATGGGCACCACGCTGTCGGCCAATGCCCTGGCCATGCGCTGCCTGCGCGTCAGCCTGGAAGAGGTCATGACCCCGGCCGCCTATGCGCGGATGCTGCCGCTGGCGGCGCGACTGGCCGCCGGCCTGCGCGAGGTGATCGCCCGCCATGGCCTGGCCTGGTCGGTGACCGAACTGGGCGCCCGCTGCGAATTCCAGTTCTGCGCCACACCGCCCACCACCGGCGCCGAGGCGGAAGCCGCCTTCCACGACAGCCTGCAGCAGGCGCTGCATCTCTACCTGATCAACCGGGGCATCCTCATCACCCCCTTCCACAACATGACCCTGTGCTGCCCGGATCTCGCAGCGGCGGACGTCGACCGCCTGCTGGCCACCCTCGACCAGGGCCTTGCCGAGCTCCTGGCGCTGCCCGGCGCCCGGGAGTGCCAGCCATGAACTTCGCCGACGCCCAGGAAGCCCGCGACTTCCTCGCCGCCCACCCCGAGGTGCGCAGCATCGAACTCATGCTGATCGATGCCAATGGCGTGCCGCGCGGCAAGCTGCTGCACCGTGACGAACTGCTGGCCATCTACGAGGAGGGCCGGCCGCTGCCCAGCTCCATCCTGGCGCTGACCCTGCAGGGCGAAGACGTCGAGGCCACCGGCCTGGTCTGGGAGGTCGCCGATGTCGACTGCTGGACCTATCCGCTGCCCGGCAGTCTGACCCTGCAACCCTGGCGCAGCACCCCGACCGGCCAGGTGCAGGTGAGCATGCACCCGACCCAGGGGCTGCCGGCCACCCCCGCCGATCCCCGGCATGCCCTGGTGCGGGTGATCGAGCGGCTGCAGGCCGACGGCTTCCAGCCGGTGATGGCGGTGGAGCTGGAGTTCTATCTGCTCGACCGCACCCGTGACGCCCAGGGCAGGCCGCAACCGGCGCTGCAGATGAATGGCGTGCGACCCGGCTCGCCGCAGGTCTATGGGGTCTACGAACTGGAGCAGCTGCAGCCCTTTCTCGATGACCTCTACGCCGCCTGCGAGGTGCAGGGCCTGCCGGTGCGCACGGCCATCTCCGAATACGCCCCCGGCCAGCTCGAACTGACCCTGCTGCACCGCTTCGATGCCCTCCAGGCCATCGACGAAGGCATTCGCTACAAGCGCCTGGTCAAGGGCGTGGCCAACCGCCACGGCCTGCAGGCCTGCTTCATGGCCAAGCCGTTCGGCGACCAGGCGGGCAGCGGCCTGCACCTGCACGTCAGCCTGGCCGATGCCGAGGGCAACAACCTCTATGCCAGCGAGGACCCGCAGGGCACGCCGCTGCTGCGCCATTCCATCGGCGGCATGCAGCACCGGATGCTGGATGCCCTGGCGATCTTCTGTCCCAACGCCAACTCCTACCGCCGTTTCCAGGCCAACAGTTACGCGCCGCTGGCCAAGAGCTGGGGGGTCAACAACCGCAGCGTGTCCCTGCGCGTGCCCGGCGGTCCGGCCAGCAGTCGCCATATCGAGCACCGCATCTGCGGCGCCGATGCCAATCCCTATCTGGCCGCCGCGGCCATCCTCGCCGCCATCCACGAAGGCATCCGTGACGAGCGTGACCCGGGACCCGCCATCGTCGGCAATGGCTACGAGCAGGCTACCGACCTGCTGCCCACCGACTGGCTGACCGCGCTGCAGGCGCTGGAGCGCTCTGCGTGGATCAAGGAGACGCTGGGGGAGCGGTTCATCGAGGTCTACCTCGCCATCAAGCGCGCGGAATACCGGCAATTCATGGCCGAGGTGGGGGAGCAGGACTGGCGGTGGTATCTGACCCACGCCTGAGGGGGCGCTACCTGATCAGGTCGGCTCGCCCGGCACGGCGGTGAGGCGATTGACGCTGATGATGCCGCCGTTCCAGATCATCTCAACCGGCGCCGCCTGGACCACCGCACTGATCCGTCCTGGGGTCAGCAATGCCCAGCAGTGGTTGCCGGGACGCCGCACCGAGCGATAGCGCAGGCCTGGGCAGCCGGCGCGTTTGGCGGCGGCGCCAAGACTACGCGCCGCGCCGTAGTCTGCGGGGTGGTAGAGGGCATCGGTCGCTTCCAGCACCAGGGCATCGCGGAAGCCCTCTTCAGAGAAGCTCACCGAAAGATTGCGGAAGACGAACCGCTCGTATTTCAGCGCGGGCACCTTCGACCAGTACGCTTGCTGATGATAGCGAACCTCGGCAAGGGCGGTATCGGGATGGTCGGCCAGATAGAGAACGCCGAAGGTGCCATCGCTGAAGCGCGAACCCTCTGGATTGACGTGAGTGAAGGGCGCTGTCGCATAGGAGCAACCCGAGATGCCGAAGGGAATCTGTTCGCGGGGAATCAGCTCCAGACGCCCCAGCTCGTTTTGTAGGCGCGGGTTGGTCAACACCTGTAACTGATGGAGCACGGCGAAATCTTCGGCATTGGCAACATCGTCGAACAGGTGGATGGGCGGGAATTTGGAGTTGACCAGGCGATGCCCTTGTAGACGCTCATCGGCCAGCAGGGGCAGGTCCTCCAGCTTCACCATCCGGCACCGCGCAGGACGTCGATACGCCGGAAGGTTTCATAGAGGGAGATCATGTCGCCCTGGGCCATGATCTCCAGCGGCGAACGGCCATTGAAGAACTCATTGTGATTGGCCATGGCGACGAAGCCGTAGACGTTTTCCGGGTTGTCGAAGACCAGGCGTAGCGCGGAATGCATGTTCAGCACCAGGCTGACACGCTGGAGCTGATCGGCATCCAGACTCACCGCCCAGTTACCTTCCCGCTGCAAGGCCCGGGTGTAGGTGCTGCGCGAGATGCGCAAGATGCGGCAACTCTGCTCACTGGAGGCCTGCCATCTGTCCAGAATGTTGAGCGCTGCCCGTAGGCAGGCCGTGCTCTGGCTTTTCGAAAACTGTTCAACGGCAACGACCTGGGACATAGGACTCTCCAATCTGTAGATGCAAATATAATGAAATTGCGTCTACAGATAAAGAGATAAGGTAAAACTGATCACCGGGTAGTCCGTGAACATCCCGGATCAGGATGCAAGGCTGGCCCGCCAGTGCCGGTCGCGGGTCGAAGGCCGCCGGTGCAGGCGCTCGTCCAGCAGTACGCCTGCCTTGGTGTGGTCGCCCCCGCGCAGCAGGGCGACCAGCAGGGTGTCTTCGATGACCTCGCGCTGGGCGCCACTGCCACCGATGCGGGCGACATCCGTGCGCAGCGGCTCCAGCAGCCGTGCGCAGCCGTCATAGTCCTCGTCGGCGAAGGCCAGCAAGGCGCGGCAGAGCAGGGGGACGACCGGTCCGGCGGAAAGAGTGCCGTCGCACAGGCGGGCTTCGAGTCCGGCCACGCGTTCTTCCAGCGCCTGCCGATCCCCGGTCGCCGCGGCGATCAGGGCCATATGGACGTCGGCGAAAGCCAGCCCCGGTTGCTGGAACAGCCCGGACGCACTGGCCGCAGTAGCCTGCCAGAGGTCGGCTGGCACCTCGTGGCCATAAAGCCCCAGGCGCCAGAGAAAGGAGGCGTTGTCGCTGACCCGGTTGAGCGGACCGGCGGTGGACGCGGCTGGCGCTACGAAGCGCTGATAGAGGTCCAGCGCGCCCTGGCTGTCGCCCTGTTCGAGGGCCACCAGGGCGCCGTGCCAGGCGATATGGCCATGCAGGGTACCGTGATGGGGGTACTCGGGCAGCCAGCCTGCGATCAGGGCCTGCGCGGCCGGGCTGTCGCCGGATTCGTGCAGGACATGGGTCAGGGCATGGGCTGCATTGACGTTGTGGCGGCGTAGCTCCAGCGCCCGCTCGGTGAGCGTACGGCCCCGCACCACCTCGCCGTTCTCGCCCAGGGACCAGCCGCGGTAGGTCAGAAACCACCAGTCATCCGCAGCGAAATGGCGGGCATGGCGCTCGCAGAGATCGACCCGTGCCTGATCGTGATCGGCCCGCCCGGAAAATGCCAGCAGGCCGAAAGCACCCAGGGGCAAGCCCAGGATCAGGATGTCCCGCGGCCAGCGGTCGGCATGCGCCAGGGCATCTTGCAGCGCCTGGGCGGATTCACCGGCGATCAGCCGCTGCAGGACCTGCACATGGCTGCGCTCGCGCTCCGTGCCGCGCCGCTCGACCAGCCGCTGCGCCCGCACGATGGCCTCCCGGGCGGCACCGGCCTGGTTGTCGATCAGCTGCAGCCGCGCCCGCGCTGCAAGCGCCAGGGCGAAATCAGGATCGGCGGCGATGGCCTCGTCCAGCGCCTCGGCCGCCCCCGGCCAGAGCGATAGCAGCAGATCGACACCGGCCTGGTAGCGCTCGGCGGCGAAGGCAGAGAAGGTCGACAAGGGGAGGTCGTAGCGGTCGGTATAAGGCGTGGACATCGTGTGTATCTATCATCTAGGTGAGGGGAGAGGGCCGCGGCTCTGGCGCAGGAGCGCTATCGGGCATCATGGATAGCAGCCAGACCGGACATTGAATAGTGCCCGTCGCTCACGATGACATGAGTGCGGCTCATCGCCAGGAACGGATCTGTCTGCCCCAGGAGCGTTGCTCGGGTGTGCCATCGGCGACCTTCCCACAGCCGCGAAGAACCGTTTTCCTAGTCAGTGGGTGAAAAGCTGATAGAGCGGCGGCAAGGTGGCGACCAGCAGCGTGACGGCCATGGCCAGATTGAAACAGCGGGCGCGGCGTTCATCGGCCAACCCATTACGCAGGACGCTGCCGGCGAGCGCCCAGATCCCTACACAGGGAAGGCTCACCAGCGCCAACAGGGTAGCGGCCAGCATCACGTCCAGGCGGTGATGCTGCACCGGTATATAGGTGGCCGCTGCGCTGATGGATACCGTCCAGGCCTTGGGATTGATCCACTGGAAGGCCGCGCCGCCCAGCAGGCCCATCGGCGTGGTGGCCTCGGCGTCGAGCCGAATAGGTCCGCAGGTAGCGATACGCCAGGCCAGCAGCAGGAGATAAGCCAGTCCCAGAATGCTCAGCAGCAGATGCAGGCCGGGTAGGGCGGCAAAGACTACGCCTAGACCAAGACCCACTACCGCCAACTGCAGCGCTACCCCAATGGCGATCCCGACAATTAGCGGCAGCGTACGTCTCACGCCCACCTGGGCGCCGCTGGCGAGCACCAGGACGTTATTGGGACCTGGAGTCGCGGTGAGGATGAAACAAAACAGCAGAAAGGGCAGCAGGACGGCGAGATCGGTCATGGCAACGGTAGTGCAGCTTTAGGAAATTGGGTCGTATTTTATTGCTTTGACATCGATATAGGATGGCATAAACTTCTTCCTGGACGGCTGGAGTGCAATTAATGATCAAAGTAGATCGTCTTGATCGCCGAATATTGCGTGAGCTCGAACGGGATGCTCGACAGACCAACGTCAAGCTGGCTGAACGGGTAGGGCTGTCGCCCTCGGCTTGCCTCAGGCGCGTACAGGAGCTGGAGCGCTCCGGTGTCATCAAGGGTTATCGAGCGGTGGTGGATCGATCACTGCTGGGCATCGGCTTCGTCGTCTACGTTGCGGTGGGCATGTCCTCTCACTCCCGTGCGGTGCTGGATGCCTTCGAAGCGGCCATCAGCGATTCGGCGGATGTGGTCGAGTGCCACACCGTCACCGGCGCGGTCGAGTATCTGTTGCGCATAGAGGTCGCCGACATGAGTGCCTATCGCACCTTCCATACCCAGGTTCTCGGCGTACTGCCCCATGTCCATTCGGTGGTCAGCTACATCGTCATGGATACCGCCAAGGACGAGCGTGCCTAGCTTGGCAACGTCCTGCAGTTAGGTAGCGGCAGTGATTCTCCGCTCCTGCATTAGCTGACAGCGGTCCCTGGGAGGTGCTTGACGGCGCCCGAACGCTTAGCGGCACGTCGCGATGGCCAGGGTCGCCGCCGCAGTGCGCGTTTCTACCCCGAGTTTCACGTAGACGTGTTCCAGGTGCTTGTTCACCGTGCGGGGCGAGAGGCCGAGGATGTCGCCGATGTCGCGATTGGTCTTGCCGCAGGCGACCCAGTGCAGCACCTCGACCTCGCGGCCGGTCAGCTGGTAGCGGCTGCTGAGCGGCGCCAGGTCCAGCGCGGTCCTGGCATACGGGCGGCTCGCTGGCAGGCTGCGCGCCGCCTGGAGTTCGCGCGCCGTGCGCAGGTGGGCGGCGACTCGTGCCATGACCTCATCGGTCTTGAGTGGCTTGGTCACGTAGTCGATGCCGCCCGCGGCGAAGGCCTCCACCACGTGCTCGCTCTCGGTCAGGGCGGTCATGAACAGCACCGGGATATCGGCCAGTTCGGCCTGGGCCTTGATCCGACGGCAGGTCTCGAAGCCATCCAGCCCGGGCATCATGGCGTCCAGCAGCACCACGTCCGGGCGGCGGCGCTGCATGCGTTCCAGGGCGCTGGCGCCGTCCAGGGCCACCAGCACCATGTAGCCACTGGCGTCCAGGGCGTCGGAGAGCAGGGCGAGGTTGTCCGGCGTGTCATCGACGATCAGCACCACGCTGGGCGGTAGGGCGGCGGTCATGGATTCTCTCCTTCCAGGGGCAGGTCGGCCGGCTGCAGCGCATCTTTGAGACGGCGATTGAAGTCGTTGAGCTGAAAGCGTTTCACCAGTGCGCGCAGGGTATCGACATAGGCGGCGCTGGCCGGCTCCTCGCGCTCGATGTGATCCAGGCAGACGTGGATGCCTTTCACATAGCCCAGCGCCCCCAGCTCCTGTAACGCTTCCAGACTGGCAGCGCTCGGCGGTTGGAGCGAAATCGATCGTGCGCCAGGCGGTCCGGCGGTCCGCTCCAGCCAGGTCAGATTCAGATGCATCCTGATCTTTTCCAGCAGCTGCGGCGTATGGACCGGTTTGGCCAGGTAATCATCGCAGGCGGCCGCGGTGCTGCGTTCGCGATCAACGGCGAAGGCATTGGCGGAAATGACGATGATCGGCGCCCTGGACAGGCCATTGCGGCGGATCAGCGCGCTGGTCTCCAGTCCGTCCAGCAGCGGCATGGAAAGATCCATGAGGATGAGGTCCGGCTGCCAGAGGGCAACCTGGCGGATGGCGTCCTGGCCATTGGCGGCCTCCGCCAGTTCGAAGCCAAGAGGTTCGAGCATGCCGGCCAGCACCCGGCGGTGATCCAGGTGGTCGTCCACCAGCAGCACCCGGCGTCGCGGGCCCTGATAGCCGCTGATGCTGTGTTCGACGTGGACCAGCGCCTGGGGCACCCGTACCTCGGACAGGAACAGGCGCACCACGAAGCGGGTGCCCTGGCCGGGCGTGCTGGTCACGTCAAGGGCGCCGCCCATCAACGTCACCAACATGCGGGTGATGGTCAGGCCCAGTCCCAGGCCGTTGTCCTGGCGCAGCGGATCACCCCGTTCGAAGGGTTGGAATAGCCGCCCCAGCTGCTCTGCGGCGATGCCCAGACCGCTGTCGATGACCTCGAAGGTAGCGGTTTCCCGCGCATAGGTGACCGCCAGGATCACGCCACCCTGGTCGGTGTAGCGCACGGCATTGCTGAGCAGATTGATGAGGATCTGCCGCACCCGTTTTTCATCGCCGCGCACCACGGCGGGGAGGCGTCCCCCGACCTCGAGGGCAAAGCTCAGACCCTTGTCCTGGGCCTGGGGCGTGAACATCTGCTGCAGCTGTTCGAGAAACTCCGGAAAGGGAATCTCCGAGGGTTCCAGCTGCAGCTTGCCCGCTTCGATCCGGGCCACGTCGAGCAGGCCGTCGATCAGCGAGAGCAGGTGCGAGCCATTGCGGTAGATGGTGGCCAGGGCATCCAGCTGATGGCCGCTGCTGGCCGGATCACGCTGCAGGATCTGGGTATAGCCGAGGATGCTGTTCAGCGGCGTGCGCAACTCGTGGGACAAGCCCGTGACGTAGCGGCTCTTGGCCGCGTTGGCGGCTTCGGACGCCTCCTTGGCCCGCTGCAGCGCTTCGTCGGTCTTGCGGTGCGCCTCAATCTCCTGCATCAGCAGCGCGGTCTGCCGGGTCGATTCCTCCAGCGCCACATGGCGGCTCTCGCGGGTCAGTACCACCCACCAGGCCAGGGCGCCGGCAAACAGCGTGAGCACCATGAAGGCCTTGAAGAATCCCTGATACAACAGGTGACGCTCATCGACCTGCAGCCCCTGGGAGACCTGGCTGTAGATCAGCGCCAGGGCACAGAACATCAGCCCGACCATGACCAGCAGCACGCCCAGATAGTGCGCCAAGCGGGTATGCAGGCGCGGCACCGAGGTGTTCGGCAGCAGCCAACGCAGCAGGGTATCGACCTGCTCGGCGAGGCGCGCCCTGGGCTTGCAGAGATCGCCACAGCGCGCATCCAGGGCGCAGCAGAGCGAGCAGATGGGCGCGCCGTAAGCAGGGCAGAAGGCGATGTCTTCGCGCTCGAAGGCGTTGGTACAGAGCACGCATTCCAGATGGACCTGCGCGGGATACAGCAACTTCAGCACGCTGGTCCGGGCGATGTAGTAGCGGCCCCGGGTGAGCCAGGCCAGCAGCGGCGCGCAGATCAGCGCGGAGACCAGTGATACCAAGGGTGAGGCGGCTTGCGCCAGGGCGCCGAACAGCCCCGCATGAGCCAGACCGGACAGCAGCGAGGCGAGCAGCATGGCACCGACGCCGACCGGGTTGATGTCGTAGAGGTGCGCCCGCTTGAACTCTATGTGCCGGGGTGACAGCCCTAGAGGCTTGTTGATCACCAGGTCGGCGACCACGGCGCCGATCCAGGCGATGGCGATGTTGGCATAGAGCCCAAGCACCTCCTGGATGGCCTCGAACACTCCCAGCTCCATCAGCATCAGGGCGATCAGCACGTTGAACACCAGCCAGACCACCCTTCCCGGGTGGCTGTGGGTGACCCGGGCGAAGAAGTTGGACCAGGCCAGGGAGCCGGCATAGGCATTGGTCAGGTTGATCTTGACCTGGCTGACGATGACGAACAGCACCATGGCCCCCATGGCCCAGCCGGGCGAGGCGAACACGTAGCCGAAGGCGACCAAGTACATCTGGGTAGGTTCGGCGGCACGCTCCAGGGGAATCTCGTGCTGCAGGGCGAGAAAGGCCAGGAAGGCGCCGGCCAGCATCTTCAGGGCGCCGGGCACTATCCAGCCGGGACCGGCCATCAGCAGCGCCGCCCACCAGCGCCGGCGATTCTGCGCGGTCTTTTCCGGAAGAAAGCGCAGGTAGTCGACCTGCTCGCCCACCTGGGTCACCAGGGCCAGGGCCACGGTACAGGCGGCGCTGAAGGACAGCAGGTTGAAGGCGCCGGCCTCGCCCTCGCGGCCGGCGAAGGTGGTCCAGTCCGCCAGGGCCCCGGGATTCTTGGCGATGACGAAGGCATAGGGCAACAGCAGCAGGATCAGCCAGAGCGGCTGGCTCCAGAGCTGCAGGCGGTTGATCAGGGTGATGCCATAGGTGACCAGGGGGATGACGATGATCGAACAGATGACATAGGCCAGGGCCAGCGGAATGCGGAAGTACAGTTCCAGGGCCAGCGCCATGATCGCCGCTTCCAGCGCGAAGAACAGGAAGGTGAAGCTGGCGTAGATCAGCGAGGTGATGGTCGAGCCGATGTAGCCGAAGCCGGCGCCCCGGGTCAGCAGGTCCATGTCCACCCCGTAGCGCGCCGCGTAATAGCTGATTGGCAGGGCGGTGAGAAAGATCACCAGGCTCGCCGCCAGCACGGCCCAGAGGGTATTGGTGAAGCCATAGCTGATCGCCAGGGCGCCACCGATGGCTTCCAGGGCCAGAAAGGACACGGCGGCCAGGGCGGTGTTGGCGATGCGGAATTCCGACCACTTGCGAAACGACCGGGGCGTGTAGCGCAGGGCGTAGTCTTCCAGCGTCTCGTCGGCCACCCAGCTGTTGTAGTCCCTGCGGATCTTGGCGATGCGTTGCGTCCCGGTCTGCTGCACGGCAGGGCTCCTGGGGTCTGCGTGGCGGTGTTCAGGCAAGTTCCATGCCTCGGCCGTCTTGGCCTCCTGCCTCTCTGTGGCCACTGTCTGCCCGGCCTGGCGTGCCCCGCGCGGGCGCGCGACAGACAGAGCATGCCTCAGGGCGTTGCAGCGGGCTGTACGTCAGATGACGTAGGCCGTTACGTCATCCTGCGTATGTTCCGCGCCGCCTGTCCCGGCCCATCCTTGCTCCGCAGCGCAAGCCGCAGTCCCGGTCCCCGGGGGCGACCTGCACATCATCTAGAGGAGCGACAAGATGCACAGATCAGCGGGCGTGAAATCCAGTCTTCCGCGACGCCTGGCGCTGGGCGCCGCGGCATTGTCCCTGTTGGCAGCCAGCGTGTTCAGCCAGGGCGTGATGGCGGACGCCGCCAATACCACCGGCCTGGCCGTGACCGATACCACCGTGACAGTCGGCCAGTTGCATTCCGCCACCGGCACCATGGCCATCTCCGAGACCGGGGCCATCCAGGCCGAGCGGCTGGCGATTGAGCAGATCAATGCCCAGGGCGGGGTGCTCGGGCGGCAGGTCAAGATCATCCAGGAAGACGGCGCCTCCGACTGGCCGACCTTCGCCGAAAAGGCCAAGAAGCTACTGGAGGCCGACAAGGTCGCGGCGGTGTTCGGCTGTTGGACCTCGGCCTCGCGCAAGGCGGTGCTGCCGATCTTCGAGAAGGACAACGGCCTGCTCTACTACCCGACCTTCTACGAGGGCCTCGAGCAGTCGAAGAACGTCTTCTACACCGGCCAGGAAGCCACCCAGCAGATTCTCTCGGCGCTGGACTGGCTGGCCAAGGAGAAGGGCGGCAAGACGTTCTACCTGGTGGGCTCGGACTACATCTGGCCGCGGACCTCGATGAAGATCGCCCGCAAGCACATTGAAAACGTGCTGCATGGCGAGGTGGTGGGGGAGGAGTACTACCCGCTGGGCGGCACCCAGTTCGGTTCCCTGACCAACAAGATCAAGCTGAAAAAGCCCGATGTGGTCTTTGCCGCGGTCGTCGGGGGCTCCAACGTGGCCTTCTACAAGCAGCTCAAGGCGGCTGGCATCACTTCGGCCAAGCAGACTCTGCTGACCCTCTCGGTGACCGAGGATGAGATGCTCGGCATCGGTGGCGAGAACATGGCCGGCTTCTACTCCTCGATGAAGTACTTCCAGACCCTGGACAATCCCAACAACAAGGCCTTCGTCGAGGCGTTCAAGGCCAAGTACGGCAAGGATGCGGTGGTGGGCGACGTCACCCAGGCGGCCTATCTCGGTCCCTGGTTGTGGAAGATGGCGGTGGAGAAGGCCGGCAGCTTCGATGTCGACAAGGTGGTCGCGGCGTCTCCGGGCCTGGAGCTGAAGACCGCACCGGAAGGCTACGTGAAGGTTCACGAGAACCATCACCTTTGGAGCCGCTCGCGCATCGCCCAGATCCAACCGGACGGCACCTTCAAGGTGGTCCACGAATCCGCCGATCTGATCGAGCCCAATCCTTTCCCCAAAGGCTACCAGTAAGCCTTGCCTGACCGGAGGCGTCGCCTGACGGACGCCTCCGTCCACCTTCACGGGAAGATCTCCATGGAAAGCTTATCCGACTTCGGCGCGATCGCCGTGATGCAGGGTTTCAACGGCCTTTCGGTGTTCTGCGTGTTGCTGCTGATGGCGCTGGGGCTGGCGATCATCTTTGGGCAGATGGGCGTGATCAACATGGCCCATGGCGAATTTCTCACCGTGGGGGCCTACACCACCTACGTGATGTCCTCGCTTACCCTGCACCTGTTTCCGGCCTTGCAGCCCTACTACTTCTTTTTCGCCCTGATCCTGGCGTTCTTCGTCGCCGGCGCCATCGGCTGGTTGGTGGAGTGGGCGATGATCAGCCGGCTCTACCAGCGCCCGCTGGACACCCTGCTGGCCACCTGGGGCCTGTCGCTGATCCTGCAGCAGGTGTTTCGCTCGGTATTCGGCGCCCGCGAGGTCAGTGCCGAACTGCCGGAATGGATCATGGGCTCCTGGAGCCCGACCGCCAGCATCGATATCCCCAAGAACGGCCTGTTCGTCATGGTCGTGACTGCGCTGCTGACCCTGACCCTGTTCTTCATGCTGTACCGCTCGCGCTGGGGGCTGCAGGTGCGCGCCACCATGCAGAACCGGGTGATGGCTCGCGCCGTGGGTATCAACACCCGCCGCGTAGACCGCCTGACCTTCGCCCTGGGCTGCGGCGTGGCCGGGGTGGCGGGCGCGGCCTTCACCACCATCGGCTCCATCGGTCCGACCTCGGGCTCGCTGTATATCGTCGACACCTTCCTGGTGGTGGTCTTTGGTGGCGCAGCCAGCCTGCTCGGCACCATCGCCTCGGCCTTCGGGATCGCCCAGGCGCAGTCGCTGCTGGAATTCTTCCTCTCTGGTTCCATGGCCAAGGTGCTGACCCTGTCGGCGGTGATCCTCATCCTGATGCTGCGGCCCCAGGGGCTGTTCTCGGCAAAAGTCCGCAAGTAGGGAGTCCACGATGAACAAGGCAATCGACAACCTGCTCGGCGGCCGGCAGGGCACCTTAGGCCTGCTGGTATTGGCCGCGCTGATCCTGCTGGTGTTTCCGCTGACCCTGGACATCTTCCGCCTGAGCATGGTCGGCAAGTACCTGACCTACGCCTTCGTCGCGGTCGGCCTGGTGCTCTGCTGGGGCTATGGCGGCATCCTCAGTCTCGGCCAGGGAATCTTCTTCGGTCTCGGCGGCTACTGCATGGCGATGTTCCTCAAACTCGAAGCCTCGGATCCGGAAAGCACCAAGATCCAGTCCACCCCCGGCATTCCCGACTTCATGGACTGGAACCAGATTACCGAGCTGCCCTGGCTATGGCAGCCGTTCCATAGCTTCGGCTTCACCCTGGTGGCGGTGATCGCGGTTCCGGTGCTGCTGGCCTTCATCATCGGCCTGGCGATGTTCAAGCGGCGGGTAGGGGACGTGTACTTTTCCATCGTCACCCAGGCCATCGCCGCCATCCTGACCATTCTCATCATCGGTCAGCAGGGCCTCACCGGCGGGGTCAATGGCATCACCGACCTGAAGACGCTGCTGGGCTGGGACATCCGTTCGGACAGCGCCAAGGTGGTGCTGTATTTCGTCAACGCAGCGCTGCTGTTCGGCTGCATCCTGATCGGCCGCTTCGTGCTGGCCTCCAAGCTGGGCCGGCTGCTGGTGGCCATGCGTGACAAGGAGGAGCGGGTGCGCTTCTCCGGCTACGACGTGGCCAGCTTCAAGATCTTCGTGTTCTGCCTGGCCGCGGCCTTCTCGGCGGTGGGCGGAGCCATGTTCGCTCTGCAGGTGGGCTTCATGTCGCCGTCCTTCGTCGGCATCGTGCCCTCCATCGAGATGGTCATCTTCGCTGCGGTCGGCGGGCGGTTATCGCTGCTCGGTGCGGTGTACGGCGCGCTACTGGTGAATTTCGGCAAAACCTACTTCTCCGAATCCTTTCCCGAGCTCTGGCTGTACCTGATGGGCGGGCTCTTCATCGTGGTCGTCCTCTATTTCCCCAATGGCCTGGCCGGTCTGTGGAAGAGCCATGGGCAGCGCCTGGTGGCACGCCTGAGACGCCAGCCGGCGAGCGCGCCCGTCACCTCGTCAGCGCCGTACACGGCAACCAAAGCCTCCCGCCTGGAGACCACGCCATGATTACCAGTCCCGTCGGTTTCCAACTTGCCAAGCCGGTACTGGCCATCGAAGGCCTGACCGTCTCCTTCGACGGCTTCAAGGCGGTGAACGACCTCAATCTCTATGTCGACCGCAACGAGGTACACGTGGTGATCGGCCCCAACGGCGCCGGCAAGACCACGGTACTGGACCTGATCTGCGGCAAGACCCGCGCCACTGCCGGCAGCATCGAATTCAACGGTCGTGAACTGACCCGGATGAAGGAATTCGACATCGTTCGCGCGGGTGTCGGCCGCAAGTTCCAGAACCCCTCGATCTACGAGAATCTCACGGTGTTCGAGAACCTGGAGATGTCCTATCCCGAGGGCCGCAAGGTGTTCGGCGCGTTGTTCTTCAAGCGCAGCGCCGCGGTGGTCGCGCGGGTGCAGGCGGTGGCCGCGGAGATCTTTCTCGCCGACCTGCTGCACCAGCAGGCCGATCTGCTCTCCCACGGCCAGAAGCAGTGGCTGGAGATCGGCATGCTGCTGATGCAGGACCCGGAGCTGCTGATGCTCGACGAACCGGTGGCGGGCATGAGCGTGTCCGAGCGATCCCAGACCGCCGAGCTGCTCAACCGCATCAGTCAGGGGCGCTCGGTGCTGGTCATCGAGCACGACATGGAATTCGTCAAAAGCATCGCCCACAAGGTCACGGTGCTGCACCAGGGCAAGGTACTGGCCGAAGGCAGCATGGAAGCGGTGCAGAGCAATCCCAAGGTTATCGAGGTGTACCTGGGGCACTGAGCCCTCGCCTCCAGCCCTTTTCCTGCAGTCGATCACGGGAGAACCCGGTCATGTTCACCATCCAGAACCTCGTCTCCGGCTACGGTCAGAGCCGCATCCTCCACGACCTCAGCCTGGACGTGGCGCACAAGGAAATCGTCGCCGTCATGGGCCGCAACGGCATGGGCAAGAGCACCCTGTTCCGCAGCCTGATGGGTATTCTGCCGACCTGGAGCGGCCACGTAGCGGTGGACGGCCAGGACGTCTCCCGGCTGGAGACCCACCAGCGCGTCGAGCGTGGCATCGCCTATGTGCCGCAAGGGCGAATGATCTTTTCCCACATGACGGTGCTGGAAAACATCCAGACCGGCCTACCGGCCTCCGCGCGAGGCAAGGTGCCGGACGATCTCTATGCGCTGTTCCCGGTGCTGCATGAGATGCGCCAGCGCAAGGGTGGCAACCTCTCCGGTGGCCAGCAGCAACAACTGGCCATCGCCCGCGCCCTGGCCACCAATCCCAAGGTGCTGCTGCTGGACGAGCCGACCGAGGGCATCCAGCCCTCGATCATCAAGGACATCGCCCGCACCCTGAAGGAGATCCGCGCCCTGCGTGACTTGACCATCGTGGTGTCAGAGCAGGTGCTGTCCTTCACCCTCGAGATCGCCGACCGTTTTCTGGTGATCGAGAAGGGCCGCTTCGTGGTCGAGGAAACCCGCGACAAGGTCGACGAGGCCACCATCAGCCGCTATCTGTCGGTCTGATCCCGGCGCTCTGCGCGGCCGCCCTGCAGCAGCACGGCGGTCGCTTCCGGCTGCCTGGTAATCCCGTCCAAGCCTTGCCTTGTCTGGGTTTGCGCCTACGTCATCCGACGTATTTGCAGCCCCAATCCCAGCCCCGAGACTGACCTGGAACCCTCCCGCTACCGCCAACAGCCAGGAGCTGCGCGATGACCGACACCCTGATCAAAGTTGACCTTAACCAGGCCGCCACCGACAACGAGAACGTCCACAACCGCTGGCATCCGGACATCCCCATGGCCTGCTGGGTCAAGCCGGGGGATGACTTCATCCTGGAAACCTACGACTGGACCGGTGGCGCGATCAAGAACGACGACGATGCGAGCGACGTACGCGATGTCGACCTGTCGACCGTGCATTATCTTTCCGGCCCGGTAGGGGTGAAGGGCGCCGAGCCGGGCGACCTGCTGGTGGTCGATCTGCTCGACATCGGCGCCAAGGCCGAGTCCCAGTGGGGCTTCAACGGCTTCTTTTCCAAGCAGAACGGCGGCGGCTTTCTCACCGATTACTTTCCCTCGGCGCAGAAATCCATCTGGGACTTCGAGGGCATGTTCACCAAGAGTCGCCACATCCCCGGCGTACGCTTCGCCGGACTGATCCACCCCGGACTGATCGGCTGCCTGCCGGACCCCAAGTTGCTGGCCAACTGGAATGCCCGCGAGCAGGAGCTGATCGACAGCAACCCGACCCGCGTACCGCCCCTGGCCAATCCGCCGTTCGCTACGACCGCCCACATGGGCAAGCTTACCGGCGCGGCCCGCGACGCGGCAGCCGCTACCGGCGCACGCACCGTACCGCCCCGTGAGCATGGCGGTAACTGCGACATCAAGGACCTGTCGCGTGGCTCGAAGATCTTCTTCCCTGTCTATGTGGAGGGCGCGGGCCTTTCGGTGGGCGACCTGCACTTCAGCCAGGGCGACGGTGAGATCACCTTTTGCGGCGCCATCGAGATGGCCGGCTGGGTGCATATGAAGGTCGAGCTGATCAAGGGTGGCATGGCCAAGTACGGCATCAAGAATCCCATCTTCAAGCCCAGCCCCATCGTGCCCACCTACAACAACTTCCTGATCTTCGAAGGCATCTCGGTGGATGACGCCGGCAAGCAGCACTACCTGGACGTCAACCTGGCGTACCAGCAGGCCTGCCTCAATGCCATCGAGTACCTGAAGAAATTCGGCTACAGCGGCGCCCAGGGCTATTCGCTGCTGGGCTCGGCGCCGGTGCAGGGCCACATCAGCGGGGTGGTCGACATTCCCAACGCCTGCGCCACCCTCTGGCTGCCGACGGACATCTTCGAATTCGACATCAATCCCACTGCCGCCGGACCGACCCGCTACCTGGACGGCAGCATCGACATGCCCATCGCCTACGACAAGTGAGCCGCCCGGGTGCGGCCGCCGGTCGCGCCCCCGCCGCCAGGAGCCCGTCATGCCGATCTACGAATACGACTGCCCCGACTGCGGGGATTTCACCCTGCTGCGGCCCATGGCCCAGCGCGACGATCCCTGCAGCTGTCCCGTCTGTGCTACGCCCAGCCCCCGGGTGATCCTCAGTGCCCCTGGCCTGGCGACCCTGGCGCGCGGGGCGCGTCGCGCCCAGGAGACCAATGAGCGTTCGCGCCACGCGCCCCAATCCCTTGAGGAATACCAGGCCAAGCGCAGTCATGGCGCCGGTTGCAGCTGCTGCGCGCCAAGCAAGCCGGCGGCCCGCAGCAAGGCCAATCCCCATGGCCTGAAGACCAGTCCGTCAACCCGCCCCTGGATGATCAGCCACTGATTCCCGGTCCAGCCCTTTCGAAGGAGCCACTCCATGCGCCACGGCGATGTTTCCAGCAGCTCCGATACCGTCGGCGTTGCTGTCGTCAACTACCGGATGCCACGCCTGCACAGCAAGGCGGAGGTGCTGGCCAACGCCCAGCAGATCGCCGCGATGATCAAGGGCATGAAGCTCGGCCTGCCGGGCATGGATCTGGTGGTGTTCCCCGAGTACAGCACCATGGGCATCATGTACGACAAGGACGAGATGATGGCCACCGCCGCGACCATCCCCGGCGAGGAGACGGCGATCTTCGCCGCCGCCTGCCGCGAGGCCAGAACCTGGGGGATCTTTTCGCTCACCGGCGAACGCCACGAGGAGCACCCGCACAAGGCGCCCTACAACACCCTGGTGCTGATCGACGACCATGGCGAGATCGTGCAGAAGTACCGCAAGTGCATTCCCTGGTGCCCCATCGAGGGCTGGTATCCCGGTGACCGCACCTATGTCAGCGAGGGGCCCAAAGGCTTGAAGATCAGCCTGATCATCTGCGATGACGGCAACTACCCGGAAATCTGGCGCGACTGCGCCATGAAGGGTGCCGAGCTGATCGTACGTTGCCAGGGCTACATGTATCCGGCCAAGGAGCAGCAGGTGCTGATGGCCAAGACCATGGCCTGGGCCAACAACTGCTATGTGGCGGTGGCCAACGCCACCGGCTTCGACGGGGTATACAGCTACTTCGGCCATTCGGCGCTGATCGGTTTCGATGGCCGCACCCTCGGTGAGTGCGGCGAGGAGGAGATGGGCATTCAGTACGCCCAGCTGTCGATCTCGCAGATTCGCGATGCCCGCGCCAACGACCAGTCGCAGAACCACCTGTTCAAGCTGCTGCACCGCGGCTACACCGGTGTCTACAACTCCGGCGACGGCGACAAGGGGGTGGCCGACTGTCCCTTCGACTTCTATCGCACCTGGGTCCTGGATGCGCAGAAGGCCCAGGCCGACGTCGAGCGGATGACGCGCTCCACCCTCGGTGTAGCGGACTGCCCGGTGGGGAAATTACCGCATCCCGGTCAGGAACGTCAGCTGGGTTAGCGCCAGCGGCGCGAGGAGCGGGCCATGCCTTTCGTCAATGACCTGATCGAGCATAACCGTGGCCAGCTCGCATGCGAGGGGCAGGCGCCTTTACCCTCCCGGTTCCTGTTCGAGCCGGCAGCGGTCATGGTCCTGCTGCGAGCGCGCATCCTTGGTCAGGCCAGAGTGCTCGATGAGGTGGAAGCCCTGCTCAAGGTGGTCAAGGCCGACATCGGTGATCCGGAAAGACCCCTGGGCGTCAGTCTGTTCCTTGGCCCCACCGGGGTCGGCAAGACCGAGATCGTGCGCCTGCTGGCCCAGGCTATTCATGGTCGGGCAGATGCCCTATGTCGCATCGACATGAACACCCTGGCCCAGGAGCACTACGCCGCAGCCCTGGCCGGCGCGCCGCCCGGCTATGTGGGCAGCAAGGAAGGCACCACGCTGTTCGATGCCGAGGCCATCGCCGGTAGTTACGGCCGCCCTGGCATCGTATTGTTCGACGAGTTGGAAAAGGCCGATCGCCAGGTCATCCGTACCCTGTTGAATGTACTCGACAGCGGCCAGCTGGTGCTCAGCGCCGGCAGCAAGCGACTGGATTTTCGCAACAGCCTCATCTTCATGACCAGCAACCTGGGTGCCCGCGCCGTCCAGCAGCAGCGTACCCGCTTCGCGCGTGGCTGGCGGCGCTGGCTCAAGCTGTCGGCGGATCCTGAACCTATCCTGGAAGAGACGCTGCATGCGCATTTCGATCCGGAATTTCTTAATCGTATCGAGCGGATCCTGGCGTTCGAGCGCATCGATCAGGACTGGCTACCCGGGCCGCTCGCCATCGAGCTGGACAAGCTCAATCAGCGTCTGGGCCGCCGGGGAAAAAGCCTGGAGCTGCACAACAGCGCCAGGGCCTTCCTGACCCGTGATCACGATCCCCGCTTCGGCGCTCGTGATCTGGTCCGGCGGCTGCGCCGGCTATTGGAGCCAGCGGTGGCCGACTGTCTGCTAGCGCAGCCGATGGCTGTCCGGTTGCTGGCGATTCAGGAGGGGGAGCGTCTGGTGGTGCGCGAGGTAGACGCCGGCTGATGGCTTCCCACGGGGCTCGGGACCCGATCCAGATTCCCGAGCCTGGGATTACGCTAGTGGGCGCTGCGACTCGCCAACCACGCCCGCCACCCACCATGCGCCGTGATGTCCTCGGCCCCCGCCAGGCCATAGGGCTCGCAGATGAAGCCGGTTTCCCAGCTGCCATCGGCCAGTTCCACCTTGCCCAGGCCGAGCGGGGCGGGGATGCCGGTGAGAAAGCTGCCCAGTTCGCTGCTGGGCAGCTCCCAGACCTCCACCTCGATGGCGGCGCCGTCTTCGGCGACCCGGACCATGCCTGGGCGTAGCGGCGGGCCGCCGGCCAGGGCGTGGAGGCGATAGTGCGGCGCGCTCCGGGTCAGGGCTAGGGGGTGGGCACCGCGGGCGAGCAACTGGCCGTTGAGGGGCAGCCCCTGCAGGTGGGCACCGCAGACCACCAGGCGGGCACGGTCATGGCGGGCGGGACGCGCCGGCAGGCTGGCGTGCGGCAGGGCGCCCCCGACCAGCGCCAGGCCCTGGGCTTCCTGCAGGGCCGCGGCCAGGCTCAGCAGGTACTGGTCGGTGAAGACCCGGCCGAACAGCGTCACGCCCCAGGGCAGTCCGTTGGCCATGACGCCCGCCGGCACGGCCACGGCGGCGTAGTCCAGCAGGTTCATGAAGTTGGTGTAGTAACCCAGGTCGGCGTTGCGGGCGACCGGTTCGGCGGCCAGTTCCGCCAGGGTCACCGGGCGCGGATAGGTGGGGGTGAGCACGCAGTCCAGTTCGGCGAGCAGGGCGTCGCACCGGGCTTTCAGCGCCTGCAGGCGGTAGCCGGCGCGAAAGGCGTCCACCGCCTTGGTGCCGGGCGCCTTTTCCAGCACGGCGCGGATCACCGGCAGTACGGCGTCCGGCTCGGCCTCGATCAGGGCGCCAGCCACGCTGTAGCGTTCGGCCACCCAGGGACCCTCATAGAGCAGGCGTGCAGCTTCCAGGAAGGGCGCAAGATCCAACGGTACGGCTTCGCCACCCAGGGCTTCCAGCTGCGCCTTGGCCGCCGCGAACAGCGCCGGGCTTTCCGGGCAGCCGAGGAACTCCAGCTGGGTCGGGACGCCGAAGCGGAAGGGCCGCGGGCGACCGAAGGCGCCGGCGTCGTTCCACTGTGGATTGGCGCGGCTGTAGGGATCGCGCGGATCGAAGCGGGCGGTGAGCGCCAGAAGCGTGCTGGCTTCGGCGGCGGTGGCGGTAAAGAAGGTCACGCAGTCCAGCGTCTGGCAGGCGGGCACCACGCCGGCGGTGGACAGCAATCCCTTGCTGCCCTTGAGACCCACCAGGTTGTTCAGCCCCGCGGGCACGCGCCCGGAACCGGCGGTATCGGTGCCCAGGGCGAAGCTGGCGACACCCAGGGCCACGGCCAGGGCCGAACCGGCACTGGAGCCGCCGGAAGGATAGTCCGGGTGAACACTGTTGCGACAGGCGCCGTAGGGCGAACGGGTGCCGTTGAGGCCGGTGGCGAACTGGTCGAGATTGCACTTGCCCAGCGGCACGGCGCCCAGGGCGACCAGCTGTTCCACCAGGGTCGCCGAGCGCTCGGGCACATAGGCATAGGCCGGGCAGGCCGCCGTGGTGGGGATGCCGGCGAGGTCGATGTTGTCCTTGATGGCGAAGGGGATGCCATAGAGCGGCAGCTCGGCGGGGTCGCGAGCGTCCAAGGCGGCGAGATAGGGCTCCAGCTCGGCTGGGGTCAGCAGGTGGATGAACAGGTGGTATTCGGGGTTGAGGGCCGCGGCCTGCTCCCGCAGTTCGGCGATGAGCGTGCGTGGGGTCCGGGTCCCGGCGGCATAGGCGGCGCTCAGGGTGTCGAGGCGCAGATCGAATGTCATGGTGGCTTCCTTCACGTCTTGTCGATGACCAGCAGGCGCTGGCCGGCGCGGATCGGCGAGCCGGGCTGAACCTGCAGGTCGTGGATCCGGCCGCTGCAGGGCGCGAGCAACGGGATTTCCATCTTCATGGATTCCAGGATCAGCAACGGCTGGCCGGCTTCCACCTGGTCGCCCGGCTGCACCTGGGCCTGCCAGAGATTGCCGGCCACCGGGCTTTCCAGGGCCAGCTGGTGGCTGGCGAGGGGGGCATCCTCGGTGGCTTCGACGGCGGCTTCCTGGCTGTCGAAATGCGCCTGGCCGGAGTCGATCCAGCGCTGCCGCTCGGCGGCGAAGGCGCTCTGCTGGCGCGTGCGGAAGGTGGTAATGCCCTCGGCTTCGCGTGCCAGGAAGGCCTGGTAGTCGGCCAGGGACAATTCGCTCTCTTCGATGCGCAGCGGCACGCGACCCAGGGGGAAGTCCGCGCGGATGCGCAGCAGCTCGTCCGCCGACACCTCATGGAAGCGGATCTGATCGAAGAAGCGCAGCAGATAGGGCTGGCCGTGGAAGGCTTCCACGGCACGGTAGCGATTCCACATCTGCAGGGTGCGACCGACGAACTGGTAGCCGCCGGGACCTTCCATGCCATAGACGCACAGATAGGCGCCGCCGATGCCCACCGAGTTTTCCGCGGTCCAGGTGCGCGCCGGGTTGTACTTGGTGGTCACCAGCCGGTGCCGCGGATCCAGGGGTGTGGCCACCGGGGCGCCGAGGTAGACATCGCCCAGGCCCATCACCAGGTAGCTGGCGTCGAAGACGATGCGCTTGACCGCCTCCAGGGACTCCAGGTCATTCACCCGGCGGATGAACTCCAGGTTGCTCGGGCACCAGGGCGCGTCCTTGCGTACCGTGGTGGTGTATTTCTCGATGGCCAGGCGGCAGGCCGGATCATCCCAGGACAGCGGCAGATGGACGATGCGCGAGGGTACCCGCAGGTCCTGGGCATCGCCCAGCGCCTGCCAGCAGCGACTGACCGCCGCCAGCAACTCGGCCAGGGGCAGGGCCTCGGGCTGGTAGTGCACCTGCAGCGAGCGGATGCCGGGGGTGAGCTCGCACAGCCCGGGCAGCGCCAGCGCGGCCAGCGCCTGCATCAGCCCATGGCCGCGAAAGCGCAAGGCCAGGTCCAGCTCCGGTGGGCCGATCTCCAGCAGCAGATGGGTATCCCCGGAAAGCCGCGCCACCAGGCGCTCGGCGCCCTGGCCCAGATCCAGCACCACGGGATCGCCGCGCTCGGGCGTAATGGCGATCTCCGCCTGCGGCTGCAAGCTGCTTTCCTCGGCCAGGCGTGCCTGCTGCAGGCGCCGCGCGGTCGCCAGGTCCACCGGCAGGAAGCGCAGCCGGTCGCCGGCCTTGAGCTGGCCCAGTTGCCAGAGGTCGGCTTCGATCACCGTGACCGGGCAGACGAAGCCGCCCAGGCTGGGGCCGTCGGGGCCGAGGATGACCGGCATGTCGCCGGTGAAGTCCACGGCGCCGACTGCGTAGGGATTGTCATGGATGTTGGAGGGATGCAGACCGGCCTCGCCGCCGTCTTCGCGGGTCCATTCCGGCTTGGGGCCGATCAGGCGCACGCCGGTACGACTGGAATTGAAGTGCACCTCCCAGGCGGTGGCGAGAAAGAGATCCAGATAGGCCGGGCTGAAATAGTCCGGCGCACCATGCGGCCCATAGATGACGCGCAGGGTGCGGGTCTCGGGCAGCCGGGTGGTCAGGGCGGCGGGCAGTCGGGCCTCCGCGCGTGCGTCGGTCAGCGGGTACAGGTGCAGCACGTCGCCGGCGCGCAGGGCGCGGCCACCGTGACCGCCGAACTGGCCGAGGGTGAAGGTGCTGCGACTGCCCAGGTAGTCAGGCAGGTCCAGGCCGCCTCTCAGGCAGAGATAGCTGCGGGCGCCGGCGCCGGTGATGGCGCCCAGGTGCAGGATGGCACCCGCGGGGACGCGAAAGACGCTGTCCATGGCCTGGGGTTGGTCATTCAGCAGGATCGGCAGCGCCGCGCCGGTGACCGCCACCACGGCCTCGGTGTTGAACCTGAGGGTGGGGCCGGCCAGGGTGATTTCCAGGGCGGCCGCGCGGCCGTCGTTGCCGAGCAGGCGATTGCCCAGGCGCAGGGCGCGGTCGTCCATGGGGCCGGAAGGGGGAATGCCCACCGACCAGTAGCCGAGGCGTCCGGGGGCGTCCTGCACCGTGGTCTGGGTGCCGGCACTGAGCACCTCCAGGGTGGTGGCCTGGTAGGTCAGGCCTTCCAGGCAGCGGGTCCAGGGCTGGCCGCTGGCGAAGGGCGCGGCGGCGAGGATCTGCTGCAGGTAGTCGCCATTGGTTTCCACGCCATAAAGCCGGGTTGCGGCCAGGGCCTGGTCGAGGCGCTGCCGAGCCGAGTCCCGGTCCGGGGCCCAGGCGATAACCTTGGCCACTAGGGGATCGAAATAGGGGGGGATCTCGCAGCCGGCTTCGACCCAGGTGTCCAGGCGCAGCGCCCGGCCATCAGCGGATGGAAAGTCGACCTGGGTGAGCAGCCCGGGGCTGGGCTGGAAGTCGCGGCCCGGGTCTTCGGCATAGAGTCGCGCCTGGATGGCATGGCCCTGGGGGCGAAGCTCCTTGGCCAGCTCGGCCAGCGGCGGCAGGTCACCGGCGGCCAGTTCGATCATCCAGCGCACCAGGTCCACGCCCCAGACCTGCTCGGTGACGCCGTGCTCGACCTGCAGCCGGGTGTTCACCTCAAGGAAGTAGAAGCGGTCGGCGGCGCTGTCGTAGACGAACTCCACGGTACCGGCGCTGCGATAGCGCACCGCGCGCGCCAGCTCCAGCGCGGCGGCACAGAGCGCTTCGGCCATGCCGGCCGGCAGGTTGGGCGCCGGGGTTTCCTCCAGCACCTTCTGGTTGCGGCGCTGTACCGAGCAATCGCGCACGCCCAGCGCCAGGACCTCGCCCCGACCATCGCCGAACACCTGCACCTCCAGGTGCCGCGCCCGCTCGATGTATTTCTCCAGGAAGACGCCGGCATCGCTGAAGTTGTTCTGACCCAGCCGGCGCACGGCGTCGAAGGCCTCGGCGAGTTCAGGGTCCGTGCGGCACACGCGCATGCCGATGCCGCCACCGCCGGCAGTGCTCTTGAGCATCACCGGATAGCCGATCTCCTGCGCGGCCGCCAGGGCCGCCTCCGGGGTCTCCAGCAGCTCGGTGCCCTCCAGTAGCGGCACGCCCTGGGCGCGCGCCAGGGCCCGCGCCGTGTGCTTGAGTCCAAAGGTACGCAGTTGCTTGGGGGTAGGGCCGACGAAGGCGATGCCGGCCGCTTCGCAGGCTTCGGCGAAGGCGGCGTTCTCGGAAAGGAAGCCATAACCCGGGTGAATGGCCTGGGCGCCGCTCTGGCGCGCGACCTCGAGCAGCTTGGCGGTGTCCAGGTAGGTGGCCGCGGCAGCGCCTTCGCCCAGGCTGAAGGCCTGGTCGGCCTCGCTGACGTGGCGGCTGGCGCGATCGGCTTCGCTGTAGACGGCGACCGCGGCGACGCCCAGGTCGCGCAGGGTGCGCTGGATGCGGCAGCTGATGGCGCCACGGTTGGCGATGAGCAGGGTGGTGAACATTCGAGGCGTCCTCGAAGGCGGCGGGCCGTCCCGCCAGATAAAAGCTCTCGGGGTCGTCCC
This sequence comes from Pseudomonas sp. HUK17, assembly GCF_001566765.1. NCBI lineage: Bacteria > Pseudomonadati > Pseudomonadota > Gammaproteobacteria > Pseudomonadales > Pseudomonadaceae > Pseudomonas > Pseudomonas sp. HUK17. The sequence goes on from NZ_LSMW01000010.1 coordinate 177,558, forward strand.
CAAGAGGCCGCGCGAGGGCGGTAGGTCAGTCGGCGTCTAGCGCTTGCCGCGGTAGCTGTAGCGCCCGGCGCGGACTTCGCAGAGGCGATGGAGACGCGGTCGCAGCCACTGCCAGAGCTGGCGTGCGCGGGTCAGTCCCATAGCAGCACCTCCGCCGGGGTGGGGTTCCAGCCGTTGCAGGGGTTGTTGAGTTGCGGGCAATTGGAAATAAGCAGGATGACGTTGGTCTCGGCGCGCAACTCCACATACTTGCCGGCGCCGGAGATGCCATCGGCGAAGGTCAGGCCGCCGTCCGCGGTCACCGGCACGTTCATGAAGAAGTTGATGTTGGCGCCGATGTCGCGCTTGCCCAGGCGCCCGTCATGGCCACCGGCGCAGAGGAAGTTGTCACGGCAGCTGTGCATCTGCCGGCGATCCAGGGCGTAGCGCACCGTGTTGCTCTCCTGGGAGCAGGCGCCGCCAAGGGTGTCGTGGCGGCCACAGGTGTCGGCGACGATGGTCAGCAGGGGATTGCCCAGGTTGGAATAGAGCACGCTGCCGGTCGACAGATAGACCCGGCCCTGGCGTCTCAGGGTGCGCTGGGGATCGTAGCGTTCCTGGGGGTTGGCGGCGGCGTAGAAGAGGGTGTCCACCGCCTGGTTGCCTTCCAGGTCATGGATGCGCAGGGTCTGGCCGGCCTTGACCTCCTTGAGGTAGGGCGCTCCGGCCGGCAGGAGGGCGCGGTAGCTGGCATCTTCCGGGCGTTTGGTGCTGGCGATCAGGGTCATGGCAGGGCCTCAGAGGAAGTAGCGGGCGGTGTTCTGGAAGGCGCGCTCGTTTTCCGGGCGCGAGGTGCGGCAGCGTTCGGCCACCTCGGGCGCCGCGCGCAACTGGGCGAGATCGACCGGGCGCGGCGCATAGACCGGGTCCGGGTCCAGCGGATGCTGCAGGGCGGTCAGCACCACCAGGGTGTTCATGGGGGCATGCAGCTCGATCAGATCGCCGGCGCGGGAGTTGCCGGGCACGAAGGCAAAGGCGCCCGCGGCATCCACGTCCACCCGGCTGAACAGGTTGAGGGTCATCAGCAGGTCTTCCAGGCCCAGGCCCCACTTGGCCAGTTCCACCAGCAGGTTGTCGGTGCCATTGCGGTGGAAGCCGTTGCGCAACTCATGATAGCGACCCGCGCCGTATTTCTCCGCCACCTCGGCGGCATTGGCCACGCCGCCAAAGCTGTCGTGCCAGCCGCAGGTGTCGCGCACCACGGCCGCCAGCACCCGCCCCATGTCGGAATAGAGGCAATGGCCGGCGGTGAGACGCGCGGTGTGCTGGCCCTTGAGAGTATCGGGCAGGTTCAACCGCTCGCTGCGGTCATCGGCATTGAACAGCAGCAGGCTGACATTGGCGCCGCCTTCCACGTCGGTCAGCCGCAGGGTCTGGCCGCGGCGCAGGATGAAGGAGGCGGTGCCGCCGCCGGGGACGCGTTCCTGGTAGAGCAGTTCGTCAGTCATGGGCAATCTCGTCAGGTAAGGGCTGGCCGAGTCCCAGCCGCATGCACGGGCCGGGTCTTGGCGGTCAGGGGCAGGTCGTAGGTGATGCGGGCGCCATAGGCGCCGGGGGCTTGCAGGTCCTGGCGGACCTTGTCGAACACCAGTACCCGGGTGGCCAGGCTGAAGCCCTCGTGCAGGTCATGGGTGACCATGAACACGGTGAGCGGGCGCTCGTGCCAGAGCTCCAGCAGCAGGGCGTGCATGTCCTTGCGGATGCCGGGATCGAGGGCGCCGAAAGGCTCGTCCAGGAGCAGGATGCGCGGCCGGGCGATCAGCGCCTGGGCGATGGCGAGGCGCTGCTGCATGCCGCCGGACAGCTGCCCCGGGTACTTGCCCAGCGCCTGGCCCAGGCCGACGCGTTCGAGCAGGGCGGTGGCCTGTTCCCGGGCCTGGCGCTTGGCCGTGCCCAGCAGCCGGCCAAGCAGCGGGGACCTGGGCAATTCCAGGCCTAGGGCGACGTTGTCCAGCACGCTCAGGTGCGGAAACACCGAATAGCGCTGAAAGACCACGCCCCGCTCGGGATCCGGTTCCGCCGAGAGCGGCTGACCATCGATGCGGATCTCGCCGCGGCTGGGCCGCTCCTGCCCGAGCAGCAGGCGCAGGAAGGTGGACTTGCCGCAGCCGGAGGCGCCGACCAGGGCGCAGAATTCACCTTCGCGCACCTGCAGATTGAGGCCTTCGAGCACCACCTGCTCGCCATAGCGCTGCCAGAGATTGCGGACCTCGATCATCAGCGACCCTCCCCGTACCAGGGAAAGGCGCGCCGTGTCAGCAGGCGCAGGCCCGCGTCCAGCAGCCAGGCCAGCAGGGTGATCCAGGCGACATAGGGCAGGATCACGTCCATGGCCAGATAGCGCCGCACCAGGAAGATGCGATAGCCCAGGCCATCGGTGGCGGCGATGGCCTCGGCGGCGATGAGAAACAGCCAGGCGGCGCCCAGCTGCAGCCGCAGGGCGATGAGCAGGCGCGGCAGCAGTTGCGGCAGCACCAGGCGCAGGATCACCGTCCAGCTGTTGGCGCCCAGGGTCTGGGCCTTGATCAGCAGTTCGCGTGGCAGCTCCCGGGCGCGCTGGTCCAGCTCGCGGATCAGCACCGGGGTGACGCCCACCACGATCAGCATCACCTTGGCCAGTTCGCCCAGGCCGAAGACGATGAAGAGAATCGGCAGGATCGCCAGCGGCGGGATCATCGAGAGCACCGTCACCAGCGGCGACAGCGGTGCGCCGACCAGGGGCAGGCTGCCCGCGGCGATGCCCACCACCAGGGCGATCAGCGCGGCGATCCCCAGGCCCAGGCCCAGGCGTTGCAGGCTGGCCAGGGTGTCCTGCCAGAACGGATAACCCCCGGTACGCACGTCGGCGGTAAAGGCCAGGCGCTGTACCGCATCGGCCATCTGCGCCACGCTGGGCAACAGCTTGTCGTTGGGGTTTTCTGCCAGCCGGGTGGCCGAGCCCACCAGATAGAGCAGGGCGAGCAGGGCGAAGGGCAGCAGGACCAGCAGGAGCCGGCCGCCCCGATCGGGATGCCGATTGATGAAGCGCATGGGCGTCGTCCTCGCGGCGGGGCTCAGAGCTTGCCGTCGGCGGCCAGCTGTACGAAGGTCGGATCGAAGCGCAGCTTGAGATTGCCCGCGTCCCCGCTGGTCTTGCCGCCCGGATAGGCGATGCCGATGGCCTCGGCGCTGGGTGCGCCCTGGCCCAGCAGGCCGTGTTCGAAGGAGAAGTGGGCGATGCGCTGCATGGTGGTCGGCAGCGCGGGATCCTTGACGAAGGCCAGGGCCTCGGCGGGCGTGGCGAATAGCCGGGTTTTGTCCAGTTGCGCCTGGAAGCCGGCGAGATCGGTACCCGAGGCCTTGGCCATGGCCTCCAGAGCCGCCTTGCCCTTGGCGTCGCCGGATTGCATCAGCGCCAGCATCTCGAACCAGGCACCGGTCAGGGCCTTGCCCAGGGCCGGGTTGTCCTTGAGCGTGGCGGTGTTCACCACCAGCATGTCGAGGATCTCGCCGGGAATCTTGCTGGAATCGAATACCTCGGTGGTGTCGGGCTGAGCCTTGATCTCGGCCAGCAACGGATTCCAGGTCACCACGCTGCGCACGTCGGCGGTCTGGAAGGCGGCCACCATGTCGGCGTCGGAGGTGTTGACGGTGGTTAGGTCCCTCTCGCTCAGCCCCACGTTCTGCAGCGCTCGCGCCAGCAAATAGTGGGAGACGGAGAACTGCACCAGGTTAACCTGCTGGCCCTTGAGGTCGGCCAGGGTCTTGCCTTTGCCCTTCATCACCACGCCGTCGTTGCCGTTGGAGTAGTCGCTGACGATCAGCGCCGTGCTGTCCACGCCGCCGGCGGCCGGAATGGTCAGGGCGTCCATGTTGGTCATGGCGCAGCCGTCGAACTGGCCGGTGGTGTATTGATTGATGGATTCGACGTAGTCGTTGAGCTGCACGACCTCGATGTGGATGCCGTATTTCTTGGCCCACTTGTCGATGATGCCCTGGGCCTGGGCTTCGCCCCAGGGCATCCAGCCGGCATAGATCGTCCAGCACACCTTGAAGTCGTCACGCGGTGCCGCCTGAGCGGTGGCACCAAGCAGCAGGGAACAACCGAGAACGAGCGAGGCGAGCAGGGGATGGCGCATGGGACCTCCAATAGGATGGACGACGGGACAGGAGCACGCGACTGGCGCTGTGTCTCCCGGGCTTTTGTCCCGCCGTGTAACCCCATCAGAGGTCGACGACTCTCGGACCAGACACCCGCACGAGCGAGTCGGAACCCTAGTCATCCATTGCAGATTGTGGTGCATCAAACCGGCTGGCCGGTGCTCCTGCACCCTATGGCCTTTGCCAGATGCGTGCCAGTTACCGCCAGGTCCCCTACCAGGCGGATTGCTCGCCTGGACATTGAGGCTGCACCCCGCGCGCCGCCCCATCGCAGTGCGTTCGAAGCGGCGCAATGCACCGCTTTGATTCAGCGCCCCAGCGCCTCGATGAGCGCGTGGCGAAAGGCATTGACCGCCGGCGGCAATTCGCGGCCTGCCATGCTCTGCAATTCGATCCGGCGCGCCGCAAGGCCGTCATCCCGCAGCGGCAATGCCCGCAGCTGACCTTCGCGTAGCCGGCTGCGCAGGCTCAGTTCGCTGGAGAGCGCCACGCCGCCGCCCAAGGCGGCGAAGCGATAGAGCGCCTGCATGTTGTTGCTTACCAGCACCGGCTCGAAGGAGAGTCCCTGGACGCCACAGCAGATGTCGAACAGCTGCCGCACCGTGGTATCGGGCATTGGCAGCGCCAGCGGAAAGGGCTGTAGATCGGCCAGGGTCAGCTCGGTACGGCCGGCGAGGGGATGTTTGGGCGCCACCACCGCCTCGATGGCGCCACTCAAGGTGGCGTCGACGCTGATGTCCGGCTCAGGCCTGAGGCTGAAGGTGAGGCCCAGGTCGGCATCGCCTTCTTGGACCTGGCGCGTGACCGCCGCCGGCGCGCAGACCTCCAGGGAAAAGTGGATGCCGGCATAGCCCTGGCGAAAGGCAACGATGACCTCGGGCAGGAAGTCCAGCGAAAAGCCTTCGGTGGTGGCCAGACGCACCTGGCCGCGGCGCAGGTCGGCGAGGCCGCGCAGTTCGGCCGCCACCTGCTCGCTGGCCAGCTGCGCCTTGCGCGCATGCACCGCCAGACGCTCGCCGGCGGCGCTGGGCACCACCCCGCGAGCGCGGCGTTCGAGCAACGGCGTCTCCAGTTCGCGTTCCAGCTTGGCGATCTGGCGGCTCACGGCACTGGCCGCGACATTGAGCCGTTGGGAGGCTTCGCTGATGGAGCCGCAGCGCACCACCTCAAGGAAATAGCGCAGGGCAGTGGACTGGATTCCGTAGGGCTGCATGGGGCCTCCTTTGCCGAAAAGGCATGGCTCGCATCTAAATATTCTGCTTGTGGCATGGGATGGCAAGACCTAGAGTCGGGTCAAGAGATCAATAACAGCCTTCAGCAAGACTTCCTTCCCCGCGTTTCGCGGACCTGCCTTTGACCAACCACCGCCCCGGAGACAGACGGCATGGGACTCAAAGGTTTCGCTTGTGGCATCGCGTTTTCCCTCTTTCTGGCCCAGGGCCAGGCCTTCGCCGGCAAGGCCAACGACACCCTGGTCTACGCCTCGGATACCGAGCCCGAGAACGTCAGCCCCTATCACAACGATGCCCGTGAAGGCGTCATCCTCGCCCACCTGGCCTGGGACACCCTGATCTACCGCGATCCCCAGACCGGCGAATACAAGCCGATGCTGGCCACCCATTGGCAGCAGGTCGATCCGCTGACCCTCGACTTCGATCTGCGCCAGGGCGTGACCTTCCACAACGGCGATCCCTTCACCGCCGATGACGTGGTCTTCACCTTCAACTACGTGGCCTTGCCCGAGGGCAAGGTGGTCACCCAGCAGAACGTCAACTGGATCAAGAGCGCCGAGAAGCTGGGCGAATATAAGGTCCGCCTGCACCTCAAGCAGCCATTTCCAGCCGCGCTGGAATACCTGGCCAATCCCTTGCCTATCTATCCCGGCAAGTACTTCCAGAAGGTCGGTCTGGCGGGCTTCGCGCAGAAGCCGGTGGGTACCGGGCCCTATCGCATCGTCGCGGTCACCAGCGGTCAGGGGGTCACGCTGGAGCGCAATCCGGACTATTTCAAGGACAGTCCCCAGGGGCAGCCGCGCATTGGCCACATCCAGTTCCGCGTCATCCCCGACGCCGAGACCCGTCTCGCCGAACTCATGACCGGCGGCATCGACTGGGCCTGGCGCGTGGCGCCGGACCAGGCCGAGCAACTCAAGGCCGCGCCCAATCTCACCGTGGAGAGCGGCGCCAGCATGAGGATCGGCTTCCTCAGCATGGATGCCCAGGGCAGCTCCAGTCCGGATTCGCCCTTTGCCAAGGCAGAGGTGCGCCAGGCGATCAATTACGCGATCAACCGTAAAGCCATCGCCAGTCAGCTCATGGGGGGCGGCAGCCAGCCGCTGCAGGTGGCGTGCTATCCGGAGCAATTCGGTTGCGACGCCAAGGCGGTACCGGGCTACCCCTACGACCCGGCGAAGGCCAAGGCCCTGCTCAAGGCCGCCGGCTATCCCAACGGTTTCAGCACCGAGATCTTCGCCTACCGCGACCGCGACGTGGTCGAGGCGCTGATCGGGGACCTGCGTGCGGTGGGCATCGACGCCAAGCTGCGCTATCTGAAATACGCCGCCCTGCGTGACCAGCAGCGCGCCGGCAAGGTGCCCATGGCCTTTCTGGCCTGGGGTTCCTTCTCCATCGCCGATGCTTCGGCGGCCACCGGCGTCTACTTCAAGGGCAACGCCGACGACGTGGCCAAGGATCCCCAGGTGATCGACTGGCTCAAGGTGGCCGACACCGCCATGGACCCGGCCGTGCGCAAGGAGAACTACCGCAAGGCGCTGCAGCGGATCGCCGAGCAGGCCTACTGGGCGCCGGTGTTCAACTATTCCATCAATTACGCCTTCACCTCGGACCTGGCCTTCCAGCCCTATCCGGACGAATTGCCGCGCTTCGCCCTGGCCCACTGGAACTGATCCGTCCCGGCGCCCCCCACGGGGGCGCCCCTAGCCGAGGAGCTGAGCATGTCCGCATACCTCCTGCGCCGCCTGGGTATCGCCCTGGCCGTGGCCTTTACCGTTTCCCTCATCAGTTTCTTCCTGCTGCACCTGTCCGGCGACCTGGCCACCGCCATCGCCGGCCCCGAGGCCACCGCCGAACAGATCGAGGTGGTGCGTCATCAACACGGACTCGACAAGCCCCTGGCGACCCAGTACGTCGAGTGGGTCGGGCAGTTGCTGCGGCTGGACCTGGGGCAGTCGTTCTTCTTCCAGGAATCGGTGCGGGATCTCATCGCCAGCCGCCTGCCCATCACCCTGACCCTGGGCGCCATCGCGCTGCTGGTGGCGCTGCTCATCGCCATCCCGCTCGGGGTGCTGGCCGCGGTCCAGCGCGACACCTGGATCGACCGCCTGGCGCTGACCCTGGCGACCTTTGGCCAGGCGATGCCCAGCTTCTGGTTCGCCCTGGTGCTGATCGTCGTCTTCGCCGTGACCCTCAAGTGGCTACCGGTATCTGGCAACACCACCTGGCAGCACTTCATCCTGCCGGCGATCGCCCTGGGCTACTACGCCACCCCCTCGCTGATGCGCCTGACCCGCGCCGGGATGCTCGATGTGCTGGGCGCTGACTACATCCGCACCGCCCGAGCCAAGGGCCTGAGTCCGGCGCGGGTACTGTTCAAGCACGCCCTGCGCAATGCGCTGATCCCGGTGGTGGCCCTGGCCGCGGTGGAGTTCGGCTTCATGCTGGGCGGCTCGGTGGTGATCGAGGCGGTGTTCTCGCTGCAGGGCATTGGCCAGCTGGCCTGGGACGCCATCGCCCGCAACGACTTTCCGGTGGTGCAGGCCATCGTCCTCTTGATCGCGTTGATCTACATCGTGCTGACACTGGTGGCCGATCTGCTCAACGCCTTGCTCGACCCGCGCATTCGCGTGCGCTAGGAGGCTCCATGACCGTCGCCAATCCCTTCGTGCTCGACGACTATTTGCCCCCGCGCCCGACGCTGGGCCGCCAGCTGCGCCGCTGGTTCGGTCACCGCGGCTTCGCCCTGGGCGCCGTGCTGCTCGTCGTCATCGTCTTCGCCGCCCTGGCCGCGCCCTGGCTGGCGCCCCACGACCCCTATGCCCAAGACGTGATGCAGCGGATGAAACCACCGGTATGGATGGCCAAGGGCACCTGGGCCCATCCGCTGGGCACCGACAAGCTCGGCCGCGACTATCTCTCCCGGCTGCTCTATGGCGCGCGCATCTCGCTATTCATCGGCCTTGCCGCGGCGCTCATCTCCGGCGCCATCGGCACCTTGCTCGGGGTGTTGGCTGGCTACTACGGCGGCAAGATCGACGCCCTGGTGAGCTACCTGGTGACCACCCGCCTGGCCCTGCCGGTGGTGATGGTGGCCCTGGCCGCCGCCTCCCTGGTAGGTGGCTCGCTGCAGGTGGTGGTGATCCTGCTCGGCTGCCTGCTATGGGATCGCTTCGCCGTGGTGGTGCGTGCCGCCGTGCAGCAGATCCGCGACGCCGAATACGTGGCCGCCGCCCAGGCGCTGGGCTGTTCACCCTGGCGGGTCATCGTCGGCGAGATCCTGCCCAACGTGCTGGGGGCGCTGATCGTGGTGATCACCCTGGAGATGGCCCACGCCATCCTGCTGGAGGCGACCCTGTCCTTTCTCGGCGTTGGCGTGCAGCCACCGTTGCCGTCCTGGGGCCTGATGATCGCCGAAGGCAAGCCCTACATGTTCTTTTCGCCCTGGGTGATCGCCATTCCCGGCATCGCCCTCATGCTGCTGGTGCTGGCCATCAATCTGGTCGGTGACGGTATCCGGGACCTGGCCGCGCCCAGCGGGCGCAACTAAGCGGAGGACTGACCATGGCACTGCTCGACGTTAAAGACCTGCGCATCGACATCCCCCTGGGGGACGACACCCTGCACGCCGTGCGCGGCCTGGACCTGCAGGTGGAGCGGGGCGAGATGCTCTGCCTAGTGGGCGAATCCGGCTGCGGCAAGTCGCTCACCTCCCTGGCGCTGATGGATCTGCTGCCGCGCCAGGCCCGGCGCCAGGCGGCGCGGCTGATGCTGGGCGAACACGACCTGCTGACCCTGGGTGAAAGGGGCATGCGCGACCTGCGCGGCAATCGCCTGGCGATGATCTTCCAGGAGCCCATGACCGCCCTCAATCCGGCCTACAGCATCGGTGATCAGCTCGCCGAAGTACTGCGGCGCCACCGCAGGCTGGGCCGCAAGGCCGCCTGGGCACGGGCCGAGGCCATGCTGGAAAAGGTCGGCATCAGCAACGCCGGCGAGCGCCTGCGCCAGTATCCGCACCAGCTCAGCGGCGGGTTGCGGCAACGGGTGATCATCGCCATGGCGCTGCTGTGCGAACCGGACCTCATCATCGCCGACGAGCCCACCACGGCGCTGGACGTCACCATCCAGGCGCAGATCCTGCACCTGTTGCGCGACCTGCAGCGGGAATTCGGCACGGCCATCGTCTTCATCACCCACGACCTGGGGCTGGTGGCGCGCATCGCCGATCGGGTAGCGGTCATGTATGCCGGCCAGATCGTCGAGCAGGCACCGGCCGCCGAGCTGTTCGCCGCCCCCCGACACCCCTATACCCGTGGGCTGCTGGCGAGCATCCCGGTACCGGGCCGGACCCGTCCCGGGCAGCCGCTGGGTGCCATTCCCGGCCTGGTCCCCAGCCTGGTCGGCGAGCAGCACGGCTGTGCCTTTCGCAACAGATGCCCGCAGGCGGTGGCGGCCTGCGCCGACAGCGTGCCCTTGTTGGAGGAGGGCGCGCACCTGGCGCGTTGCCACTTCGCCCTGCCCAGCGAACCCCTGCGCCGGGTCGGAGGTGTGCGATGAGCCGCGAGATCGCCCTGGAACTGTGCGACATCCGCCGCGAATTCACCCTGGGTCGCGGCCTGTTCCGCCCGCCGGCCACCCTCAAGGCGGTGGATGGCATTTCGTTGCGGCTCTATCGCGGCGAGACCTTGGGGCTGGTGGGGGAATCGGGGTGCGGCAAGAGCACCCTGGCCAAGCTGCTGCTGGGGCTGCTGGCGCCCACCAGCGGCGACATCCTGGTAGGCGGCGAGCACCTGCGTGGAGTGGATCGCAAGCGCATGGCCCGGCATATCCAGCCGATCTTCCAGGACCCGTATTCGTCGCTCAATCCGCGCAAGACGGTGCGCGAGATCGTGGCGCTGCCGCTCAAGGTGCATGGCCTGGGCACGCCCGCCGAGCAGCAACGGCGGGTCGCGGAGATGCTCGACGTGGTGGGCTTGCCACGGCGCGCCGCCGACAGCCATCCCGGTCAGCTCAGTGGCGGCCAGCGCCAGCGGGTGGCCATCGCCCGCGCCCTGGTGATGCGCCCGGACGTGCTGATCTGCGACGAACCCACCTCGGCGCTGGACGTCTCCGTGCAGGCGCAGATCCTCAATCTGCTGCTGGAACTCAAGCGTGAATTCGGCCTGACCTATCTGCTCATCAGCCACAACCTGGCGGTGGTGGAGCACCTGGCCGACCGGGTGGCGGTGATGTACCTCGGCAAGATCGTCGAGGAGCGCGAGCGAGCGGCGCTGTTCGCCCAGCCGGCGCATCCCTATACCCGGGCGCTGCTGGATGCGGTGCTCACCCCTGATCCCAGCCTGGGCCTGCCGGCGCTGGGCCTGGGCGGCAGCTTTCCCAATCCCATCTCGCCGCCCAGTGGCTGCGCCTTCCATCCCCGCTGCCCGCGCTGCTTCGGCCCCTGCGCCGAGCGCTATCCGGAACGTGAACCCATCCCCGGCGGCAGCAAGCGCTGCCACCTCCCCGAACCCGCCTGACCCCGGAGTCCGCCATGACCAGCCGTACCCATGCCCTTGAGCTTGCCGCCGCGCACTTCGACAGCGGCGCCTTCCGTGCCCGGCTCGCCACCGCCGTGGCCCATCCCACCGAAAGCCAGGAACCCGAGCGCCAGGCGGAGCTGCAGCGCTACCTGAATGAGTTCATCGCCCCCTATGTGGCCAGTCTCGGCTTCACCAGCCGGCAGCTGGACAATCCGGTCGCCGGCAAGGGACCGTTGCTGATCGCCGAGCGGATCGAGGATCCGGCGTTGCCGACCCTGCTCAGCTATGGCCACGGTGACGTGGTGCGTGGCGATGCCAGCCGCTGGCGCGAAGGCCTTGCGCCCTGGACCCTGGTGGAGCAGGGCGAGCGCTGGTACGGCCGCGGCACCGCCGACAACAAGGGCCAGCACCTGCTCAACCTGGCGGCGCTGGAACAGGTGATCGCCGCCCGCGGCGGACGCCTGGGCTACAACGTCAAGCTGCTGCTGGAGATGGGCGAGGAGATCGGCTCGGTCGGGCTGCGCGCCTTTTGCCAGGAGCAGCGCCAGGCGCTGGCCGCCGATCTGTTCATCGCGTCCGACGGTCCGCGGGTTTCGGCATCCCGGCCAACGCTGTTCCTGGGTGCCCGGGGCACCTTCAATTTCGACCTGCACCTGGAGCTGCGCGATGGCGGCCATCACTCCGGCAACTGGGGCGGACTGCTGGCCAATCCCGGCATCATTCTCGCCCACGCCCTGGCCAGCCTGGTGGATGCCCGGGGCCAGATCCAGGTCGCGGGGCTCAAGCCCACCGAGCTGCCCGCACCGGTGCGCAGGGCGCTGGCCGACATCGAGGTGGGCGGCGCGCCGGGTGATCCGGCCATCGATCCCCTCTGGGGCGAGCCTGGGTTGACCCCAGCCGAACGCGTCTATGGCTGGAACACCTTCGAACTACTGGCCTTCACCACCGGCAATCCCGAGGCACCGGTCAATGCCATTCCTGGTAGTGCCCGTGCCCACTGCCAAATCCGCTTCGTCGCCGGCTGCGACTGCACGACCTTCATCCCGCTGATCGAGGCGCACCTGGCCGAGCAGGGTTTCGCCGCGGTGCGGGTCACCCGTGCCAAAGACGAGATCCTCCACGCCTCGCGCCTGGACCCGGAGAATCCCTGGGTGGACTGGGCCCTGACGTCCCTGACCCACACCCTGGGCGCAAAGCCCGCCTTGCTGCCCAATTTCGGCGGCGGCTTGCCCAATGACATCTTTGCCGACATTCTCGAACTGCCCACCCTCTGGGTACCTCATTCCTATCCCGCCTGCTCCCAGCACGCGCCCAATGAGCATCTCCTGGCCCCGGTCGTGCGGCAGGGGCTGCAACTCATGGCCGGGCTGTTCTGGGACCTGGGCGATCGCTGGAGCCGCAGCTGATGTCCCTTGCCAAGACTACTGCCCTGGAGTGGCTCGCCACCCAGCGCGAGCCGATGACCCGTCTCCTGCAACGCCTGGTCGATACCGATTCCAACAGCTACGACAAGGCCGGCGTGGATGCCGTCGGCGCCGTGCTCACCGCCGCCCTGGACGAAGACGGCATTGAGGTCACCCGGACGCCGGTTACCGACTTCGGTGACGTCCTTGCCGCCCAGGTGGGGCCCGCCACGGGCGCCGCGGTGCTGCTGCTGGGCCATCGCGACACCGTCTTTCCGCCGGGTACCGTGGCCAGCCGCGGCTTCACCCAGGATGCCCGCCAGGCCTATGGTCCCGGTGTCGCGGACATGAAGGGTGGCCTGGTGGCGAGCTGCTTCGCCTTGCGCGCGCTGAAGCGCGCCGGCGAGTTGCCGTTTCCGGTGCGGGTGCTCTACACCGGCGATGAAGAGATCGGCTCCGGCACGGCTCGCCCATACCTGGAAGCGGCGGCCCGCGGCGCCCGGGCCGTGCTCAACTGCGAGCCCGGGCGGGTCAGTGGCAACGTGGTCAAGGCGCGCAAGGGCGGCGCCACCCTGGCCATCAGCGTGAGCGGTCGTGCCGCCCATGCCGGCGTCAGCCACGCCGAGGGCGCCAGCGCCATCCAGGCCCTGGCGCTCAAGGTGGTCAAGCTGCACGCCCTGACCGACTACGAGCGTGGCATCACCACCAATGTCGGTCTCATCGAGGGCGGTACCTCGAGCAATACCGTGGCGCCCAGCGCCACCGCGCGCCTGGACGTGCGCTTCGTCGCCCTGGCCGACTGGCCCGAGCTGCAGAAGCGCATAGAGGCCATCGTCGCCGAGGGAGAGCTGCCGGGAACCCGGGCCAGCGTCATCACCGCCGGCCTGTTCCTACCCATGGAAGAGTACCTGAGCCGTGACCTGCTGGCGCTCTACCAGCGCGAGGCGCAAGCACTCGGCTTCAGCGTGGAGGGGGAGTTCACCGGCGGTTGCGCCGACTCCGGCTTTACCGCCAGCCTGGGTGTGCCCACTCTCTGTGGCCTGGGCCCGATTGGCGGCAAGGTGCATACCGACGCCGAGTTCCTGGTGCTCGACACCCTGGTCCCGCGCACCCAGGCGCTGGTGGCCACCATCCTGGCTCTAGCCGTAAAGGCTTGATCCTCTTGTCGGTTTCCGAAACAGGTGCGACTCCTAGCCGGCGAGGGCCACAAGTGGCGACTTTAGATTTTCGAAACTGCTGCGACTGCCTGCGGAATTTTCCGTGAACAATTTTTAGGGATGGCCTTTAATAGGTGGGAACAGCTCGGAGGCCTGCTATCGACCCATAGCGGGCGCACCTTATCCTCGTGCAGCTATTCGCTCTGCTTGCTGAATAGCCGGCTTAGGAAGAGCCATGCGAAGACTTTCACGGTACTGCTCTGCTGCCGCCTCGTGGGTGACTTCCACAACAGCATCATAATTTTCCCGAATGATTCGCTCGATCTCAGCAATGTCAGCCCGGAAAAATTCTTTACGCCCATTGACCTTGTTGAGCCGGCCTGATGCAAAGTGGTCGTGCAGCTTTGCTTCTAACGCGGGCGCATTATTCGAGAAAACCATGGCATGCACATCGAACCAGAATGGCACTGAGGCGTCACCTAGCTCGTCTACTCGGTCCATAGGTTCCAAACGGCGTGTCATGCCTATCTTGTAAACACCTTCACCGAATGCCCCAAGGTTAGAGATCACATACACATATCCGGCTTTGGCATTCTGCTCGCGATAATCAATGAGCTTTTCCTCGCTCTCTAGCTCGGATCGACTAGCTTCAATTTCGGCTAGCTTTACTAGTAGCGCTGAACGCTCTTCATCCGATTGTGCTTGCTCAAGACGAGCCTGAAGGTCGCGCATAGCAGCCGTAAAGTGCTTCCTCTCCTTAGCAATTTTCTCCCGCGCCGAGCGAATTTCCTGCTCCAGCTTCTGCTGCTCTCGAAGCTCTTCTCGGGCACGTTTTGCCTCTTCCTTTTCTTCTTGTTTCTTGATCTGAAATTCATGGGCAAGATAAAGCTCGTCAAGCTTGAGGTCGAGGTAAATACCAGATATCTCTACACTCATGATCTTGCCGAGCCGATTGCAGGCTTCGAACGATTTGAGGATTCGCTTCTCCCCAAGCTCAACGTTGTCGAATTTCACGTTGGCTACACATGCATCCGCTTCGTTGTTGAAAGAGCGGATCACTAGCTTAATCATGTCGTTCACAAGTTTGCGGCCTTGCGCCTGGCTGTTGTTCACAGTCCATTGCATGTTGCCGGTTGCGGCCTGTGCATTCTTGACCATCACCTTCTGTCTATCGCGGACGCTATCTAAGCGAGCCTTGTACTCTTGGCTAGTGGTTAGCTTGAACCTTGGCTCGTAGAGCGCAAAACTCTCTAGGAGAACTGTCTCCTCCCATATAAGTATCTGCTCTTGCAGATCAGTGGAACGCTGGGCAAGCGCTGCCATCTCCCGTTCTGATCGTTGAGTTTCTTCGCGAACAGCCGCCAGCCTCACCTTCTCTTGCTCAACGAGGTTCTGGACGTTTACTACGTCCATGGCACCTATTTGCGTAATTAGCGCCTGTAACTGCGAACATTTGGCATGAAGCTTCGCGAGCTCAGCTTCTAGGGCCTCCGCACGCTGCCGGTGTGCTGGGCCTTTCCAATAGTCACTAAAAGACATGGAGTCCTTCCTCGCTGTGAGTCGAATTGCATATATCAGAAAGCACGAGAGGTGTGTTCTAACACTCTTTATAGCACCTCAGTTCGAAACTCAAAAAGAACAAGCAATCGCTCTTCCTTCCTGGTGCGACCGAGCGTAACCGGACTGAGATCACACAGCCATCATTAGACCGTAAGAGTAAATAGCGCCTACCGGAGGATCGTTCGCCTAGACCTGGTGTCTTGCCTATCTCAACTCTACCTATGAGGACGCGCTACACAAATGGCTGCTAAGGGTCGATTTCTGTCATTGGCTGATTCCGGTTTAGGTATTTCCAAAATGTCGCAACAATTTCGGAAACCGACAGCTATCCTGAACGGGCGCCGCTCGGCACCTGTCCCTGCCTAAGCGCCACCCGCCGAATCAGATAGGCAACAACCCCTCGGTCTTGACTTCGTTCAGCACGAAAAAGGTGCGCACCTGGCGCACGCCGGGCAGGGCGATCAGCCGCTCGCTGTGCAGGCGATTGAAGGCGGCGATGTCCTTGACCCTGAGCTTGATGAAGTAGTCGACGTCGCCGGCCACCAGGTAGCACTCCAACACCGGGGGCAGGGCGCGGGCGGCCGCTTCGAAGGCCTGGAAGGATTCCGGGGTCGATCGGTCCAGCACCACCCCTACCAGTACCGCGGTCTCCCGCTGCACGGCCTTGGGGTCCACATGGGCCCTGACGCCGGTGATGACGCCGCTGTCGAACAGCTTACGCGTGTGATTCCAGCAGGCGCTGGGGCTCAGGGACACTTGGCGGGCCAGCTCGGCATTGCTCAGACGGCCGTCCTGTTGCAGGGCTCTCAGGATCTTGCGTTCGACCGGAGTGAGTTCCGCGCTTTCGCTCATCGAAAGATTCTCCTTTGGAAGAGGATTCTGACTGAAGGGTCTTGTCGTTCAAACACCTAATCCAGAAGAAAAGCAGGTTTTGTGCCGATCATTCGAAAGCACCTTTTCCAGAGCTTTGCCTAGCATGGAAGGCGTTCTCTCATCACTGGAGTCGCTGCTATGTCCCTGGACCTCGAAAAGCGTTTTTCCCGCGTCAAGCTCGGTTATTTCCCGTCGCCCTTGCACAAGCTGGAGCGCATGTCGAAGGACCTCGGTATCGAACTCTGGGCCAAGCGTGACGACGTTTCCTCCGGTCTCGCCTATGGCGGCAACAAGGTGCGCAAGCTGGAATGGCTGGCCGCCGATGCGCTGGCGCAGGGCTGCGACACCCTGGTCTCCATCGGCAACATCCAGTCCAACCACACGCGCCAGGTGGCCGCCGTCGCCGCGGTGCTGGGCATGAAGTGCCGGCTGGTCCAGGAGGAGTGGACCAAGTGGGAAGACCCGGTCTACGACAAGGTCGGCAACATCCTGCTGTCGCGGCTGATGGGTGCCCAGACGCTGCTGGAAGGCGAGGGCTATTCCACCGCGGTGAAGGCCACCTGGGAGCGCGCGCTGGACGAGGTACGGCGTGAAGGCGGCAAGCCCTACGCCATTCCCGCCGGCGCCTCGGACCATCCCCTGGGTGGCCTCGGCTATGCCCATTTCGCCGATGAACTGGCCGGTCAGGAGCGCGAGCAGGGCCTCTTCTTCGATACCGTGGTCACGGCCACCTGTACCGGTTCTACCCAGGGCGGCATGGTGGTAGGCTTTCGCGCCCAGGAGCGGGAACGCCGCCTGATCGGCATCGACACGGCGGCGGACGCCGAGATGACCCGCGCCGCGGTGACCAAGATCGCGCGCAACACCGCCGAGATGATCGGCCTGAAGCAGGAGATCCGCGACGAGGACGTCATCATCGAGCCACGGTTCTGCGGACCGGACTACGGCCTGCCGGATGGCCCCACCGTCGAGGCCATCCGCTACACCGCGCAGATGGAGGGGATGCTCACCGACCCGGTCTACGAGGGCAAATCCATGGCCGGGCTGATCGCCATGGCGCGCAGTGGCGAGATCGCCAAGGGCAGCCGGGTGCTCTATGTTCACCTCGGGGGCGCACCGGCGCTCAACGCCTACCACAACGCCTTCGCCTGAACCCAGGCCACGACCGATCACCAGGAGGTCCCGCATGACGAGCCAATTCTGGACAGCGGTAGACGACCTCCGACCGGCCGTGGCGCTGGTCATCCTGCATGGCGATCTCGAACCCGCGGTAACGGCGGAATTGCGCAGCGGCTTGCCCGGCTGCAGCGACCTCCCGGTGTTGCAGCTGGAGGACGTCGGCGGGCTGCACGATGAGTGGCTCACCCAGGGTCCGCATAGCCGGATCGTACGGCTGTTGTCCCGGCTGGGCGGTGACTGCCTGCTGCTGGCGGTCGAGCCGGCGGGCTCGAAAGAGCTGGAATGGCTGGGATCGGTCGCCGGTCAGCGCCTGCAACAGTTCACGAGCGGCACGCCCACGGGCGAGCTGATCGCCCGCCTGCAACAGCTCAGACGCGAGCAGCTGCTGGCGGTGTTGCCACTTTGAGCGTAGCCGTCAAGCCAGCCGCTCGACCTGTTCGGCGATCAGCGCCCTGATCGCGCGCAGACAGCGCAACTCGCCGGCGAAGACCGCCCGCAGCTCCGGTCGCGCGCCGGCCAGGGCCTGGTTTTCCCGCTCGGTCTGTTCCAGCAACTGCTGAGCCTGCAGGGACAGGCGCTGGCGCAGGCGTTGCAACTGGGCAGCAGCCGGTGAGCGCTTGATACCCAGCACCTCGGCTACATCCAGCAATCGCTCGCGGTCGATGGCCGCCAGCCGGTTTTCACCGAGGATCGGCCAGGCGAGGGTGGTTGCGTCCGGCCAGCGCTGCTGGTCGAAAGCGCGGCTCTCGTATACCGCCGTGCAGAGCAGGTCATAGCAGGGCGCCAGGGCCAGCCCCCGCGGTGAGACCAGAAAGCCCAGATTCTTTAGATGAGCATCCGTATTGCCCACCAGCACGTTGAAGGCCAGCCAGGTGAATAGCCGCGTCCGGGTCACGGCGGGCGCCTCGCACAGCCGGGCCAGTTCGGCCAGGCGCTCCACGCTACCTGCCTGGTACTTGAAATGACGATCCAGACCCAGCACCTGGCAGGCGTCGATGCCGTGGCGCCGTTGCCAGCCGCCCGGGGTACGGACGCGGTCGAAGCGCTCGATCAGATAGACCGGCTCGGGCACGTAGCGGCGTTTGACGGCGGGAACCATCAGCCCGGCCAGACCCGCCAGGCGCATGATGAACCACTCGTTGATCACCGAATGGGCGAAGGCCTCGTGGGGATGGTCCGGCTTGAGGATATGGGTCGAGGGCAGGGCGCCCACGGGTTCCTGCAGCCCCTGCTCATCGAGGATCACCGCCAGCTTGTGCTGGGCGCCGGCCAGCGACATGCGCTTGTGCGCCTCGTGGGTCAGCGGCAACTGCGGCATGGCCTGGATCCGCCGGGAGAGATCGGCATCGCTCAGGGGTCGGCGATCTCCCGGCGGCAGGCGCTGACCTTCGGCGAGCAGGGTAAGGGAGCCGGCGGATTCGGCGCCGTACCAGCTCAGCAGGGCGAAGGCATCGGCGGCATCCAGGCGCGCATCTTGGGCAAGCAGTTGCCGCTGGCCTTCCTCAGGCAGTAGGTTGTCGAAGTACCACTGCACCGGTCGCTGCGAACTGCCATCGATCAGCGGCTCTCGCTGCAAGGGCAATTGCGGACAGAGCCCGAAGGCCTGCCAACCCGGCTCGTACTGGAACGACCAGATACCGTTCTCGTCAGCCAGCCGACCCACCAACTGGTCGTCGATCCAGGCCAGGAGTTCACGCCTCATAGTGTCCGGGTATCCGGCTGGGCTTCCACCTCGGGGGGCAGATCCACGATCAGGCGCACGCCCAGGCCTTCCAACACCTGGAACAGCTTGCCCCATTGGACGGTTTCGCCACCGCGCTCGACCTTGCCGAGAAAGTTTTCACTGACGCCGAGACTGCCGGCGGCATCGTCCTGGCGCAAGGCCTGGGCCTTGCGGGCCTGGCGGACGAGGGCGCCAAGGTCGGCGGCATTCTTGAGTAGCACCTGCATGATTTATCCTCACGAGCGTGAGGATCAGGCTAACGCTAAAGGGATGGCCCGTGCAATCCTCAAGGTCGTGAGGATTTTAGCTATCCAAGCTATTATTCAGATCGAATCCTTTCGATCGTGAGGATTTATATCTACAGTCACCGTCGTGCGCCCAGCTGCTGGGGCGCCAGAAAGGCGCTGTGGAAGTAGCTGCGAAAGGCCTGCATGGCCGGCGTCAGTGGATGCTCCCTGTGCCAGGCCAGCCCCACGCTCATGGGGGTGATGGGCTCCACCAGGGTGCGCGTTTCCAGGCGCTTGCCCTCCAAGGACCAGGGGCGATAGACCAGGTCGGAGAGGATGGCCACGCCGCTGCCGTTGGCCACCATGCTGCGTACGGCCTCCACCGAGCTGGTGCGCAAGCGCACCTGGGGTTCAAGGCCTGACTGGCGCCAATAGCGCATGGCGCTCTGTTCGGCCTCGTCGACGGTGAGCAGTACGTAGGGCTCGCGGGCGACGTCGGCCAAGCTGACGTTGGGTCGATCGCGCAGGGGATGGCCACTGGGCAGCCAGAGTCGGCGTTCGGAATTGAAGAGCGTCTCGGAGACGATGTCCTCGTGGGTCAGGTTGGCGGTCAGCACCACCGCCATGTCGATACGCTTGTCCAGCAGCGCTTCCTCGATGGCCTGGCGCTCCTGCTCGTGCACCGCCACCGTCACCTCGGGATAGAGCTGTGCCAGGCGTTGCAGGTGGTGGGGGAGGAAGTAGCCGATCACCGTGTAGCTGGCGGCAATGCGCAGCTCGCCGCTGGCGCGGTGGTCGGGCAGGGCGCTGCTCAGGGCGTCGTCGACCCCGCGCAGGATGCCGTAGGCATGGTTGAGGAAATGCCGACCGGCGTCGGTCAAGGCCATCCCCTGGGCCGAACGGACGAACAGGCTGGCACCCAGCAGGCCCTCCAGTTCCTGGATGGCGCTGGTCACCGCCGACTGGGAGATGTTCAGGTGGATGGCGGCCTGGGAGATCTGACCCAGTTCGGCGGTCGCGGCAAAGTAGCGCAGTTGACGCAGGGTTAGGGCCATAGGGATCGTCCTGAGGTATCGATTTTTCCGAACGTTGAACCTTGGATAATAAATCTTCCCAAGGGGGCAGGGCAGTCATAAGGTCGAGGACAACGCACCGCTGCCAGGGAATACCGCAATGATCGAGGTGGACTTCAATTCCGACATGGGCGAGGGCCTGGGCGCCTGGACCCTGGGTGACGGCGTGGACGACCAGCTGCTCGATCTGGTCAGCTCGGCCAATATCGCCACTGGCTTCCATGCGGGCGATCCCAGCCTCATGCAGCGCACCGTGCTGCAGGCCAAGGCGCGCAATGTCGCCATCGGCGCCCATCCGGGCTATCGCGATCTGGTGGGCTTCGGGCGCCGCCCGCTGCAGATGCCCGCCGAAGAACTGGTGGCCGATATCGTCTACCAGCTCGGCGCCTTGCGTGAATTCGCCCGCTTGCACGGCTTGCGCCTGCAACACCTCAAGCCCCATGGCGCGCTGTTCATGCACCTGGCACGGGACGAGACGGCGGCCCGCCTGCTGGTGGAGACCCTGCAGCGGCTCGAACCCGAGCTGCTGCTCTATTGCCTGCCCAACTCCGCCACCTGGCGCATCGGTCGCGAGCTGGGTCAGCCCCTGGTACGCGAGTTCTATGCCGACCGGGACTACGACGCCAGCGGCTCCATCGTGCTGGTCCGGCGTGTGGGCGCCCTGGATCCCCAGGCGGTGGCCGAGCGAGTGCTAAGAGCCTGCCAACAGGGGCGGGTCGCCACGGTGGAGGGGGGCGAGGTCGAGGTGACCTTCGAATCCATCTGCCTGCACAGCGATACCCCTGGTGCGCTGGGCCTGGCGCAGGCCATTCGCCAGCGCCTGGACGCCGCCGGCATCGCCGTGCGCGCACCCCGCGCCGACTAGTTCCGCGTTCGATACTGGCGCCCGAGACGCCGGATCCTTCACCTATTAGCTACGCCTGCCTTTCCGACAACATCGCCTAGAAGAGGAATCGTCATGGCCGAACATTCGGTGCTCTCGCCCCTGCCCGGGACGTTCTATCGCAAACCCACACCTGATGCGGCGCCCTATGTGGATGTCGGGGAAACCGTCACCGCCGGTACCGTGATCGGCCTGGTCGAGGTGATGAAGCAATTCTCGGAGGTCCACGCCGAGGTCGCCGGGACCCTCGCGGCCTTCGTGGTCGAAGACGGCGATCCGGTCGAGCCGGGTCAGTTGCTGGCCACCCTGAGCGGAGCCGACTCGTGAGCACGACAGGGGGCGGCATCCGCCGTCTGCTGGTCGCCAATCGTGGCGAGATCGCTGTCCGTATTCTGCGCGCCGCCAAGGCCTTGAACATCGAGACGGTGCTAGCCTGCAGCGAGGCGGACCAGGATTCCCTGGCGGCGCGGCAGGCTGATGCCGTGGTGGTGATCGGCCCAGCGCGGGCGGATCGCAGCTACCTCAACATCGACGCGCTGCTCAGGGCGCTGCACGACAGCGGTGCCGATGCGGTCCATCCCGGCTATGGCTTCCTGGCCGAGAGCGCGGCCTTCGCCGATGCAGTGGAGGAGGCCGGTGCCATCTTCGTCGGCCCCTCGGGTGACATCATTCGCCGCATGGGCGACAAGGCCGAGGCGCGGCGTACCGCCCTGGCGGCTGGCGTGCCGGTGGTGCCTGGCTCCGCCGCCGAACCGGCCGATATAGAAGCGGCCATAGCGGCAGCCGAGACGGTGGGCTATCCGCTGCTGATCAAGGCGTCGGCGGGAGGAGGAGGCCGGGGCATCCGCCTGGCCCGCGATGCCGCCGAACTGGCGCGGGAATTTCCCCTCGCTCAACGTGAAGCCCAGGCCGCCTTTGGCAACGGTGCCCTCTATTTGGAGCGCTTCATCGAGCACGCTCGCCATATAGAGGTACAGATCCTGGGCGATGGCCAGCGCGCGGTGCATCTGTTCGAACGCGAATGCTCGTTACAGCGTCGCCGTCAGAAACTTCTGGAAGAAGCACCATCACCGGTGCTGAGCGCTGCCCAGCGCGAGACCCTCTGCGCCAGCGCGGTCCGTCTGGCCGAAAGTCTCGGCTATCGCGGCGCGGGCACTCTGGAATACCTGTTCGACGAAGCCCGAGGCGAGTTCTTCTTCATCGAGATGAATACCCGCATCCAGGTGGAGCATCCGGTCAGCGAGATGGTCACCGGCATCGACCTGGTCCAGGCCATGCTGTGCATCGCCGGTGGCGAACCCCTGCGGCTGCGCCAGGAAGACATCCATCTGCTGGGCGCGGCCATCGAGCTGAGGCTCAACGCCGAGGACCCGGCGCGCAATTTCTTCCCCAGTCCCGGAACGGTCGAGCAGCTCGCCTGGCCGCGTGGCGCGGGCATCCGCGTCGACAGCCATCTCTATGCCGGCTATCGGGTGCCGCCTTACTACGACTCGCTGCTGGCCAAGCTCATCGCCCATGGCGCCGATCGCACCGAGGCGCTGGCCCGTGCGCGTCAGGCGCTGGACGAGTTGCGCCTTACCGGCATGGCCACCACCGCATCCCTGCATCGACGGCTGCTGGACGAACCCTGGGTGATCGAAGCCTGCTTCGACACCGGTACCCTGGAACACTGGCTGGCCGAGGAGATTCCCGCATGACGACCGCGATCCGCTACAGCTTTGGCGGCGACGAGCACCTGTTCGTCGAATTGTCCGAAAGCATGTCCCTGGAGACCTTTTTCCGTGGCCTGGCCATGACCCGCGCGGTGCAGGCGCTGCAGTTGCCCGGCATCCACGACATCTGCCTGGCCAATGCCTCCTTCCAGATTCGCTTCGATCCCGATGTCCTGCCGCCCGACCGGCTGCTGGCCGCCGTCCAGGGCGTGGAAGACCAGGCGGTGGCCGAGCGCGAACTGGCCACGCGGCTGATCGAGATCCCGGTGCTCTACAACGATCCCTGGACCCACGAGACGCTGATGCGCTTTCGCGATCGCCACCAGGATCCGACCGCCACCGATCTGGAATACGCCGCGCGCATCAACGGCCTGGCCGACGTCGACGCCTTTATCGCGGCCCACAGCGGCGCGCCCTGGTTCGTTTCCATGGTGGGCTTCGTCGCCGGGTTGCCGTTCATGTTCCAGATGGTGGAGCCCGAGCGGCAGCTGCAGGTCCCCAAGTACCTGCGGCCCCGCACCGACACGCCCAAGCAGACCCTCGGCCACGGCGGCTGCTTCGGCTGCATCTATTCGGTACGGGGCGCCGGCGGCTACCAGATGTTCGGTGTGACGCCGGCGCCCATCTACGATCCGGCGCAGCGCCTCGATTATCTGCACGACCACATGGTGTTCTTCCGGCCCGGCGACATCGTCCGTTTCCGCGCCATCGACCGCGCGGAATACGACCGGATGCTGGCAGAGGTAGAGGAGGGTAGCTTCACCCTGAATATCCGTCCGGTGGACTTTTCCCTGGACGCCTTTCTCGACGATCCCCGCGGCTATCCACGCACCCTGATGGAGGAGCCGGCATGATCAAGGTACTCAAACCCGGCCTGGCCACCGCGATCCAGGACCTCGGTCGCGAAGGCTACTATCACCTGGGCATTCCGCCGTCCGGCGCCATGGACAGCTATGCCTTGCGCGCGGCCAATCTGCTGGTGGGCAATGCACCCGGCGCCGCCGCGCTGGAATGCACCTTGCTCGGGCCGGAGCTGCAGTTCGCCGAGGACGCCCTGGTCGCCATGAGCGGCGCGCGCATGACGCCACGCCTGGACGGCGCCGAAATGCCGCTGGACGAGGCCTTCATGGTGCGGGCCGGCCAGGTGCTCAAGTTCGATTACCTCAAGGCCGGTGCCCGCGGCTATCTAGCGGTGGCCGGAGGCTTCGATGTGCCCGAGGTGCTGGGCAGTCGTTCGACCTATACGCTGGGTGGCCTCGGTGGCTTCCAAGGTCGACGTCTTGCCGCGGGAGACGAATTGCCGATCGGAACGCCAGCGGCAGCTGCCAAGCCTGGAACTCGGTTACCGAGCGATCTGGTACCGGCCTGCGGCGGCGAAGTGACCTTGCGTGTCGTACCCGGTCTCTATCATCACCGCCTGACCGCGGACGGGGCCGAAGCCTTTTTCGCCGATACCTGGACGGTGGGCTCCGAAGCTGATCGCATCGGCTATAGATTCAAGGGCGGTCGACCGCTGGCATTCACGCCGCGCGAACAACCCTTTGGTGCCGGCTCGGATCCGTCCAATATCGTCGACAGCTGTTATCCCATCGGATCGATCCAGGTACCGGCGGGCCTCGAACCTATCGTCCTGCACCGAGACGCGGTGTCGGGCGGCGGCTACGCCATGATCGGCACGGTCATCAGCAGCGACCTGGATCTGATCGGCCAGCTGCAGCCGAATCAGAAGGCGCGGTTCGTCGCCGTAACGTTGGAAGATGCATTAGCGGCACGTCGGATCTACCAGAAACGCTTGCAGCGCCTGGAGCAGGCCTTGGCTGGATGACTGGCGACAAGCAGCCAGAACGTTCAACGGTGAGCTGAAAGATCCTGAAGGCGCGGTCGGTAACAGGCGCGTCTTCAGGATCGTCGCTGAACGACCTTTAGCAGAAACGCTGAGCAGCGATGCGTGCGGGTGACACTGGATGCCGGCGAGAAATTGTTCTGCAGCCGTGTACAGGTCCAGCGGTGCAAGCCAAAGACGGTTTTGTTCGCGCAGCGAAGATTCGTCACAAGCAGCAATTGCTGCAGTTAAAAACAAGCTGGTCGACGATGCCAGGGTAGGGAAGTCGAAGCCGAGCCTGGTCTGGCAGTAAGGGAGAAAGGCAGTGGGCTAATTGGATGGCAAAGGGCAATGACCAGCACCTGCCCATATCAAATTTAACATAATATACATTATGCGAAGTTATGGTTATGGAGTGCTGCACCAGGTGTCTGCCTTTTCACGCTGGCGGCTTCCTCCAATTCGCCACGACCTCGCCACGTTGCCTGGCACTACGACTCCAAGGATTCAGATTGCCGCTTACCGTACACCTGCACCGCAAATTCCGCAGCGCCCGTTTGTACAAGACGCCGTCGACAGCTTTAATCGGATGGCGTCCGTTCCCGGAGTTCTTTCCGGTTGTCGCGCCTCTGCCTGTGTCACCGCGCGCGAATGTCCTGGGTTTCCAACACGTATTCCATCCCAAGGAGTTTTGCATGGCTTATCAAGCCGCTTCCGATCGCTATGACCGTATTCCTTACCGCCGCGTGGGTCGCAGCGGTCTCGTGCTGCCGGCGCTTTCGCTGGGCCTGTGGCACAACTTCGGCGACACCACGCCGCTGGATCGTCAACGCGCCTTGCTGCGCACTGCCTTCGATCTGGGCATCAATCACTTCGACCTGGCCAACAATTACGGGCCGCCCTATGGCAGCGCCGAGATCAATTTCGGTCGGCTGCTGCGCGAAGACTTCGCGGCCTACCGCGACGAACTCATCATCTCCAGCAAGGCCGGCTGGGACATGTGGCCCGGACCCTATGGCCAAGGTGGCGGCTCGCGCAAATACGTCCTGGCCAGCCTGGATCAGAGCCTCAAGCGTCTTGGTCTGGATTACGTCGACATCTTCTATTCGCACCGTTTCGACGAGCACACGCCGCTGGAAGAAACCGCCAGTGCCCTGGCCACGGCGGTCCAGCAAGGCAAGGCGCTCTATATCGGCATCAGCTCCTATTCGGGCACCAAGACCCGGGAAATGGCCAAGTTGCTGGCCGACTGGAAGATCCCGCTGCTGATCCACCAGCCGGCCTACAACCTGCTCAATCGTTGGATCGAAAAGGATCTGCTGGATGCGACCGAGGACATCGGCAGTGGCGTGATCGCCTTTACGCCGCTGGCCCAGGGGTTGCTGACCGACAAGTACCTCAATGGCGTTCCGGCCGAGGCGCGGGTCAATCAGCCCGGTGGCCAGTCGCTGCAGCAAGGTCATCTGTCCGACGAGAACCTGGCCCGGGTCCGCGCCCTGGATGCCATCGCCAAGCGCCGCGGCCAGAGCCTGGCGCAGCTGGCCCTGGCCTGGACCTTGCGCGATCCGCGCATCACTAGCGCCCTGATCGGTGCCAGTCGGCCCGAACAGATCGTGGAAAACGTGGCGGCCCTGGACAACCTGAGCTTTACGGCCGAGGAACTGGCCGAGATCGATACCCATGCGGTCGAAGGCGACATCAACCTCTGGGCCAAACCGTCCAGCGCGGAATAAGGCTGTGTTCGGCGTATCTGGCGCTCCGGGGCCAGGTACGCCTCCCTCTATAAAAGCCCGACCGGTCCAGGGCACAACCACCCTCGCCCGCCCTCACCCATTCGGCTGCTGACGCCGGGTCCCGATCTGCTTCTGGCGATACTGACTGGGCGTCTGTCCGGTCTCGTTGCGGAAATGCCGGTTGAAATTGGACAGGTTGGAATAGCCGACCTCGAAACAGATGGCGGCGATGGACAATTCCGCCTGCAGCAGCAGCCGACAGGCTCGCTGGATGCGCAGCTTGCGCGCCAGTTCGATGAAACCGTGGCCGGTGACCTTCTTGAAGAAACGCGAAAACCCCGCCTCGCTCATGCCGACGCGCCTGGCGATCACCGGCAGCCGGATATCCTCGGTGAGTTCGCTCAGCAGATAGTCGAAGGCCTGATGCACCCGGGCGGAACTGCGAGCATTCAGTGCCGGCGCATAACAGGCACTGGCTAGGAGGAGCCTTTCGCTTTCCGGCGCTTGGGACAGCAAGCCCAGCAAGGCGAACAGCCTGAGCAGTCGCTCGGCGCCCTGGGCCTGGCCCATCGCCTCGATCAAGGCCGCCGCCTGCCGGGCCGTGTCGCCGTTGAACTCCAGGCCGCGCCTGGCCTGTTCCAGCAAAGGTAGATAGTCGCCCAGCTCGGGAGCCACGGTGCTCAGCGAGCGCAACAGCTCGCCATTGAACTGGATGACCACATCGCGCCCGGCGAGCACCTCGCCGGGTGGCAGATCGCCGATCCAGTCGTGCGGCAGGTCCGGCCCGATCATGGCCACGTGGCCGGCTGCGAACGGCCCGACATAGTCGCCGGCCAGTAGCCGTCCGCTACCCTGGCGGATCAGATGGATCTCGTACTCGGGATGGTGATTCCAACGCGCCAAGGCATAGGGATAGTCGTGCTCGTACCAGCGAAAACTCTGGTCGGGCGCGGCAAGGATCACTTCCAGCTCTGCCGGTCGCGCCTCGAGGAAGGCGGTCGCCTTCATGATGTACCTCTGCTTGTTCTTGTAGGCCCACACCGGTCGGCCTGGCTATCGATGCTTTTTTGACCTGGTTGCGCTCGGCGATCAAGGTCAAAAATGTATCGGCAACTGGTCAATGCCAGGTTAGCCAGCGGCTTGGCCCTGCTGTTGTAATCCTCTCCAGCGGGCCTGTCGAGATCAGATTTATATCGGCGGCCTGCCATTCATAACAACAACAAGCTGCCCGTCGTGGCAGTCACGGAGAGAAGAAGATGAAGCGCCCTATCGCCTTGCTGCTGTTGGCCGGTCTCGGGTTGACCGGTATTGCCCAGGCCGTCGAATCGGTCACCGTTGCCACCGTCAACAACAGCGACATGGTGCGCATGCAGCGGCTGTCCCAGGTCTTCGAAAAACAGCACCCCGATATCAAGCTCAACTGGGTGGTGCTGGAAGAAAACGTGCTGCGGCAGCGGCTGACCACCGACATCACCACCGGGGGTGGCCAATTCGATGTCCTGACCATCGGCACCTACGAAACCCCGCTCTGGGGGGCCAAGAACTGGCTGGAGCCGCTCGACAACCTGCCTGCCAGCTATGACGTCGAAGACATCTTCCCGGCGGTCCGCCAGGGACTGTCGGTCAACAACCATCTCTATGCCCTGCCGTTCTATGGCGAAAGCACCGTCACCTACTACCGCAAGGACCTGTTCAAGGCCGCCGGCCTGCAGATGCCCGACAAGCCGACCTGGTCGCAACTCGCCGCGTTCGCCAGCCAGCTCAACCAGCCGGACAAGGAGCAATACGGTCTCTGCCTGAGGGGCAAGGCCGGCTGGGGGGAAAACGTCGCGCTGCTCAGCCTGATGGGCAACGCCTTCGGCGCGCGCTGGTTCGACGAGCAATGGCACCCCGAACTGACCAGTCCCGAGTGGACGGCAGCGGCCAACTTCTACGTCGACAACATGAAGAAGTACGGGCCGCCCGGGGCTTCCAGCAACGGTTTCAACGAGAACCTGGCGCTGTTCAACAGCGGCAAGTGCGCGCTCTGGGTGGATGCCAGCGTCGCCGGCTCCTTCACCACCGACAAGGGCCAGAGCAAGGTGGTCGATGAGGTCGGCTTCGCCGCCTCGCCCCACGAGGTCACCGACAAGGGCTCCTCCTGGCTGTACGCCTGGTCGCTGGCGATCCCGGCGAGCGCCAAGCACAAGAAGGCTGCCAAGACCTTCATCACCTGGGCGACCTCCAAGGAATACATCCAGCTGGTGGCCGACCAAGACGGCATCGCCAACGTACCGCCTGGCACGCGCCAGTCCACCTACAGCCCGGCCTACCTGAGCGCTGCGCCTTTCGCCAAGATCACCCTGGAGATGATGCAGCACGCCGACCCGGCTCATCCCTCGGCCAAGCCGGTGCCCTATGTCGGCATCCAGTACGTGACCATTCCCGAGTTCCAGGCCATCGGCACCTCGGTCGGCAAGCTGTTCTCCGCCGCCCTCACCGGCCAGATGAGCGTCGAGCAGGCGCTCGATGCGGCCCAGACCTCGACGACCCGCGAAATGAAACGCGCGGGCTATCTCAAGTAACGACCCTTTACCCAAGACCTGACCGCGCGCTGCACCGCGCGGTCAGTCTCTCGATTGGAGCCAAGACCATGAACAGACTGGAAGGAAAAAGCTCCCTGATCACCGGCGCCGCCCGCGGTATCGGCAAGGCCTTCGCCCAGGCCTACCTCAGGGAAGGCGCGACGGTGGCCATCGCCGACATCAATATCGAACGAGCCCGGGAGACCGCCAACGAACTAGGCGAGCGCGCCTACGCCCTGGCCATGGACGTCACCGACCAGGCGTCCATCGACACGGCCATCACCCAGGTGGTCGCTACCGCCGGCAAGCTCGATATCCTGGTCAACAATGCCGCCCTGTTCGACCTGGCCCCCATCGTCGAGATCTCCCGGGAAAGTTATGACCGGCTGTTCGCCATCAACGTGGCCGGCCCCCTGTTCACCCTGCAGGCCGCTGCCCGGCAGATGATCGCCCAAGGCCACGGCGGCAAGATCATCAACATGGCCAGCCAGGCCGGTCGCCGTGGCGAAGCCCTGGTCGCCGTCTATTGCGCGACCAAGGCCGCGGTCATCAGCCTGACCCAGTCGGCCGGCCTCGACCTCATCAAGCACCGCATCAACGTCAATGCCATCGCCCCCGGCGTGGTCGACGGCGAGCATTGGGAGGGTGTGGACGCCCTCTTCGCCCATTACGAGCAACGGCCGCTGGGCGAGAAGAAGCGCCTGGTCGGCGAAGCCGTACCCTACGGCCGCATGGGAACCGCCGAGGACCTGGTCGGCATGGCGCTGTTCCTGGCGTCCAGTGACAGCGATTTCGTGGTCGCCCAGACCTACAACGTCGACGGCGGCAACTGGATGAGCTGATCTACCCTGCAGTCAGCTCAGGTCATGCAGTTCCTTGACGATCGCCGGCCCGATCTGGAGGTCAGCGAAGCTGACTTCCAGGCCCTCGCGCTGCGGCGAGCAGCAATAGGGCCCGACCTGCAGGTCCGCGCCCTCTTCGCTCGCGAACCGGCACAGCCGCAACAGCGGCCAGGTCAGACCATCCAGGGAATACTGCAGGCGCAGCACCTCGTCATGCAGTGTCATCCGCAGCCAGAAGCCGCGCAACGCATCAGGCATGGGCCCGAGGGCCCAGTCGGAATGCCCCAGGGTGAGGACGCTGCCCAGATGGGCGATACCATCGTTGATCTCGAGCCCCGTCTTGCACCAGCGCGTGCTACCCTGCCGCACCATCAGGCCAGCCTGATCGTACAGCTCAGTGAAGGTCCCGGTGATCCGTACCTGCACGGTGAAATCCGCACCGGCCGCATAACCGCGGAAATGCCCGCTGTCACGCTCGAAGCCGTATTGGGTCTTCTGCCAGAAGTCGGTTCCGCTATCGGTACTGATGTGCAGCAGGCCATCCGTATCGGACCAGCGCGTCGGTTCGTTCAGCCACTGGGCAGGCAAGGTCTTCGCAAGGCTCATGGACAGGTATCCGCGGCTGATGGGCTGCGCACACGATAGATCAAGGACGCGCAACGCGCCAAACTCGGACCGTGAATCCCTAGCGATACAACGCCAGTAGCTGATGGGGATAGAGCTTGGTGACCATCATCAGCAGGATGACGAACATCCCGAGGAAGCCGGCGACACCCATCCAGAACCAGAGTCTGTAAGCTCGCTGAAAATCCGGGCCAAGCGCCTCGCCGCGCTCCGAGGCTTGCCGTGCAAGCTTCAGCATTCGCCCCTGCAGCCAGAGCACCGGTAACCAGAGCGCTCCTACGGCGAAAAATACCAGGAGTGAGCCGAATACCCAGCCGGAGGATGCCGACAATCCCATCAGCGTGACCAATGCGATGCCTGTGCCCAACTGCAGAAAGCCGGCGGGTGTGGTGATCCAGGTATCGAAGAACACCACCATGCGTGCGGCCTGGGCAATGACCTGAGGTATACGACTGCGTGTGGCAGCGATCAGATAAAGGTAGGAGCCCATGCCGAATCCGAACAGGAAAACCGCGGCCAGGATATGCAGGTACTTCAGTACCAGATAGGTCATCGCGACCACTCCGTGACCGTGATGAACGAAGGCCCTATCGCCTCCAGATACTCCTGCAGATCTATTTCGCCCACACAGACGCGAGCGCCTGGCGTGGGCTGGAAGCCTGTTGCCATCTTGCAAGCCAAGGCAATGGCTGCACAGCAGGGTATCTGCGGGCCCTTGTCGTGCGTAGCCAGAAGCTCCCAGCGGTAGCGCGATGGTTGCTCATCTTTGACACCGCCCAGCTCCAGATAGAAGGCGCTTTTACCGTTGCCAAAAGCCTCGAACCGGCGGCCCAGGCGATGCAGCCTGCTGGCGATGCCATCAGGTCGGCTGATAAGTCCACTCCGTATGGCGCGTGCCAACAGATGATTGGCGAAGGTGCCCAGGGCGAGACCTGGACCGGCCTTGAAGCAGACGTCACGAAGACCATAGCGCTCTGGAAATACCGCCATGTCAGGCACATCCACGTTGGCCACGAGACGCCGACCACGCATGCCCGTTATGGATACCCACTCCAGGCCATACCAGCCAGGCACCTGCTCCAGCCGTCCATTGCGTTGCTGGGGAACGAGACGTCCGGCATAGCTGAGTACGCCCTGGACGGTGGAAAGCCCGGGCATCTTGGCAGAGGACGTGATGCCGTAGCGCAGGCTGTGCGCGCAAAAATCGCCACCTGCCTTCGCGAGAAAAGCCTCAATGACGGCGGCGGACAGCGTAGGAACAGAGCTGCAGCCACTGAGCACAGCTACGCCGCGAGACCTTGCGGACTCGTCGAGCTGGGTGATGCCCGCGACGAATTCCCGTGCATCGGATAGATCACAGTAATGCGCGCCCACGGCTATGCAGGCCCTGGCCACCGCATAGTCTTGCCCTTGAAAAGGCCCCGCAGTGTGAATGACGAGTCCGACCTGGAACGCGCTTAGCGCTTTGGCGAAGTCAGTGCCGAGCACATCGCCCTGCCAAAAGCGGGTGCCTAGTTCCTGCGCCAACTGGGCTATCTGCGCTCCGCGCCCTGCGAGCACAAGCTCGATCCCGTCCACTCGCGACAGACGGCGGCTGATGATGGAGCCGAAATTTCCATACGCTCCCACTACCATCACGTTCAAACTCACCAGTACCCGCTCCCCTTTCCAGCCAAGCCGTGTCGTCAGCCTCTCTGGCGACGCCCTTCCTGTGAGCATAGGCCAACAAGGACGGGAGCACCGGCCAAGGGCAACGCTTTCTCAGGACGGGGGGATGGGCTTAAGGCAGGCGGGGCTAGATGTGGCTGCTTGACGTCTTGCAAGTGGTATTGGAGCGTTTTGGCAGGCATGAAAAAAGGGAGCCCTAAGGCTCCCCTGTTCAAGTACGTCTGCTGTCCTCTTGTTCTTGTTGTCGGACGTCAACGTCATCGATCTTTGGTACGCCCCACCAAGGAGGTGGGAAGTGAACAGATTACTTTGGTCGCTCTGGCGAGTTCCAAAATGATCGGTTCGCGAGCCTTGGCCGTCTTGTTCTTGTTGTGGGCGGTTAGCGGCGCATCTTATTGTTCTTGTGCCAGTAATAAAGCACTCGCCGTGCCAACATTCATAAGTCATTGAAATTTCTAGGTTTCATAGATTCGGGCTCGGCGTTCACGCAGTTGTTGCGGAGGATTTCGTTACCTTTTCACTCGGCGGCGAAGGATCTGGTTACGACATTCATCTCCTCGGTAACGCCACTGACCCTCAACGACTGTAGGTCGAGCGCTTGAGGGTCGCCTCGTTGTTGCGCTGGGCGGCGGGACGTTCCGGATTGTCGGTAGGCAGGTAGAGCAGCCGCGTGGCCAGGACCTCGCGACGCGGCTTGATGTCGGGTCGCAGCGCGCCGCGCTGGGTGCGGTCGAAATCGCGCAGATCGACGACCTGCATGCCGTCCTCGGCCGGTACCACGAAGACCGGCAGGTTCGCGTGGATCATGGCGTCATAACGGCTTTCCTCACCGAACCAGAGCATCGCCCGTGGATGCGGGGCGATCTTCTTGTGCCGGACCAGGATGTCGTCATCCGCCATGCGATTGAGCGCCTGATGTTCCTGCCATTCCGGGGTGCGATCCAGGGCGATTCGCTCGCGGTCGGCGCGCGCCATGGCCAGGGTTTTCAGTTGTTCCCGTACCTTGGACACCTTTACCCGCTCTCCTCCGGCGGTATGACCGGCCCAGGTGAAGGTCAGCTGGCGGACCGGATCGGGAAAGCCGTGCACCTTGCGGATCAGCTGCTTGGTATTGAAGGCCCCTCCCAGCGCCTTGCGCATGATGCGCGGTCGCGCCTCGGGCGCCAGTTCCAGCTCCAGACGCGTCTGCTCGATGGCGGCACTGAAGGCCGCCTTGCAGCTATTGATGGCCAGGATCTCCTCCATCAACGGCTCGGCCAGCGCGATATAGCCTGGCAAGCGACTGACGGTGCCTGGTGCCTGCCCTGGCTGCAGGTGGAAAGCCAGCAAGGCGTCGCGGGTGAGCTCCACCGCGGCGCTGCCCTCGAAAGCCTCTGCGGCGATGTGATCCGGCACTCGCTGCTGCGCCAACAAAGGCAGCCGCCAGACCCGGGCAGCCACCACCTTGCCTGGCCAGCGCTCGTTGAAGGTCGCGATGCTCAGCTTGAGGTCTTCGAACGCGTTCTTGATGTCTTCGTGCATGGCCAACTCCAACCTGATAACTACCAGATTGTAGCATTTGCGCGAACTTCGGCTTCTTCTTGATTACTGTGCAGGGGGACTTCCAATAATTAAATCATACTATAGGGGTGGTATTGCTCTGTATAGGCTTTAATTTCTGGGTAAATTGCGGACGGCCATCCTGATCCCTGAGGGTGACCTGCAATTCCGCAGTCTTGCCGTCGATCTCGACCTCGCCGAAGAACTGAAAACCACTAAGGGGGGACGTATTGGCCTGGGGGGGCGCCTTGTGGAACACCACCTCGGGGCCGAAGGTGGCATCCAGCGGGTTGGGACCG